>NZ_JARJMT020000156.1 GCF_029335975.1 Tepidimonas sp.
GGCGGCGGCGGCCTACAATGCAGGGCCGGGACGTCCGCGCCAATGGCGCCAGGGCCCAGAGCTGGAAGCGGCGGTCTGGATCGAAAACATTCCGTTTGACGAGACACGAGACTATGTCAAGCGGGTGCTGTCGAACACCACGGTTTACGCCGCCATTCTGAGCGGCCAGCCGCAGCGCCTGAGCAGCCGGCTCGGGCGCATTGGCCCCCGGCTGACGACGGCGCGGGCGCCGGACATGGACCTGCCGTGACGGCGCAGCGATCGCCACCCCGATATGGCCCCGAAGGAACGCGAGGACACCATGAAACATGTGCTGGTATTGGGCGGCACTGGCTTCGTTGGCCGCCATGTCTGCGAACGACTCACGCGGCTCGGCGTGCGCGTCACCGTGCCGACGCGCCGCCTAGAGCATGCCAAAGTGGTACAGATGCTGCCGATGGTGGATGTGCTCGCCATCGATGTGCATCGCGATCGTGCCTTGGAGGAGCTGTTGCCAGGCCACGACGCGGTGGTCAATCTGATCGCGGTGCTGCAGGGCAGCCGGCGCCGCTTCGAGCAGGTGCATGTGGCATTGCCGCAGCGACTGGCCCAGGCGATGTTGGCCACCGGGGTGCGCCGGCTCGTGCACGTCAGCGCCTTGGGGGCCGATCCCAAGGGGCCGTCCCTCTACTTGCAAACCAAGGGCGAGGGAGAAGCCGTCTTGCAGCAGGCTGCCGCATCGGGCCTGGCCTTGACTGTGTTGCGTCCGAGCGTCATCTTTGGCGCCGAAGACCGCTTCCTCAACCTCTTTGCACGGCTGCAACGCAGCCTGCCGGTGGTGCCGCTGGCCGGGGCGCAGGCGCGATTTCAGCCGGTGTGGGTGGGCGACGTGGCGCAGGCCATCGTCACCTGCCTGCAGCGCGACGACACCACCGGCCGCACCTTCGAGGCGGTCGGCCCGGAAGTCTGGACGCTGGCCGACTTGGTCCGACTGGCAGGGCGGCTCAGCGGTCACCCGCGGCCGGTGATTGGCCTGCCGCGCGCGTTGGCGTATTTGCAGGCACTGATGATGGAGCTGATGCCGGGCGAGCCGCTGCTGAGCACCGACAACCTGCGTTCGATGGAAGTGGACAACATCGCCAGCGGCACCCTGCCGACCCTGACCGATCTGGGCCTGACCCCCAGCCCGGTGGAGCCGATCGCGGCCCGCTATCTGGACCTGGACGGCCCGGCCGACCCCCTGATCGCCATCCGCCGCACCGCGCATCGACGGCGGTAAAAAAGCCGCCGCCCTTACGCCGAGCGGCGGCCCATCGCTTTGCCCAGCTCAAAACTTGCGGCTGTACTGCAGCCCGAAGCCGTTCTGGTGCATGCCGATGCGCGTGCCGGTGGGATTCATTGCACCAGACACAAAGTCCACGCTCGGCCCCACCACCGTCTCGCGCCGGCCGTGCCACAGCGCGAACGTCCACTCGCTGTCCCTGTCCGGCGCGTAGGTGGCGCCGAAGGTGAAGTGCTCGCGTATCACGCCGGGGGCCAGCACATTGAACATCGCGTCCTGCGGCCGGATCGGGTTGTCACCCTGGTTGTAGCCGGCGCGCAACGTCCACTGCGGGCTGGCCTGCCACTGCACGCCGACCTTGACGACCCCGATGTCGCGCCAGCCAAACCCGGGGCCCGCCGCTGCGCCGAGCGGCTGGCCACCCATCACCTGACTGAGGCTGCCGTTGGCGATCGCCGGCACACCGCCGTATTTGATGCGCGTGGCATCCAGCGCCACGGTCAGCGCCGGGCTGAGCTGCACCGCCACACCGATACCGTAGTTCTCCGGGATATCGAAGTCGCCGCTGCCGGCAAACAGCCCCTTGTAGCGCTCGAAGCGGCCCATGTTGGTCTTGGGCGAATAGGCGGCACCGATCGTCACGCGATCGCCCAGCTGACCGAAATAGCCCAGGCGCACGCCGATACCGGTGCTGGTGTCTTTGCCGCGGTTGGTGACATCGCCCGGCGACTGCGACATCATCGAAAAGCCCTGCAGACCATAGGCCTCGAAGCGCTGCAGCACCAACAGCGGCGAGATGCCCAGTGCATGCCCATCGGCCACCCGATAGGCCAGGGTCGGCGCAACGATCAGCTGCATCAGGTCCACGCCGAGCTTGCCTTGCCCACCCAGCAGGTTGACACCGTTCGGAAACGGCGCGTATGAGGTGTTCATCCCCCCATTGCCATACACCGTCACGCCGAGCGCCAGCTTTTCGGACAACTTGGCGTTGTAGCCGAACTCCGGGATCGGGAACGCCGTGCGGCCGCTTTCCACCACCGGCGTCTGTCCGGTGAACTGCGCATCACGGTAAGGACGGAAGATCTCGGCGCCCACATCCCAGCGGTTGCCGGCGAAGGCTGCGGCAGCCGGGTTATTGACGCCGGCAAAGGCGTCGTGCGCCAGCGCGATGGAGGCGCCACCCATGCCCTTGGCCTTTAGGCCGAAGCCGTGCGGAAAGTAGCCGTTGGTGGCCTGTGCCCATGGGGCGGCCAACAGCGCGACAACGGCCACGGCTTGCCGCAGCCCAACTCGGTTGCGTATCGTCGTCATAGGGTTCTCCTCTGCTCATGGATATTTGCGAGCGGGCAGATCAAAACTCGCCCTTGGATGCACGCTCCATCATGTCCCAGACCGCCTCGCGCACGCTCCATGCCTCCTCCTTCAGCGGCGAGGGCAGCTTGCGGCCCATCTTGACCATCATGTCCATATTGAGCGTGTACAGCCACAGGCCATCGGGCCGCTCCACCAGCGCGATGCGGCATGGCATGTAGGCAGCCATGTGCGGGCTGAAATCGGCCATGTGACGCGCGATGTTGGGGCTGCAAAACTGGTAGATCGTGAGCACCGGCTCCTTCTTGCCGGATCGTGCCTCCAGTTCCTTGGACAGCGGCAGCGTGCCGACGTCGCGCATATTGCGCTCCACCATCACATTGCGCATGATCTCCTCGACCTCGGCGACGGTCAGACCCGGCTTGACCTTGCGCTCCCACGTGGTGGCCACCGCAATGTCACCGTCGCCCTCGATCCAGCGGTCCCACATTTTCATCGCCTCGGCACCGGCGCCGTCCTCTAGTTTGCCGATCGTCGCCACGGTGCCGCAGCCGCTGATGGCACCGGCACTGACCGCCAACATAAGCGCGGCGGCCGCTTGCCGCCAGGTTTGACGAAATGGGCTCATGTCCTCTCGCTCCTGCGCCCCAGGGGGCTTTAATTTAAATCAAGACGTCAGCCAGCTTAGCGAGGTAAAAAGCCCCCTTCTATCCGCATTAACCCTAGGGGGTAGGGTTTACGACGAACCTCATTCCCAGCGCGACCACTGGTCCAATGTCCAGCGCGCCGGTTTTTTGGCACACTCAAGGTTTTGATCGAATACTCAAAAGGCGTCGTCATGATGGAACCCACCCCCAGCGGCGAATGCCGCTCGGCCGAAGCGAACCGGGCCGGCACGCCGCCGTCGCGCTACCGTGATGAACACCAGCGGGACGTGGTCAACCGCTTGAAGCGCATCGAGGGCCAGGTGCGCGCCTTGATCGAGATGGTGGAGTCCGGCCGGCCGTGCGAGGACATCGCCCAGCAGATGTCGGCGGCGCGCAAGGCCATGGACAAGGCCTTCTTTCGCATGATGGCCTGCTCGGTGATGGAGTCGGTGGCCGTCTCCGACGACGAGACGATGCGCGAGGTCGAACGCTCCACGCGCATTCTGGAAAAGTACGCCTGATCGCGCCCACGGTGCAGATCTACCTGGTTGGCGGCGCGGTGCGCGACGGCTTGCTTGGGGCTTTTCACCCGGTGCACCGGCGGCCCGACGGCACCGCCCACGCCGACCGCGACTGGGTGGTGGTCGGCGCCACGCCCGAGGCGATGGTGGCGCAGGGCTTTTTGCCCGTGGGGCGGGATTTTCCCGTCTTTTTGCATCCGGTCACGCGCGAGGAGTATGCGCTGGCGCGCACCGAGCGCAAAAGCGCGCGGGGCTACCACGGCTTCGAGTTTTTCGCCGACCCCAGCGTAACGCTGGAGCAGGACCTGGCGCGGCGCGACCTAACCATCAACGCCATGGCGCTGCCGGCCGCGGCGCTGGATGCCGAAGGTCGCTTCGACCCCGCCGATGCGCGCCTGATCGACCCTTATGGCGGCCGGCGCGATTTGCGCGAGAAGGTGTTGCGCCATGTCACCGCAGCATTTGCCGAGGACCCGGTGCGCATCCTGCGCATGGCGCGCTTTGCGGCACGCTGGCCGGATTTCACCGTGGCGCCAGAAACGCTGGCGCTGATGCGCGCGATGGTCGAAGACGGCGAGGTGGATCACCTGGTGCCCGAGCGGGTGTGGCAGGAGCTCGCGCGCGGCTTGATGGAGCCGCGCCCCTCGCGCATGCTGCAGGTGCTGCGCGACTGTGGCGCCTTGCGCGTGCTGCTGCCCGAAGTGGACCGCCTGTGGGGCGTGCCACAGCGCGCCGACTACCACCCCGAGGTGGACACCGGCCGACACCTGGAGATGGTGCTGGACATGAGCGCTCGCCTGGACGCCCCGCTGGCCACCCGCTATGCCTGCCTGTGCCACGATCTGGGTAAGGGCACGACGCCGCAGGATGTGCTGCCCCGTCACCTCGGACACGAGGAGCGCAGCGTCAAGCTGCTGCGTGCGGTGAGCGAGCGCTGGCGCGTGCCGCGCGACTGCCGTGAACTGGCCGAGGTGGTGGCGCGCGAGCATGGCCACATCCACCGCTGTGATACTTTGAGCGCAGCCGCCACCCTGCGCCTGCTGCAACGCTGCGATGCGCTGCGCCGCCCCGAGCGGTTCGAACAGGTGCTGCTGGCCTGCGAATGCGATGCCCGCGGCCGACTGCACCACGAGGCACACCCCTACCCCCAAGCCGGCCGCCTGCGGGCGGCCCTGCGCGCGGCGCTGGCGGTGGACACAGCCACCGTGGCGCAGCAGACGCAGGCCCGCCATCCCGATGCGCGCGACCTGGGGCAACGCATCGGGGCGGCCATCGAGCACGCGCGCCAGCACGCCATCGCCGCGGCACTCGCGGCTTGAAGGCCGCCCAGCCCGGGCTGGGCGGTCAGGTTCACTGCGCGCGCGCCAGGGCAGCGCCCACCCACCGCACGATGTCGGCCTGTCCCATGGCGCCCGCCTGACGGGCGACCTCGCGCCCGCCAATGAACAGCGCCAAGGTCGGGATGCTGCGGATGCCAAAGCGCGCGGCCAGGCCTGGCTCTTCTTCCGTGTTGACTTTGGCCAGCCGCACACGCGGCTGCAGCTGCTGCGCCGCGGCTTCGAAGGCCGGTGCCATCATGCGGCACGGCCCACACCAGGGCGCCCAAAAATCCACCAGCACCGGGATCTGGCTGCGCCCCACGTGGCGCTCGAAGGCTTCGGCATCCAGCGCGACGGGGTGTCCGTCGAACAGCGGCCGGTGGCAACGGCCACAATCCGGCGCCTGCCCGAGCTGATCGGCCCGCACCCGGTTGGTGGTGTGGCAATGGGGACAGACGATGTGCAGCGGTTCGGTGGTCATACGGCGCTCCGGATGAGACAGGGATGTCCGGAAGATGGGGCATCTCCTGGCGGATTCAAGGCATACCCTGCCGAGTACGGCGCACGGGCCCACCGCACGCTCATCAGCGCATCAAATCCATCGCGCGAGCGCCGACGCCAACAGACTCAGCACGATGGTGCTGGTCAGCGGAATGAACCATTCGCGCCCAAACAGGCGGAAATGAAAATCCCCCGGCAGCCGCCCCAGGCCCAGGCGGCGCAGCAGCGGCGTCATCCAACTGATCAGCACCAGCGCCAAAAAGATGACGATCATCCAGCGGATCATGGCGCGCCTGGGTTACAGGGTGTGGGTACGGTCGCCGTGCGCAAAGCCCATCGGCACCCAGCCCCGGCTGCTCGCGGGTGGCGCCAAGCCGATGACCTTGAAGAGCTCGCCCATCTCGTGCTCATGCACCAGCTTCAGGGCCGCGACACGCTCGGGCAGGGGCGCATCGTCCAGGCCGTCGAGCAGCCCGGCATTGAGCAAAAAACGCCCTTGACTGGTGTAGCCCAGCACCTCCAGCCCCGTCTGCTGCGCCGCCAGGGCGATGCCGGTGAAATTGACATGTGCGGTGATGTCTTTGGCTCCCACGTCAGTCAGCGGATCGGCGTCGGCGCGGTGCGCCCGGTGGCACATCAAGGTTCCCATGATGCGCTGGGGATGGTAGTACTCACGTTCGGGGAAGCCGTAGTCGATGAAGAAGGCCGCTCCATGCCGCAACCGCTCGCCCACCGTGCGCACGAAGGCCTCGGCCTGCGGGTGGATTTCGGTCAGGTAGTCGTGCTCACCGTCGAGCACGCACGGCGGGCGCAAGTCGGTGGCACGGTCCTGCCAAACGAAGCGCCCTGCCCCTTCATCCCACGCCACGCCGCGCTCGTGCCACACGCCGTCGACACGGTGCAGCAGCTTGACCGGCATGGCGTCCAGCACTTCGTTGCCCAGCACCACGCCCTCGATGACCTGGGGCAAGCGATCGTGCCAGTGTACGCGGTCGGCCCAACGCGCCAGCCGCTGGGCCTGCCGCTGACGCAAGGGCGCCGACAGCTCCACGATGTGATAGCGAGGTGGAGGCAGACCGAGGGTGTCGAGCGTGTCGATCAGTTGTGCTGCGAGCGCCCCGGTGCCCGCGCCGAATTCCCAGACGTCTTGCACAGCCGTGGCCTGCAGGGCTTGCGCGACTTGGCGGGCCAGCACCTGCCCGAACCGCGGCGACACCAGCGGCGCCGTGACGAAGTCGCTGCCGTCGCTCGGTCCATGCCCAAAAATGCCGTGGGCCCCACTGGCATAGTAGCCGCCCTGCGGGTGGTACAGCGCCAGCGCCATGAAGCGGTCGAACGGCAACCAGCCGCCCGACTCGGCCAACGCATCTCGCACGACGGATACAACGGGGGCAGCCGTGTGGCCCCCGGAGTTGGAATCGACCGCCAGTGCGGTGTGGACAAGCAGGCTCATGGCATGATTGTGCGCCCGATTTCCGACCCGTATCCTGTCGCAATGTCATCCCACCCCAACCCCAACCCCGAACGCGCCGTGCTGGTCACCGGTGCCGCGCGCCGCCTGGGTCGCACGATTGCGCTGGCACTGGCGCAGGCTGGCTGGCATGTGGCGGTGCACTACCGCGGTTCGGCCGCCGAGGCGGCCGATACGGTCTGCGCGTGCCGCCAATTTGGGGTGCAGGCCGAGGCGTTCGCCGCCGACCTCGCCGACGAGCAGGCCTGCCGCGAATTGGTGCCCTTGGCGGCGCAGCGCTTCTCTGGATTGTGCGCGCTGGTCAATTCGGCCTCGCGCTTCGAATACGACGACGCCCTGACGGTCAATGAGGCCAGCCTGCGCGCGCATTGGGCCCCCAACACGGCCGCCCCGGTGCTGCTGGCGCAGCAGCTG
>NZ_JARJMT020000172.1 GCF_029335975.1 Tepidimonas sp.
CGCCTGCAGCAAGCAGTCGGTAAAACCACCGGTGCTCTGCCCCACATCCAGACAGCGGCGCCCGGCCACCGGCACGCCGGTTCGCTGCAGCGCCGCCGCCAGCTTGAGCCCGGCGCGCGAGACATAGCGCAGCTCGGCGTCGTCTGCAAGCTGCCACTGCGCCTGCGGCGCCACCCGTTCACCCGCCTTGTGCAGCGGCTGCCACGGGGCGCCCTCGCCCGCCCGCCAGCGCACGGCGCCGGCGGCAATCAGCCGCTGCGCGGCCGAGCGCGAGGCCACAAGCCCCGCCTGCACCAGCGCTTGGTCGGCCCGCATGAGCGCGCTCGCCCCGCGGCTTCAGTAGCGGTAGGTCTCGGGCTTGTACGGCCCCTCTTTCGGCACCCCGATGTAGCTGGCCTGCTCGTCGGTCAGCTCGGTCAGCATCGCGCCCAGCTTGCGCAGCTGCAGCCGTGCCACCTTTTCGTCCAGGTGCTTGGGCAGCACATAGACCTTGCCCTTCTCGTAGTAGTCGCGGTGCGTGTAGAGCTCGATCTGCGCGATCGTCTGGTTGGCAAACGAGCTGCTCATCACATAGCTTGGATGGCCGGTGGCGCAGCCCAGGTTGACCAGCCGCCCCTTGGCCAGCAGGATGATGCGCTTGCCGTCTTCAAAGATCACATGATCGACCTGTGGCTTGATCTCCTCCCAGTGGCAACGCGCCTCCAGCGCGGCGACATCGATTTCGTTGTCGAAGTGACCGATGTTGCAGACGATGGCCTGATCCTTCATCCGCGCCATGTGTTCGTAGGTGATGACCTGCTTGTTGCCGGTGGCGGTGACAAAGATGTCGGCCTTGTCGCACGCCCAGTCCATCGTGACGACCTTGTAGCCCTCCATCGCCGCTTGGAGCGCGCAGATCGGGTCGATCTCGGTCACCCACACCTGGGCCGAGAGCGCCCGCAGCGCTTGCGCGCTGCCCTTGCCGACGTCGCCGTAGCCGCAGACGACGGCGATCTTGCCCGCGATCATCACATCGGTGGCGCGCTTGATGCCGTCCACCAGCGACTCACGGCAGCCGTAGAGGTTGTCGAACTTGCTCTTGGTGACGCTGTCGTTGACGTTGATGGCACGGAACATCAGCTCGCCGCGCGCGGCCATCTGCTGCAGGCGGTGGACACCGGTGGTGGTCTCCTCGGTCACACCGATGATGTGCGCTGCCTTGCGGCTGTACCACGCGGGATCTTGCGCCAGGCGCGCGCGGATCGCGGCGAACAGCACGCGTTCTTCCTCGCTGGCGGGATGGTCGAGCACCGAGGGGTCCCGCTCGGCCTGCTTGCCCAAATGCATCAACAGGGTCGCATCGCCGCCGTCATCCAGGATCATGTTCGGGCCCTCGTCGGGGCTGCCAGCCGGGCCGAATTCGAAGATGCGGTGTGTGTAATCCCAGTACTGCGCCAGCGTCTCGCCCTTGACCGCAAACACCGGCGTGCCCGCCGCAGCGATGGCCGCGGCCGCATGGTCCTGCGTCGAGTAGATGTTGCACGAGGCCCAGCGCACCTGCGCGCCCAGCGCCTGCAAGGTCTCGATGAGCACGGCGGTCTGGATCGTCATGTGCAGACTGCCGGCAATGCGCGCGCCCTTGAGCGGCTGACTGGGCGCGTATTCCTCGCGGATCGCCATCAAGCCAGGCATCTCGGTCTCGGCGATGCGGATTTCTTTGCGGCCCCAGTCGGCCAGGCCGAAATCGGCCACGACACAGTCGGTGGGCAGGGAACAGTGCAGCGGTGCATTCATGCGGTGACTCCTACGCGATAGAGGGCCACCGGCGGGCGCGTGTGCGCTCACGCCACACGCCGGTGGGTGAGCGTCGTTGCCAGCATCGCCGCTGCGCACGGCATGCACGCAGCGGGCGGTTCCGTCGAGCCTCGCGCTGGGGGCAAACAGCCCAAACGCTGCAACGCTCCTCGAAGAACTCCCATAGTATAAGTCGAGTCGGGTTCTGGCGATTTCTATAATCGCGCCATAACCCGGTGCCCGGCGGTGGATTTTTGCATCCATCCGCAACCATGCCGCTGGACCGCACCCGAGAATCCACGCCATCTTGGACACCTCTGCCACCACCTCCCCCTCCGCAGCCGCCCATGCGCTGCAGCTGGTGGCCGCCGACATGCAGGCGGTCGACGCCGTCATCCGCGCACGGCTGGGCAGCGACGTGCCGCTGGTGAGCCAAGTGGCGCATTACATCATCGGCTCCGGCGGCAAACGGGTGCGGCCGGCGCTTCTGCTTCTGGCCTGCGGCACCCTCGGTTGTGTCGATGGGCGCCGGCACACCCTGGCGGCGGTGGTGGAGTTCATCCACACCGCCACGCTCCTGCACGACGACGTGGTGGACGAGTCCACTTTGCGCCGCGGGCGCGACACCGCCAATCAGGTGTTTGGCAACGCCGCCAGCGTGCTGGTCGGCGATTTCTTGTACTCGCGGGCGTTTCAAATGATGGTGGACTGCGGCGACATGCGCATCATGCGCGTGCTGGCCGACGCCACCAATGTCATCGCCGAGGGCGAGGTATTGCAACTGATGAATATGCGCGACGCCGCGCTGGACGAGGCGGCCTACCTGCGCGTCATCCGCGCCAAAACGGCCAAGCTGTTCGAGGCCAGCGCCCGGTTGGCAGCGCTGCTGGCCGGAACGGACGCGCACACCGAGGCCATGTGCGCCACCTACGGTCAGGCGCTGGGCGCAGCGTTTCAAATCGTAGACGACCTGCTTGATTACGAAGGCGATGCAGCCGAGCTGGGCAAAAACCTTGGCGACGACTTGCGCGAGGGCAAAGTGACGCTGCCCCTCATCTGCGCGCTGCGCCGCTGTGCACCGCATGAGGCGGCGCGGATCCGCGAGGCCATCGAGCAGGGCGGCAGCGATCACCTGGACGAGATCGTCACCATCGTGCGTGCAAGCGGCGGCCTGGCCGAGGCGCGCGCCCGAGCTGCCGCCGAGGCCCAGCGCGCCATCGAGGCCGCGCAGGCGCTGCCCACCGACGGCGACGCACGGCGCCAAGCGCACCAAAAAGCTTTGCTACAATTGGCGGCTCAGTTGTTGGAGCGCCGCTGTTGAGGCGCATCGACATCCGAATCGGGGTGTAGCTTAGCCTGGTAGAGCGCTACGTTCGGGACGTAGAGGCCGGAGGTTCGAATCCTCTCACCCCGACCAGGATCGTTGCCGGCGGCCCGTACGCGCACGGGACCGGCTGAAAAGCCGGCCGGCGCAGCGGCAAAACTTCGCTACAACCGTGCCAGCAGCCGGGCGGGTCGCAGGCGTACCTTCACTTCGTCCGCCAGTACGGCCCGCCGAATCTCGTAAGCCGACCCACGGGTATCGCGCAGCGGGGGCTCGCCCCGAGGTAAGCCGTCGCGCGTCACGATTGCAAACACCAGCGGGGCATTCGCCCGCCGACCGCGGCGGGCGACGACGCCGACTTCGCCATTGACCAATTCGACGAAGGTGCCCGGCAGCTACAAGCCCAGCGCCTTGATGAAGACCACCCCCAGCGGCGTCGGCGCCCCGCTGGCATCGAGATACACGTCCCGCGCGGCGCGGGCAGACGACAGACCGGAGCGTGTGTGGCGCGGGCTGATGCGCGCGACATAGATGTCCGTCATGCGCAGCAGTTGCGCCGCATCGCTGATCTCGGTACGGCCTGCCGGATAACCCAAGCCGCCGGCCAGCTCGTGGTGGTCCCGCACCAATTCCAACCAAGCGGCATCGGCGACCCCCAATCGGCGCAACATCTCCTCGCTGTGCACAGGGTGTTCCCAAACCGCCCGCCGCTGCTCGGGATGCAACGCCGCATCCTGCCGGGCCAGATCGTCGTGCAGCCGGGCCATTCCCAGGTTCATGGTCAGCGCGGCGCGCTGCAGGCTCTGCTGGCGTGCCTCGTCCTAACCCAGCGTTTGGGCCACCAAACCGGCCCAGACCTCGTCGGCGGGCTGGGCATCGGGCGTGGCCTCGACCGCATCGCCGTGGCCCATGGGGCGGGTGACGCCGGCGATGGATTCCAGACTCTGGTTGCCGCGCACGGCGCGGTCGATGGCGGTGGTGTAGCGCTAAGTCCACGCCCGATACTGCGCCTCTTCCACCTGAGGCTGATGCATGGACAGCCAGTGGCGTTGCTGTTCGTCCGCGATGGCTTGGCCTTTGCGCAACAGCAGCTTGCCCTGCGGATCCCACACATTGACCGGCAGTGTTTGGCCCAGTGTGATAGCGTCGATCGGCAGTGGTACGTACATGGTGCGTGGAGGGGTTTTCCGCAAGTGTCATTGCGGCTTGCGATAATGCGGCTCAAGATGGCTACGCCTTCACTGCCGCTGATTCCGGTATCTGATCTGCAGGTCGGGCACTTCGTGCTCCTGGACTTGGGCTGGATGGAGCATCCGTTTTCGCGCAACAGTTTTCGCATCGCGTCCGAGCGGCAGATCGAAACCATCCGCGCGCTGGGTTTGACGCGGGTGCGAATCGACCCGGAGCGCAGCGATGCGCCGCTGCCCGGGGCCACATCCGCAGCCACGGACCCATCCGCCGCGCCCGCCGACAGGGGCGCCGAGACCGCGGCCAATGCGGCGGCCCGGCAGCGCGCGCAAGCCCTGGCCGAGCAGCGGCGCGCCCTACAATGCTGTGAGCGTCAGTACCACGAGGGCGCGCGGCGCTACCGCAGTCTGCTTGACGATCTGGAGCGCGACCCCGTGGCTGCCGGTCAGCAGGCCCGCGCGCTGGTCAACAGCATGCTGACCGACATCCAAGGCTACGGCGAGTCGGCCATCCGCTTGCTCAGCGATGTGCAGGGCGATCGCGCTGCGCAGCATGCGATGAATGTGGCGGTATTGTCGGCGCTGCTCGGTCGTGCCTTGGGGATGCACGGCGAGGAGTTGGAAACACTCGGGCTGGCCGCGTTTGTGCACGACATCGGCAAGACCCGGTTGCCGCACCTGGTGCGGCACAAAGACGACGCCTTCACCGCATCCCAGCTCAAAGCCTATCAGGAGCACGTCGCCCACGGGGTGGCTCTGGCGCGGACCATGGGCATGAACCCCGCGGTGCTGCAGGCAATCGCCCAGCACCACGAAGCGGCAGACGGCAGCGGCTTTCCGCGCGGCTGCCGGGGCGAGGATATGAGCCGCTGCGCGCATGTGCTGGCGCTGATCAACCGCTACGACGGTCTGTGCAATCCGCTCAACCCGGCGCGCGCGCTGACACCGCACGAGGCGCTGTCGCTGCTGTTCGCCAAGTACAAAGCGCGCTTCGATCCGTTGACGCTCAACGCCTTCATTCGCATGGTGGGGGTCTATCCGCCCGGCTCCATCGTGCAGCTCAGCGACGGCCGCTATGCCGTCGTACAGGCGGTCAATTCGGCGCGGCCGCTCAAGCCCCGGGTGCTGGTGCATGATCCGCGCACGCCGCGCAGCGAGGCGCTGCTGCTGGACCTGCAGGCCGAGCCGTCGCTGTCGATTCAACGCAGCCTGCGCGCCGACCAACTGCCGCGCGCCGCGCTGGACTATCTGGAGCCGCGTCCCCGCTACTGCTATTTTTTCGAGCGCGCCGTCCGTCCCGACGGCGGACCTCCAGGGGCTCCGACATGAACCCCATGCGCTGGGCGACGATCGCCGAGGGGTTGATCGAGGCCGTGTGGGTGGTGGACCCCCAGACCCGGCGTATCCTGTATGGCAATACGGCCGCCGCTCGGCTGCTGGGGGTGGAGCCAGGGGCGCTCATCGGCAGCGCCGTGGAGGACTGGATTGCCGATCCACAGGACCATGTGTACTGGCAGGAGTGGCAGGATGGCATCGAGCAGACGCTCGAATCCGAGGCCGCAGTGCGCCGCATCGACGGTGAGCGGGTGCGGGTGCAGCGGCGCATCAGCCCGGTCACGCTGGAAGGCGGCGAGACCGTCGTGCTGGTGGCGATGCAAGATCTCAGCGAATGGCAGCAGGCGTGCCAGCGGCTGGAAACCCTGCTGGCGGAGTTGCGAGCCGCGCTGGAATCCACAACCGATGGCATCCTGGTGTGCGATCTGGATGGACGCATCCGGGCTTTCAACCGCACCTTCGCCGCTGTCTGGGAGCTGCCCGAGGCCCTGCTGACGCAACCAGACGACAGCGCCATCTGGGGCCATTTGGCCGCCCGCGTGCCCGACCCGAGCGGCTTTCTGAGCCGGCTCGGCGAGCTGCAGCGCGCCCCGCTGTTGGAGGCGCACGATGCCGTGCTGCTGCGCAATGGCCGCATTCTGGAGCGCATCTCGCGGCCCCAGCTCGCGCGTGGCCGACCCATCGGGCGCATTCATGTGTTTCGCGACGTGACGCAGCGCACGGCCATGGAGGCCAAATTGCGGCTGGCGGCCAAGGTGTTCGAATCCAGCCTGGATGCCATCGTGGTGACGGACCCCGAGCGTTACATCGTGACCTGCAATCCCGCCGCCCTCAAGCTCGCGGCTCTGGAGCGCGACCCGCAGGGCGAGCGGCTGGATGACTTGCTGTATGCCCCGTCGCAGCCGGACTGGGCCCGGCTTGTCGCCCAGGCCCTGGCAGACCAGGGCTACTGGGAGGGCGAGCTGTGGCTGCGCCGCCCCGAGGGTCCGGCAGTGGCGCTGCTCGCCTCGTGGGTGCTGCTGCGCGACAGCGATGGGCGACCGCTGAACACCGTGCTGTTCGCCAAGGACTTGTCCGAAAAGCTGGAGGCCCAGCGCCGCATCGAACAGCTCGCGTACAGCGACCCGCTGACCGGCCTGCCCAACCGCCTCATGCTCGGCGAGCGCGTCCGGCATGCGATTCATCTGTCGCAGCGCAGCGGCTGCGGGTTTGCACTGTTGTTTCTGGATCTGGATCGCTTCAAGAGCATCAACGACTCGCTCGGCCACATGTTCGGCGACCAGGTGTTGGTGGAGGTGGCGACCCGCTTGCAACGTTGTTTGCGGCAGACCGACACCCTGTCGCGGCTGGGCGGCGACGAATTCGTCATCCACCTGCACGAGGCCGACGGCCATGCGGCCGAAACCACCGCGCAACGCATCATCGAAGCGATCAGCCACCCCGTCACGATCGGCGAGATGCAGTTCACGCTGTCGTGCAGCATCGGCATCGCCATGTATCCGCGCGATGGCGCCACCCTGGACGAGTTGATCCGCTGCGCGGACACCGCCATGTATCAGGTCAAAGAGCGGGGCAAGGGACACCACCGCTTCTACCAGCCGCAGATGAACGCCCATCTGCTCGAACGCATCCAGATGGATCATGCGATGCGCCAGGGCTTGCACATGGGCGAATTCGAGCTGCACTACCAGCCTCGCGTGGACCTGCGTTTGGGCACGGTACCCGCCTGCGAAGCGCTGGTGCGCTGGCGTCGCCCGGGGCATGGCTTGGTCATGCCAGGCAGCTTCATTGGCTTGGCCGAGGAGACGGGTCTGATCGCGCCGCTCGGGCAGTGGGTCCTACAGCATGCGATTGCACAGGCGGCTCGCTGGGCGGCGCAAGGTCGACCGCTGCAAGTCGCGGTCAATGTGTCGGCGCTGCAGTTCCAGCAAGCCCGCTTCGTGCAGGATGTGGCGGACACCCTGCAGCAGCATGGGCTGGCGCCGCACCTGCTGGAGCTGGAGCTGACCGAATCCATCCTGATCCGCGATGCGCAGGAGGCGCTGACCAAGCTGCAGGCGCTGGCCGACCTGGGGGTCGAGCTGTCGCTGGACGATTTCGGCACGGGCTACTCCAGCCTCGCTTATCTCAAGCGCTTCGCGCTGCATCGGCTCAAGATCGACCGCAGCTTCCTCATGTCCATGCCCGAAGACGAGGCGGATGCGGCGATCGTGGCAGCCATCGTGCAGATGGGTCACGCGCTGTCGATGGAGGTCGTGGCCGAGGGCGTGGAGCGCCCGGAGCAACTGCAGCGACTGCGCGCCTTGGGGTGCGACCATTACCAAGGCTTTTTATTCGCCCAACCCATGCCGGCCGATGCGTTGCTCGCACGGCTGGCGTCGCTCGACGCCGACCCGACGCCAACGCCTGGACCGTGATCAGGCGGCCTGCGCCCAGGCCTGCAGGTCCTGCGGCTTGACCTGGCCGAGCTTGCGGTGCGCAATGCGGCCAGCTCGGTCGAACACCACTGTAAACGGCAGCGCCCCGGTGTCGTTGCCGAGCTGGCGCCCCAGATCGGTCCCACCCAAGCCGGCCAGCCCGACGGGGAAAGACAGGGGCTGTCGCTGCAGGAATTGCCGCACGGCGCTGGGCTGATCGATGGCTAGGGCCAACACTTGCCAGCCCTCGGCCCGCCGTTCCCGATAGAAGCGATCGAGCAGCGGCAGCTCCTCCACACAGGGGGGGCACCATGTCGCCCAGAAATTGAGCAACAGCGGCCGTCCGCGCAGCGTTGCCGCCGCCACGATACCGCCCTCTGGCCGCTCCCACTGCTGGGACCACAAGGCCTGCTCGGCCCCCGCGGCGGGATCGCTTGGAGCCAAGCGCCTGGCGGCCACAGCGGCGCCCAAGGCCGCTGCGGCGGCCGCCAGGCCGATCGTCATCGTCCGTCGCTGCATCGATTTCACTCCTGGTTGCGTGGGTCGGAGTCGGCGGCGGCCAACAAAGTTCGCACCTCGGCTGCCGTGCCGCGCGGCGCCCGACCCAGCGCGTCGGGCAATCGAGCCCCGCGCCCCGCCTCGGTGTCGTTCACCCACAGATACAAATCCACCCGCTCGCGCAGCCCCGCGCAGGGTACGGCCAGCCGCAGCACCTCGGTGTCGCGGCCCCGCATACCGCGCGCGGTTTGCGCATCATAAGAGAGCCCGGCGTTGAGGAGGGCGATCTCCACCGCCTTGGGGTCGTCGGTGAAGAGTTGCAGGTGAATATCGGACAAACGGGTTGCCGTGCCGTGCCAGACGGCCCCGCCGAGCAGCGGGGAAAATTCGGCCAACCGCTCCATCCAGGCCAGAGCCGTCTGGCGCAAAGCACGCAGCTCGCCCGGCTGCGTCTGGGCATGAAAGATCGCCAGGTGCTCGCGCACGGCGGCCTCGATGAGCGCCGGGCTCGGCAGCGGGGTGCGGGGCGGCAGGCGCAATTGCTCCCGCGCGCGCTGCAGGGCGCGGCGCCCCTGCAGCCCCTCGTCCACCATCAGTGCAGCGGCCACGGCAGCCAGCTCGCGTTGCGTGTCGTCACTCATGGGCCCGATTGTCGGTGATGGTCGGTGATGGTCGGTGATTCTCGGCGAAGGGTCTGCGTGCGGCCACTGGCCGCGATAATCTCGCGATGCATATCCACATCCTCGGCATTTGCGGCACCTTCATGGGCGGGCTGGCGGCGCTGGCGCGCGAGGCCGGCCACCGCGTCACTGGCTGCGACGCGGGCGTCTATCCGCCGATGAGCGAGCAGTTGCGCGCGCTCGGGATCGATTTGATCGAGGGCTACGCCGCCGACCAGCTCGCCTTGCGGCCGGACGTGTTCGTCATCGGCAATGTGGTCAGTCGCGCACGCGGCCCCGACGGGACGCCGCGGTTTCCGCTGATGGAAGCGATTCTGGACGCCGGGGCGCACTACACGAGCGGGCCGCAGTGGCTCAGCGAGCAGGTGTTGCACGGCCGGCATGTGCTGGCGGTTGCCGGCACCCATGGCAAAACCACCACCACGGCCATGTTGGCCTGGATTTTGGAGTGGGCAGGACGGGCGCCCGGCTTTCTGGTCGGGGGTGTGCCGCGCAATTTCGGCGTCTCCGCTCGTCTCGGGCGGCTGGCGACGGACGGCTCGCGCACGCCATTCGTGATCGAGGCCGACGAATATGACACCGCGTTTTTCGACAAGCGCAGCAAATTCGTGCACTATCGCCCACGCACTGCGGTGCTGAACAACCTAGAGTTTGACCACGCCGACATCTTTGACGATCTGGCGGCGATCGAGCGCCAGTTCCACCACCTGCTGCGCACCGTCCCCCCCAGCGGGCGGGTGGTGGTCAATGGGCTGGAGGAAAGCCTGGCCCGGGTGCTGCACCGCGGCCTGTGGAGCGAGCTGCGCACCTTCGGCGCCGTCGACAGTGACTACACCGCCGAGGGTGACCCCCAGGACTTTACCGTGTTGCGCCGGGGCGCGGCGGTGGCGCGCGTGCGTTGGGATTTGGCCGGTGTTCACAACCAGCTCAACGCGCTAGCCGCCCTGGCGGCAGCCGAACACCTGGGGGTGGCGCCCGAGGCGGCTGCCGAGGCACTGGCCAGCTTTGCCAATGTGCGCCGGCGGCTGGAGGTTCGCGCCACCGTGGCCCTGCCAGGCGGGGTGATCACCATTTATGACGATTTCGCCCACCATCCGACGGCGATTCGCACCACGATCGACGGTCTGCGGCGCCGCCTCATCCGCGAGGGCCGACCCCACGAGCGCATCCTGGCGATCTTCGAGCCGCGCTCCAACACCATGAAGCTGGGCACGATGAAGGCCCAACTGCCCTGGGCGCTGGAGGGCGCGGCACTGGCCTTTTGCCACGCAGGCGGGCTGGACTGGGATGCGGCTGCGGCGCTGGCGCCGATGGACGGGCGCGCACAGGTGGCGCCGGACATCGACACGCTGGTGGCACAAGTGGTGGCAGCGGCGCGTCCCGGTGACCATCTGCTGTGCATGAGCAATGGCGCCTTTGGCGACGTTCACGCCCGACTGCAGGCCGCCTTGCAGGGCGCCTGGACGGATCGAGCGGGCCGAGCGAGCACTCGGGATGCCGGGCGCGACGAGGCGAGCGTTCCGACTATCGGCTCATGACGATCCAGGCCGTCACGACGCCGACCTGCGATTCGTCGAAATTTGGCGCTGGCGCCGTCGTGTCGGTGTATTTCCAGCGGTCGTCCTTACTCCACGCCTGACCGGTCGTGACGGCAGTGGCATTGGCTTGGGAGGCCTCGCGCACGCGACCGAAGCGGGCGTCGGCTTGACCGTCGATCTGGCTGTCGAGCAGTTGTGCCAGTGAGGTGCCCGTGGGATTTCGCCTTCCAAGAGGCCGCTCTCATCCTGCTTTGGATTGCTGAGCAGCATGCTTGCGGATCCAGTTCTCGAGGAACCGAACCGGCGAGCTGTAGCCCAGGGTGCAGTGGCAGCGACTGCGGTTGTCCCAGCAATCGCCCTTGCGTCTCATCGCGGCGGTCATGCCGTACTCGCTGAGCCTGGCCGTCATGGCCTGGCTGGCGTACTGGCTGCCACGGTCGCTGTGACAGAGCACGCCGGCGCCCACGCGCTTGCCCGCCTCGGCCGCCTTCGCCCAGTTGCGC
>NZ_JARJMT020000177.1 GCF_029335975.1 Tepidimonas sp.
GCCGGACTCGAACCGGCACGGTGTCGCCACCGGCAGATTTTGAATCTGCTGCGTCTACCAATTTCGCCACTCCGGCGCGCAAGACAAAATTATGGCACAGTCAAAGGCCTGTTTCGCCCCCCGTTGGGCTTTGTGCACGCCCCTACCGTTCATGATCCCACCGTCCGAATCCTCCCATCCCCCGATGCGCGCCGCAGGCCGCCGCCGCGCCCCACGGCGCTATCCCACCATCGAGGATGCCATCGGCCACACGCCCCTGGTGGCGCTGCAGCGCATCGGCGAGCCAGACAACCGCGCGCGCGGCAACGTGGTGTTGGGCAAGCTGGAGGGCAATAATCCGGCTGGCTCGGTCAAGGACCGCCCGGCGCTGTCGATGATCCGCCGTGCCGAGGAGCGCGGCGAAATCCGGCCTGGCGACACGCTGATCGAGGCCACCAGCGGCAACACCGGCATCGCACTGGCGATGGCCGCGGCCATCCGCGGCTATCGCATGGTGCTCATCATGCCCGAGGACCTATCCATCGAGCGCGCGCAGACCATGAAAGCCTTTGGCGCCGAGCTGATCCTCACGCCCAAGAGCGGTGGCATGGAGTACGCGCGCGACCTGGCCGAAAAAATGGAGCGCGAGGGCAAGGGCAAGGTGCTGGACCAGTTCGCCAACCCGGACAATCCGCGCATCCACTACGAGACCACCGGCCCGGAGATTTGGAAGCAAACCGGCGGGCGCATCACGCACTTCGTCAGCGCGATGGGCACCACCGGCACCATCACCGGCGTCAGCCGGTTCCTGAAGGAAAAAAACCCGGCGATTCGCGTCATCGGCGCGCAGCCCAGCGAGGGCTCGCGCATTCCCGGCATCCGCAAATGGCCCCCGGAGTATTTGCCCAAAATCTACGACCCCTGCGGCGTGGATGAGCTGGTCTATGTCAGCCAAGCCGACGCCGAGGCGATGTGCCGCCGTCTGGCGCGCGAAGAAGGCATTTTTGCCGGCATCTCAGCCGCCGGGGCGTGCTGGGTGGCGCAACAGATCGCGGCCCAGGTGGAACACGCCACCATCGTCTTCATCGTTTGCGACCGCGGCGACCGTTATTTGTCCACCGGGGTGTTTCCTGCCTGATGGGGTGCGCTCTCGGCCTCAGGGCATGGTTTGCTCCGGGGTTTGTTGTGGGCACAGACATGGGCGGCCAGGCAGCCTTACAATAATACCCCCTGAAGGCAAGTCAAGACCATGCAAATCGACCGTGAATTGGATGCGCGCGGGCTGAACTGTCCGCTGCCCATTTTGAAAGCCAAAAAAGCCTTGGCCGAAATGACCAGCGGCCAAGTGTTGAAGGTGATTTCCACCGATGCGGGATCGGTGCGTGACTTTCAGGCCTTTGCCAAGCAGACGGGCAACGAGCTGCTGCACCAGGAAACGGCCGGTCCGAATTACGTGTCGGTGCTCAAGCGCCGTTGAGGGCGAGGTCGGGCGGCCACAGCCGCCGTGGCCCCGTCCGATCGGCGTGCTCCAAAACACAGACGGCCCCATGTGGGGCCGTCGTCGTTTGCGGCGCGGGGCGGGGTTGCGCGCCCGCGCGATTCACAGGGTCACCAGGTCAGCCGCCCAGCCGCTGCAACTGCACCTGCACCTTGGCCAGCGTGGCGGAAAAATCCGCCAGCCGCTGGCGTTCCTGCTCGATGACGGCCGGCGGGGCCTTGGCGACGAAGGCTTCGTTGGCCAGCTTGCTCTGTGCTTTGGCGATCTCGCCCTGCAGGCGGGCCGCTTCCTTGCCCAGGCGGGCCTTTTCTGCGGCGATGTCGACGGCCATGAACAGGCACAGCCGGGCTTCACCCACCACGGCCACGGGGGCAGCCTGGGCAGCGGCGGCCCAGTCGGCTTCATCCGCAAAGACCTTGACCTCGTTGAGCTTGGCCAGTGCCTGCAGCACCGGCCCCCAGCGGCCCAGAAAATCGCCCGCTCCGACGGCATACAACGGCAGCCGCTGCGCCGGGGAGACGCCCATCTCGCCGCGCAGTCGGCGGCAGGCCTCGACCATGGCCTTGAGCTGGGCAACCTCGGCCTCGGCTGCGGGGTCGATGCGCTCGGGCTGCGCCTCGGGGTAAGCGGTGATGCTGACTGAGGGGCCGGCACGCCCGGCCACCGGGGCCACCTTCTGCCACAGCGCTTCGGTGATGAAGGGGATGATCGGGTGCGCCAGCCTGAGGATGGTTTCCAGCGTGCGGATGAGGGTGCGGCGGGTGCCGCGCTGCTGAGCGGCGTCCCCTGTTTGCAGTTGGACCTTGGCGATCTCCAGATACCAGTCGCAGAACTCGTCCCACACGAAGGCGTAAATGGCGTTGGCGACGAGGTCCAGGCGGTATTCGGCAAAGCCTTGCGCCACCTCGGCTTCGACGCGCTGCAGCGCCGAGACGATCCAGCGGTCAGCGGCCGAGAAGCTCAGGTAGCCATGGAACGGCCCGCCGGGTGCGCACTGATCCGGGGTGTGCTCGGCCAGCCCGCAGTCGTGGCCCTCGCAGTTCATGAGCACGAAGCGGGTGGCGTTCCAGAGCTTGTTGCAGAAGTTTCGGTAGCCCTCGCAGCGCTTGCTGTCGAAGTTGATGGAGCGCCCGAGCGAGGCCAGCGCCGCGAAGGTGAAGCGCAGCGCGTCTGCCCCGTAGGCCGGGATGCCATTGGGAAATTCCTTTTCGGTGGCCTTGCGCACAGCGGGGGCGGTTTCGGGCTTGCGCAGCCCGGTGGTGCGCTTGTCCAGCAGGGTGGGCAGGTCGATGCCGTCGATCAGGTCCACCGGGTCGAGCACGTTGCCTTCGGACTTGCTCATCTTGCGGCCCTGCGCGTCGCGCACCAGCCCGTGGATGTAGACATGGCGGAATGGCACCCGGCCGGTGAAGTGGGTGGTCATCATGATCATGCGCGCCACCCAAAAAAAGATGATGTCGTAACCAGTGACCAGCACGGTGCTGGGCAGGTAGAGATCGTAGTCGCTGGGGGTGGCCGGAAACTCGCCCGACCCGGATCCAGTCGGGCCAGCGGCCTCGGGCCAGCCCAGGGTGCTGAAGGGCACCAGTGCGCTGGAATACCAGGTGTCCAACACATCCGGGTCGCGCTTGAGGCCCGCGGCCAGCAGCGGCGCACGCTGCTCGGCCCCCAGGTGCGCGACATAAGCCTCGAACCGCGCGCGCGCCTCGGCCTCGTTGCGCGCCACATAGACATTGCCCTCGGCGTCGTACCAGGCCGGGATCTGGTGCCCCCACCAGAGTTGGCGGCTGATGCACCAGTCCTGGATGTTGGCCATCCACTGGTTGAAGGTGTTGACCCAGTTCTCCGGCACGAAGCGCACCTGGCCACTGGCCACGGCGTCAATGGCCTTCTGCGCAATGCTCTTGCCCGTCGGGTCCTGCGGGCTGACCTGGGTCATGGCGACGAACCACTGGTCGGTCAGCATCGGCTCGACGATCTGGCCGGTGCGCGCGCAGCGTGGCACCATCAGGCGGTGCTTTTTCACCTCCACCAGCAATCCAGCGGCGCGCAGGTCCTCGACGACGCGGCGACGCGCCTCGAAGCGATCCAGCCCGCGGTAGGCGGCCGGTGCCTGGTCGTTGACGGTGGCATCTAGGTGGAAGATGTTGATCAGTGGCAGCTGATGGCGCTGCCCGACGGCGTAATCGTTGGGATCGTGCGCGGGCGTGACCTTGACCACCCCAGTGCCAAACGCCGGATCGACGTAGGCGTCGGCGATGACGGGGATCTCGCGCTCGCACAGGGGCAGCCGAACCCGCTGGCCGACCAGGTGGCGGTAGCGCTCATCCTCGGGGTGGACCATCACCGCGACGTCACCCAGCATCGTCTCGGGCCGGGTGGTGGCCACCACCAGTTGCCCTTCGCCATTGGCCAGCGGATAGGCGATATGCCACAGGAAGCCGTCTTCCTCCTCGCTTTCCACCTCCAGGTCGGACACCGCGCTCATCAGCACCGGGTCCCAGTTGACCAGGCGCTTGCCGCGGTAGATCAGGCCTTGTTCGTACAGCCGCACGAAGGTTTCGGTGACGACCTTGGAGAGCCGCTCGTCCATGGTGAAGTATTCGCGGCTCCAGTCCACGCTGTCGCCCATGCGGCGCATTTGCTGCGTGATGGTGTTGCCGCTTTTTTCTTTCCACTCCCAGACGCGGGCGATGAAATTTTGGCGCGCCTCCTCGGGGGTGGCGCCCAGGTCGTGGCGGCTGACGCCCTGCTGTTGCAGTTGCCGCTCCACCACGATCTGGGTGGCGATGCCGGCATGGTCGGTGCCTGGAATCCAGACCGTATTGAAGCCGCGCATGCGGTGATAGCGCGTCAGGCTGTCCATGATGGTTTGGTTGAAGGCGTGCCCCATGTGCAGCGTGCCGGTGACGTTGGGCGGCGGCAGTTGGATGGCGAACGACGGGGCGTCCGCCCGGGGCTGGCCAGTGCCGCGCCAGCCTGCGCGGCCGTAGCCGCGCGCCTCCCACTCGGGGCCCCAGCGCCGCTCGACGGCGGCGGGCTCGAACGATTTGGACAGGCTCTGCAAGCCCGGTTGCTGGACGGGTTCGGACATGGGCGATTCTCGATGCGAAAGAGAGACGGCACGGGACGCGCTGGAGTCCCGACGACGAGCATGGAATTGTAGGTGTCAGCCCCCGCTGCGTCCTTGGGGATCGGTCCTCGGGGCGATGGGGCGAACCGCTTCGATTCGGGTTTTCCCGATAGATTGATGGATTCAATCCGATGCATTGATCACACCGACTGGACGCGGCAGCCATAGGGCTCTAAGGTATGGGCGTCCGCCGTGGCGACCGACCGGCCGGTCGGCGAATGCGGTGGTCTTGTCGTGAACCACCACACCAGGAGAAGACCATGCCTCAACTCAAGGGCTCGAAGACTGAGCAGTGTCTGAAGGACGCCTTCGCGGGCGAATCGATGGCCAATCGCCGCTATCTGTACTTCGCCAACAAGGCCGACGTCGAGGGTCAAAACGATGTGGCAGCGCTGTTCCGCTCTACCGCCGAGGGTGAGACCGGCCACGCGCACGGCCACCTGGAGTTCTTGGAGCAAGCCGGCGACCCCGCCACCGGCATGCCGATTGGCACCACGCGCCAGAATCTGGAGTCGGCCGTTGCCGGCGAGACGCATGAGTACACCGACATGTACCCCGGCATGGCCAAGACCGCGCGTGAGGAAGGCTTCGACGAGATTGCTGACTGGTTCGAGACGCTGGCCAAGGCCGAACGCTCGCACGCCAACCGCTATGCCAGGGCGCTGGCCGAACTGATCGACTGACCCGTCCCGATTCGGCTTGTCACCGGCGGCCCCGCGGGGGGCCGCCCCTGCCGCTGCCAGGCCTTTGGCCTACGGTTGCGGCCCCGCACCCACCACAAAGACTGACCATGCACGGCATGGCCCGGCACGAGGCGAGGAGACCGACGATGGCCCGCGAAGGCAACCTGCAAGCCCCCATCCGCCACCCGCTGGACTGGCGCAATCCCGACTTCTACGACGAAGCTCAGTGCTTCGCGGAGCTGACGCGCATTTTCGACATCTGCCACGGCTGCCGCCGCTGCGTCAGCCTGTGCCAGGCGTTTCCGAACCTGTTCGACCTGATCGACGAGGGCAAGACTGGCGAGCTCGACGGCCTGGACAAGGCCGATTACTGGAAGGTGATCGACCAGTGCTACATATGCGACCTTTGTTACATGACCAAGTGCCCGTACACGCCGCCGCACGAGTGGAACCTGGACTTTCCGCACACCATGCTGCGTGCCAAGGCGATCAAGTTCCGCAAGGGCGGGGTCAAGGCAGCGGAGAAGTTTCTCGCCTCCACCGATGTGCACGGCAGCCTGGCCGGCATTCCGGTGGTGGTGCAGGCGGTCAACGCCGTCAATCGCACGAAGCCGGCGCGCGCCCTCATGGAAAACGCGCTGGGCGTGCACCGTGACGCTTGGATGCCGGAACTGGCCACCAAGACGCTGCGCCGCGCCGCGCCCGAGGCGCGCGCCAGGCAGGTGGTCGACGGCGAACGCACGCCGGGCAAGGTAGCGATCTTTGCCACCTGTTACGTGAATTACAACGAGCCCGGCATCGGACTGGACCTGCTGGCGATCCTGGAGCACAACGGCATTCCCTACACGCTGGTGGAGAAGGAGCGCTGCTGTGGCATGCCCAAGCTGGAGCTGGGTGACCTCGAATCGGTGGCCGCGGCCAAGGAGGCCAACATCCCGGTGCTGGCACGCTACGCGCGCGACGGCTTTGCGATCCTGTCGGCGGTGCCGAGCTGCACGCTGATGTTCAAGCAGGAAATCCCACTGATGTTCCCCGACGACCCGGATGTGCAGCTCGTCAAGGAAGCGATGTGGGATCCGTTCGAGTACTTTAGCGCCCGTCGGCGCGATGGGCTGCTGCGCACCGACTTCCAGCGCGGCCTCGGCAAGGTCAGCTACCAGGTGCCCTGCCACAGCCGTGTGCAGAACATGGGGCGCAAGACCGAGGAGATCCTCAAACTCATCCCCGACACCGAGGTGCAGACACTGGAGCGCTGCAGCGGCCACGCCGGCACCTACGGCGTCAAAAAGGCCACGCACCCGGTGGCGATGAAGATCGGCAAGCCGGTGTTCAAGAGCATGGCGCAGCACAAGAGCGGCGGCGCGCCGGATGTGATCGGCTCGGACTGTCCGCTCGGCGGACACCACATCGCGCAGGGCTTCGAGGTCAACCAGCTCGGTGCCCCCAAGCTGATGCATCCGCTGACGATGCTGGCCACCGCGTATGGCCTGAAAAACCCCTGACCCCTTTTTGTCGCGAAACACCATGATCACCACGATGCAACTGACTGGCCAGATCACGCGCGAGACGCTGATGCCGCTGGAGGCCTACGCCAAGTGGCGCAAGGCGCACAAGGGCGAGGTGATCGCGCACCGCAAGCTGCGCACCGTGCACCTGGGCGAGCATGTCACCGTGCAGTTCGAAAGTGAGCTGTCGATGCGCTACCAAATCCAGGAGATGTTGCGCATCGAGAAGATTTTCGAGGAAGAGGACATTCAGCACGAGATCGACGCATACGCCCCGCTGGTGCCGGACGGTACCAACTGGAAGGCGACGATGATGATCGAGTACCCCGACATCCATGAGCGCCGGCGCGAGCTGGCGCGCCTGATCGGCATCGAAGACCACATGTTCGTCGAGATCGAGGGCCACGGCCGGGTCTATGCCATCGCTGACGAGGACCTGGACCGTGAAACCCCCGACAAGACCTCGGCGGTGCATTTTTTGCGCTTCGAATTCACCCCGGCGATGCGCGCGGCGATCCAGGCCGGGGCTTTGGTCAAGCTTGGCTGCGACCACACGTATTACCCGGCGCATGTGACGATTGCGCCAGAGACCTTGGCCAGCCTTGCGGGGGATCTGTCGGATTGATGCCACGCCGCCGTGCCAGCGTGGCTATGATCGCGGCCCGGAGGTTCTGCACCGATGCTTTTCATCCTGTCCCCCGCCAAGGCACTGGATTTTGAGACGCCGCCCACCACAGCGCTGGCCACCCAGCCGCTGTTCGTCGATCTGGCTGCTGAGCTGATCGCGATCCTGCGCCAGCAGTCGCCGCAGGAGGTGGCCGCGCTGATGGATTTGAGCGACGCGCTGGCGCAGCTCAATGTGGCGCGTTATCAGGCGTGGCAGCCCGAATTCGGTCCGCACAACAGCAAGCAGGCGATCCTGGCCTTCAACGGCGATGTTTACGAGGGGCTGGATGCGCGCAGCCTGGGGGCGGACGACCTGGATTGGTTGCAGCGCCATGTCTGCATCCTCAGCGGCCTGTACGGCGTGCTGCGTCCGCTGGACTGGATGCAGCCGTATCGCTTGGAGATGGGCACGCGGCTGACCACACCGCGCGGGCGCAACCTGTATCAGTTTTGGGGTGCGCGCATCGCAGAGTATCTGTCGCAGCGTGCGGGGGAAGACGACGGTATCGTGGTGAATCTCGCCAGCGAGGAGTACTTCAAGGCCGTCGACCCCAAGGCGCTGCATGCGCGCGTCGTCTCCTGCGTGTTCGAGGAGCGGCGCGGCAGCGGCTACAAGGTGATCAGCTTCCTGGCCAAGCGCGCGCGCGGCCTGATGACGCGCTGGGCCACGCTGCACCGTGCCGCCGACGTCGAGGCACTCAAAGGCTTCGACAGCGAGGGTTATCGCTTTGCCCACGAGGTCTCCACCCCCGAGCGGCTGGTGTTTCGGCGCGATGCACGCGCTTGATGGCGGCGCGCCGCGCGCTACACTGCGGCGTGATGAGCCAGACCATCACCCCCGAATTGCGCGCCTGGATCGTGCAGCAGGCGCAAGCTGGCTGCACGCCCGAATCGGTGTTGCAGGCCATGCTCCAGGCCGGCTGGCAAGAGTCCGTCGCGCTGGATGCGATGGAGACAGTGTTGGAGTCGCACCTGCAGTCCGTGGCCGCACAGACCACCGCAGCGGGTGCGGCAGCCGCGCGCGTCGTGGCCCGACCGTGCATCGATCTGTCCGGAGCGCCGCGCGCCATCGACCTGGGGGACCGGGTGGTGACCGTGCACGTCAGCCTGGCTTGCCCGCGCCTGGCGGTGCTGGGCAACCTGCTGTCGGCCGAGGAGTGCGACGCGCTGATCCAGGCCGCCCGGCCGCGCCTCAAGCGCTCCCGCACGGTCCAGACCCGAACCGGCGCAGAGGAGCTCAACGCCGATCGCACCAGCGACGGCATGTTCTTTCGCCGTGGTGAGACGCCGCTGATCCAGCGCATCGAGGCACGCCTGAGCCGGTTGGTGCACTGGCCGGTGGAAAATGGCGAGGGTCTGCAGGTCCTGCGCTATCGACCGGGGGCGGAGTACAAGCCACACTACGACTATTTCGACCCCCATGCTGCCGGCACAGCCCGCCTCTGTGAGCGCGGCGGGCAGCGTGTGGCCACCATCGTCATGTATCTGAACGAGCCGGTGCGCGGCGGCGGGACGGTCTTCCCTGACGTTGGGTTGGAAGTCATGCCGCAGCGCGGACATGCGGTGTTCTTTGCCTATGACCGGCCGGAGCCGGCCACCCGGACCCTGCACGGCGGTGCCCCCGTGCTGGAGGGGGAAAAATGGGTGGCCACCAAGTGGCTGCGCGAAGGTGAATTCACCGCTTAGCGCTGGCCTGCTGCACTGCATTCTGCTCTGCGCCCATGTCTGCCGATCCCGCCTCATCGATCCCTGCCGTCGATCCCGCTGGCCTCGACGGCCGGTCCGGCTTGGCCAGCTCCCCGCTGGGCCGCCCGGCCGCATACACCGACACCTACGACCCCACGCTGCTGTGCCCGCTGCCGCGCGCCCCGAAGCGCGCCGAGATCGGCATCACCGGCACCCCACCGTTTACCGGCGCCGATCTCTGGACGGCTTTCGAGCTGAGCTGGCTCAACGACCGGGGAAAACCACAGGTGGCGCTGGCGCATTTCACCATCCCGGCCGAGACGCCCTGCTTGATCGAGAGCAAGTCGTTCAAGCTCTACCTGAACAGCTTCAACCAGACGCGCTTTGCAGATGCCGAGCAGGTGCGCGAGCGGCTGCGCGCGGATCTGGTCGAGGCGTTGTGGCGCAGCAGCGAGCGGACCGGCAGCGTCGGTGTGCGCCTGCGCTTGCCGCACGAATGGGGGGCGGAGGCCGTGCGACCGCTGCCTGGTCTGAGTCTGGACCGCCTGGACGTGGAATGCACCCACTACCAGCCGGCGCCCGAGCTGCTGCGCGCCGACCCCGAGCAGCCGCCGGTGCAAGAGGTGCTGACCAGCGACCTGCTCAAGAGCAACTGCCTGGTCACGGGGCAGCCGGACTGGGGCAGCGTGCAGATCGCCTACAGCGGCCCCCCGATCGACCAGGAGGGCTTGCTGCGCTATCTGGTCAGCTTTCGCCAGCACCAGGAGTTCCACGAGCCCTGCGTGGAGCGGATTTTCATGGACATCTGGACACGCTGTCGCCCAGTGCGCCTGAGCGTGTATGCGCGCTACACGCGCCGCGGTGGGCTGGACATCAACCCCTGGCGCACCAGCCACCCCCAGCAGCCGCCGGCCCATGCGCGCACGCCGCGGCAGTGACGGCATGGCGGCGCAGCAGGAGGATCAGTCCACGGTGTCGAACAAATCCGGGATGAGCGGACGGGTCGTGGCCGCATCCGTTGGACTGCCCGGTCGCACCAGATTGCCCACCCGCACCCCCAGCAGCCGGATGCGCCGTGTCAGGTCCACGCGTTTGAGGCACAGTCCGGCGGTACGGCGGATGACCGCGGCATCGGCGGTCGGCACAGGTACGGTCTGATCGCGGGTGACGATCCGAAAATCCTCGTATCGCAGCTTGATGCCAATGGTGCGCCCCATGAAACCCTTGCGCTGCAGGTCGGCGGCTACCTGCTCGCACAGCCGGGTAAACCGTTGTCCCAGCTGCACGCGATCATGCACGGCATGCATGTCGCGCTCGAAGGTGGTTTCCCGGCTCAGGCTGACGGGTTCGCTGGCGGTGACGAGCGGCCGTTCGTCTCGGCCCCAGGCTGCATCGTGCAACCAGGCGCCATGGGTGGGGCCAAATCGCTCGATCAGCGCCTCGCGTGGACAAGCAGCCAGCTCGCCGATGGTGCGCAGCCCCATGGCCTGCAGGCGCTCGTCGGTGCGCGGGCCGATGCCGTGGATCTTGCGGCAGGGCAGGGGCCACAGGCGCGCGGGTAAATCCGCCTCGTCCAGCAGGGTAATCCCGCCGGGTTTGTCCAGGTCACTGGCGATTTTGGCCAACAGTTTGTTGGGCGCCACGCCGATCGAGCAGCTCAGCCCCGTGGCTGTTCGGATGGCGCGCTGCAGCCGCTCGGCCAGCACACGACCGCCGTCGCGCTGTCCGTCCGGGGCGTGGGTGAAGTCGATGTAGACCTCGTCGATGCCGCGGTCCTCCATCACGGGCGCGTGGCGCAGGATAACCGCTTTGAAGGCCTGCGAAGCGGCGCGGTAGGCGTCGAAGTCCACCGGCAACAGGATGCCGTGCGGGCACAGACGCGCGGCTTTCATCAAACCCATGGCCGAGCCAATGCCGTGTTGCCGCGCTGCGTAATTGGCGGTGGTGATGACGCCGCGTCCGCGGTAGTCGCGCAGCCGGGCGAAGGCCGACAAAGGAATGTCTTCGGGCGGCAGGTCCTCGGGCACCGGCTCGCGCCAGCGCGCCTGCCGCCCACCAATGACGAGCGGCACGTCGCGCAGCTGCGGGTAACGCAGTCCTTCGACCGACGCGTAGAAGGCATCCATGTCCAGGTGGGCGATGCGGCGCCGCGGGCGATCCATACTTGCTGAAAAAATACGCAGTCTCGTCTGGGCCTTGGCGGCCCGCGCTTTCCCGGATTTTCCCCTCGGCTTGTCCACAAGATCGCCCACAGGCGCCGGGGACAAGGGACGCCGTGTGCGCCGTCCGTCGCTACCCCGATGACGGGGCGGCCATGGATGCTTCCGAAGCGCCATGGCTCTGCTGGCCGTGCGGCAAACGTTTCCGCTTCGTCTCGGGCGCTGCGGTCACGTCGCCGGGCCGAGCCGTCGGCCATACCACGACCCCGGTTCCGTAGTATCGTATGGCTTTCCCCAATTTGGACAGGAGCGTGCGAGCATGAATAAGGTCTACCCCAGCGCGGCCGCGGCTCTCGATGGCGTGGTCGCCGATGGGCAGCTCATCGCCGTGGGCGGCTTTGGCCTATGCGGCATTCCCGAGGCGCTGATCGATGCGCTGCGCGACAGTGGCGTCAAGAATCTCACGGTCATCTCCAACAACGCCGGCGTGGACGGCTTTGGCCTGGGCAAGCTGCTGGAGACACGCCAGATCAAAAAGATGATTTCCAGTTACGTGGGCGAGAACAAAGAATTCGAGCGTCAATATTTGGCCGGTGAGCTCGAGCTCGAATTCACCCCCCAAGGCACGCTGGCCGAGAAGCTGCGCGCCGGCGGCGCGGGCATCCCGGCCTTCTTTACCAAGACGGGTGTGGGCACCATCGTGGCCGAAGGCAAGGAGCACCGCGAGTTCAACGGCGAGACCTACATCATGGAGCGCGCCCTCTTTCCCGACGTGGCTCTGGTCAAGGCCGACGTCGCCGACCTGGCCGGCAATCTGCGCTTTCGCCGTACGGCGCGCAACTTCAACCCGGCGGTGGCCATGGCGGGCAAGCTGTGCATCGTCGAGGTCGAACGCATCGTACCTACCGGCGCCATCGACCCGGATGATGTGCATCTGCCTGGCATCTACGTGCACCGCATCGTGCACAACCCCACGCCGGAAAAGCGCATCGAGAAGCGCACCACCCGCGACCGCAAAGTTTGAGGAGCTCGATCATGCCTTGGACCCAAGACCAAATGGCCGCGCGCGCGGCCCAAGAACTGCAGGACGGCTTCTATGTCAACCTGGGCATCGGCATCCCGACGCTGGTGGCCAACCATGTGCCCGACCACATCGAGGTCTGGCTGCAAAGCGAAAACGGTATGCTCGGCATCGGCCCCTTCCCTTATGAGGACGAGGTGGACCCCGATCTGATCAACGCCGGTAAGCAGACCGTCACCACCATCAAAGGTTCGTCCATCTTCAGCTCGGACCAGTCGTTTGCCATGATCCGCGGCGGCAAAATCAACCTATCGATCCTGGGTGCGATGCAGGTCACGCACAAGGGCGATTTGGCCAACTGGATGATCCCCGGCAAGATGGTCAAGGGCATGGGCGGCGCGATGGATCTCGTCGCGGGTGTGAAGCGTGTGATCGTGCTGATGGAGCATGTGGCGCGCAAGAAGGACGGCACGGAGGACCTGAAAATCATTCCCGAGTGCACGCTGCCACTGACCGGCAAGGGCGTGGTGGACCGCATCATTACCGATCTTGGCGTGATGGACGTCACGCCCGAGGGGCTCAAACTGGTGGAACTCGCCCCGGATGTGACCCGCGAGTTCATCCAGAGCAAGACCGGCGTGCCGCTGCTGTGATGTCGCTGTCGCCGGCCCGATGACCGCCGCAGCCGCCCGTCCCCGCATTGGCCTAGCGCTCGGCAGCGGTGCGGCGCGCGGCTGGGCGCACATCGGCGTCCTGCGCGTGCTGCAAGAGGCTGGGCTGCAGCCCGATATCGTCTGCGGCACCTCCATCGGCGCGCTGGTCGGGGCGGCCTATGCCGCAGGGGAGCTCGACCGGCTGGAGCCATGGGTGCGCTCGCTGGGCTGGCGCGAGGTGGTTGGGCTGATCGACCTGCGTTTCGGCGGCGGGCTGATCGAAGGCGACAAGCTCGAGGCGTTTTTTCGCAGCCGCTTCGTCGACGGGGGTATCGAGGCGCTGCGCAAGCCGTTCGGCTGCGTGGCGACCGATTTGGTGACCGGCCGCGAGGTCTGGTTGCGCCAGGGACCGGTGATCGATGCCGTGCGCGCCTCGATTGCGATCCCCGGTGTCTTTACGCCAGCGCAACTCGGCGGTCGGCTGCTCGTCGACGGTGGATTGGTCAATCCGGTACCGGTGTCGCTGGCGCGCGCGATGGGGGCGGAGTTCGTCATCGCGGTGGATCTGAATTGGGACCTGATGCGCCGCCGTCAGCGGGTGACCAGCCGCTCGCGCGGCCCGCGCCAGGGCGTGTTGCAGGCGGTGTTGCAGCGATTGCGCGGCCATGCGCAGGATTCTCTCGACGGGGCGCCGGTCGCCCCGCAGGAGGATGCGGCGGTGGTTCCTTCGATTTTGGATGTGCTCACCACCAGCATGGCGATCGTGCAATGGCGAATCACCCAAAGTCGCTTGGCGGGCGAGCCGGCCGACATCGTCATCCGTCCCGCCCTGGCGGATGTGGCCGCGATGGACTTCCATCGCGCAGCGCCTGCGATTGCAGCGGGTCGGCGGGCGGCCGAACAGTCGTTGAGTGTGTTGAGCGATGCGCTGGCGATGCTCTATCCAGAGTCGGCCGCCCCCGCCCACCCGGCCGGCTGAGCCGCTGTCCGACGGCGCCAGCGGCGCAGCCGTACCCACACCCAACCTCGGCGCAGCAGCAGGCATGTTCCCAGCACCACCCAGCCCGAGACCAGGATGTCGGTCGGGAAATGTGCCCCTTGCAACACCCGTGCGGCACCGATGACCATGCCGGCGACCATGCCGGCGCCCAATGCCCAGTGCCAACGCCGACGCGAAGCCAATGCGCCCACCGCCATCAGGGTGAAGCCAGCGGCTGCGTGGCCGCTTGGCAAACTGCCGTTGCGTATGCGCGTCGGTGCAGGCTCCCAGACGGCGTAATAGGCGTAGGGTCCTCCAAAGGCCTGCACCGAGCGCGGGCGCGGCCGACCCCAATGTTCCTTGAGCAACAGGTCGATTACCAGGCCGTTGGCCACCAGCGCCACGGCCCACACGGCGCATGATGCGCGCCGCCACGCAGGTCGGCGGCGCCAGCGCGGCACCACCCACACCAGCGCTGCCAGCAACAGCATGAGCCAGCCGGCGGTGGGCACGCCGCGGTACAGCGCCTGCGCCCAGCCCAGTTCGTGTCCGATGAAGCAGACCCGCACCGGGTCAAAACCCAGGCGCGGCAGGGTCGAATCCAGGCCGCTGAGTTGGACCAGCGCCAGCGCGATTGCCAGCGCAAGCCATACCCAGGCGCCCCATTCAAAAGCGCGTCGTTTCACGATGGATCTTGCTGCGGTGGCCGCAGCCGCCAAGCCCACAGCGCCACGCTGCGGCCGCATCTGTTCGTCCAGTGTGCCGAGGCTTGCGGTTCGACTGGGGTCATCCCTCGGACGGCAAACGGTTGCACTGCATCGATGTCCCCCGCGATCAACCACACGGTGCGGTCGCGCTGCCCATGCAGCAGCGACGCCAGCGCGGTCTCATCCACGCCCTGCCGCCAGGCGAAGTGGTGCCGGGCCCGCCGCGCGGGGTCCCAGGCCAGCCACTGCACATCGCGGTCGCGCCAGTGGTAGGCGCCGTGCGCGAGCACCGCGCGCGAGTCGCCGACAACCAACGCTGGCTCGGACGGGAGTTGCCGCGCGAGTTCGCTCCAGACCTGGTCCCAGCCCCGCATGCGGGCCCAAAAATCCAATCGGCATGGCCACGGCTGCCCAACGGCGGCTGCCACGCTGGGCGCATGCAGCAGACCAATCACCAGTGCGGTCTGCAGCCCCAGAAGGGTTGCCACTGGGGCCGCGCGCAATGGTGCGCGCAGCGCCAGCCAGGCCAAGATACCAAGCAAGGCTGGGGCGGCCCAGTTCACATGAGCGCCGCCGCGCGCGGCCTGCGCGAGCCCGACGATCAGCAACGGCGCACTGACGGCCAGCGCAAACCGCATACCCCGCCGCTGCGTGCCATGCCGACCGGGCGCATCGTCGCCAGGTTCAGCCGATCGCCATGCGAGCAGCGCCAGCGCCAATGGCCCCAGGAGAACCACTTGTCCCAGCGCGAACGCCGCCAGGCCACGCTGCAGCGCCGCGTCATCGCGCTGCAGCGTGATGTCGAGCGTGTGGCGCCAGATCGGCCAGTCCGCTTGTACATTCCAAGCGACATGGGGCGAGACGATGAGCGCTGCAGCCCCAGCGGCCAGCAGGCCGCCGCGCAGCACTGCCCACCCGTGCCCCGGTGTGGGCCCAGCCAAAACGATCGCCAAGCAAGCGCCAGGCACGAATGCCAGCATCGTGTACTTGGACAGCACGCCCAGGCCGACGGTCAAGCCCAGCAGCGCCCAACGCCAGGCCGACTCGGGACGCTGCAGCGCCACCCACAACGCCCAGGCGGCCAGCGACCACGCCAGCAACAGCGGTACATCGGTGGTGGCGCCAAATCCCAACAACAGCACGAGGGGCGATCCCAGCGCGAGCAGCGCTGCCAGCGCGCCACGACGAGCATCGCCGCTCATGGCATGGACCCAAGCGGCCAGCGCCCATGCGGTCAGCGTCGTCAGCGCCAGCGTCAGACCCTTGACGCCGATCCATCCGTTTCCCCACAGCGCGGTCGAAGCCGCGATCAACGCTGCGATTACCGGGGGCTTGGAATAGTAGCCCCATGCCAGCTCGCGCGACCAGGTCCAGTACTGCGCCTCGTCGATGTGCAGGGTGATCCCGAGGCGCGACGGCGCCCACAGGTGCCAAACAACAAAAAGCACCGTCGCCCCCAGGGCGGCGGTGCACCAACGCGATGTCGGGACGTTACCAGGACTCAAGGGGTATCAACGAATCGCTGTGTGCTGTACAGGTCCAACGGAAGTCGCGTGATCGTGCCACGTTGTTTGACATACTGCAAGAACGAGTCGGCATAGTCGAGGAAGGTGTCTTCCCGGGCATCGGCCACAATGCCCTTCAGGGTGGCGTAGCCGTCGCCGCCGTTGGCTAGGAAATCATTGGTGACAACCCGGTAGTTGGCGTTGAGATCCAAGGGTTTCCAGCTGCCGCTGGCGTCGCGGATTTGCAAGTTCGTGATGCGCTGGCCGGCTGGCTGGTTCAGATCGACCTCGAAGCGCAGACCCGCGGTGTATGGGTAAGCTCCCGTGTTGCCAGCGGCCGCCAGCACGAAGCCGACGGCATCTTCAAGCGCCGCCTTGACCTGGGCGCCGCTCATGCGCAAGCGCACCAGGGTATTTTTGAACGGCAGCAGGGTGTAGATGCGCCCGACCGTGATATCGCCTGGCGCGATATCCACCCGCACACCACCGGCGTTTTGCAGCGCGATATCGGCCCCGCCAAAGCGCTGACCTTGTTCCAAAAACGCCTGTGCAACGAGCTGTTGGATGTCACCGCCATAGGCGTTGACGCGTTCACTCTTGTTGCACAGGTCACCCAGCGCGGAGCGTGTGACGTCGCGCTTGGTGCCGGGCACGCGCCGCAGGCACAGCTCTTCGGAGGCCGCGCCGACTTTTGTCGCTCCAAAGTCGCGCTTGGCAGCGGCGAATGGTACCAATACTTGTTCGGCTTTGGCCAAGGGCGCTTGCACCCGAAGACCGGCCTGGGCGCGCAGATCGGCCTGCATCGCGGCGCGATCGGCATCGGCCAGGGTGCCGCTGGATCGACGCACATTGTCACTGACGAGGATGTGCGGTTGACCGCCACATTCCGTGACGACGCCGCGCCCATCGAAGCGCACGCGCAGCTCCCCGACCGCATAGGCGTACTGCCAGGCCTGCACGATGCAGACCGGCTCGCCGTCTTTGTTGCGCGCCTGGCTGGGATAGCCGTCGATGGGCGTCAGCCCGATGTCCGTGAGGTTTTTGGGGCCCAAGAGCGTGTGCGAGTCGCCGCCAACGATCACATCGACGCCGCTCAAACGCGCAGCCAATTGGCGATCGGCCGGGTAGCCGATGTGGGTCAACAGCACGATCTTGTTGACGCCTTGGGCGCGCAGCGCATCGATTTCGCGCTGCGCTGCCGCAGCTTCGTCTTCAAAGCCGGTGCCGGCGTCGGGGCGGGAGCTGTCGCGCGTCTTGTTTGCTACCGTCACCCCGACGATCCCAATCGGCTGTCCGTTGCGCTGCAGCACTGTGCTGGCGCGTACTTTGCCCGTCAACGGGCTGCCGCTGCGCGGCTTGAGGTTGGCCGACAGCACCGCGGTGCGGCAGTTGCCTTTGGCCAGCTCGTCGATGAATTTGGCCGCCCCAGCGTCGCCATTGTCGAACTCGTGATTGCCCAGGGTCATGGCGTCGAAGCAGACCGTGTTCATCAGCGCCGCATCGGCGCGGCCATCGGTCAAGGTGTAGTACAGATCTCCGGTGATAGCGTCGCCGGCATGCAAGGTCAACACATTCGTTTGGTTGCCCCGCAGTGCCTCGATGGCACCCGCCACACGGGCGAACCCGCCCAGGTCGACGGTCACAGCCTCACGCACGCCTGCGGCGTTTTTCAGCCGCAGCGTGGTGGTTTCGGCATCCAGCCGCGAGTGGTGGTCGTTGATGTGCAGGATGGTCAAGTCCAGCGGTTCGCCATCGGACGAGCCAAGGCAGCCTGCCACGGCGGCAGCCAGACCGATGACAGTGATGGTCTTCCAAATCGGGCGACGACGCATCGAGCGTGAGTGTGTCATGGCGTTCCTTCGTTGACGCTCGGCCGGCTTGGTGATGCGCATACCCCATGCGATCCCTCCAGCCTCAGAACTTGCAGCTTGTCATGCGCCATTGACAGTTTTGTGACGATGTCGAGGCCCAAACCGCCGAACGAAAACGCCAGACGACCGTTCAAAGGAGCGGCTCGGCCGAGAAGTCGGCCGCGCTGATCCAATGGCACGGCTGAGCGCTGACCGGGTGGGTCAAAGCGAGTTCCGTCGCATGCAGCAGCAGTCGCGGGGCGGCGTGGCGTGCCGCCCCTTCGGCATAGAGGGGGTCGCCCAGAATCGGGTGGCCCAGCGCCGCCAGGTGCACTCGCAACTGGTGCGACCGTCCGGTGAGGGGCTGCAACGCAACGCCCGTGCCCCACACATGGCCCCAGCGCTGCAGTCCGAGTACCCTCCAGCGGGTGTGGCTCGGCTTGCCAAGGCAGAAATCGACCTTGCTGCGCGGGCGGCGTGGCCAATCGACACTCAGCGGCAGGCGAATATCGCCCCAACCGCCGCGCGCGCGCGGCGGCATGGGTATCCCAGCCACGACGGCTGCGTAGGTCTTGCGCACCTGGCGCTGTGCGAAAGCAATCGACAGCGAGCGCTGGGCAGACGGGCTGCGCGCAAGCACCATCAGGCCGGAGGTGTCCATGTCCAACCGGTGCACGATCAGGGCATCCGGCGCGTGGCGCTGCACGCGCGCGGCGACGCAGTCGGCCTTGTCCGCGCCACGGCCCGGCACGGCCAGCAGCCCGGCTGGCTTGTCCACCACGATCAGTGCGTCGTCCAGATGCAGGATGGGGATGCCCTCCCACACCGCCAGCGGCGCCGTCACGTTTGCGCGCCCTCGACGATCAGGCGCAGGCGCCGCTGGCCTTGCCACTCGTCCACTTCCAGCCGGTAGGCCAGTTGCACCCGCGCGGGCAGGGCCTCGGTGTGGCCAAACCAGATGCCCTCCAGCGGCTGGCCCTGCACGCGCAGGCGCAACGCCAGATGCCGTTCGCCCACCAGCCGCTGTCCCAGCACCTCGACCTCGTCGCTGAACACGGGTGCGGCAAAGCCCTGACCCCAGACCTGGGCGTCGAGCAAATCGACCATGTCCACGCGGTGCCAGGGCTGCGCCAGCGGGCCGTCGGTGACCAGCCGGCGCTGCAGAGTGGCATCGTCCAGCCATTCGGTGGCGATGGCCTGCAAGGCCGCTTCGAACGTGGCCAAGCCGTTTGCAGGGAGGGTGCAGCCCGCCGCCATGGCGTGACCGCCAAATCGCAGCAGCAGGCCGGGCTGGCGTTTGGCCATCCAGTCCAACGCATCGCGCAGGTGAAAGCCCGCGATCGATCGCCCCGAACCTTTCAGGCACGGTGTGCCGTCGTCCATGTGCGCTGGGGCGAACACGAACACCGGCCGGTGCAGCCGGTCTTTGAGCCGGGAGGCGACGATGCCCACCACCCCCTCATGAAACGTGGGGTCGAATAGGGTCAGTGCCGGGGGCGCCGACTCGGGGTCGAGATCGTTGCCGTGGCGCTCGGCCATGGCCAGCAGGGCCTGCTCGCGCATGGCCGATTCCACGGCGCGCCGCTGGCGGTTGATCTCGTCGAGCAAGCGGGCCAGTTCCCCCGCCCGTGCAGGATCGTCGGTGATCAGGCACTCGATGCCCAGCCCCATGTCGCTCAGGCGCCCTGCGGCATTGAGGCGAGGCCCCAGTGTGAAACCCAGGTCGAAGGTCGAGGCGCGCGCCGCTGGCCGCCTGGCGATGGCGAGCAGCGCCGCCATGCCCGCTGGCATGATCCCGGCGCGGATGCGCCGCAGGCCCTGCGCCACCAAACGCCGGTTGTGTGCGTCCAGCCGCACCACGTCGGCCACCGTGCCCAGAGCGACCAGGGGCAGCAGGGTGTCCAGACGGGGTTGGCTGAGGCTGTCGAAGACGCCGCGCCGTCGTAGCTCGGCGCGCAGCGCCAGCAGCACATAGAACATGACGCCCACCCCGGCCATCGCCTTGGCGGGAAATTCGCACCCGGGCTGATTCGGGTTGACGATGATGCAGTCCTGCGGCAAGCGGACTTCGCCCTCCTGCACCAGCGGCAGGTGGTGGTCGGTGATTAGCACCTGCAGGCCCAGCGCCCGGGCCCGCTCCACCCCCTCCAGGCCGGCGATGCCGTTGTCCACGGTGACCAGCACATCGGCCCCCAAGCGGTGCACCCGCTCGGCCAGCGCGGGGGTCAGGCCATAGCCGTCGCGCACCCGGTCGGGCACCAGATAGCACACCCGGTCCCAGCCCAAGGGGGCGCCCAATAGCCGAAGCCCCCGCCACGCGGCCGCGCAGGCCGTGGCACCGTCGCAATCGTAGTCGGCCACGATGCAGACGGTGTGGCCGCCTTGCAGCGCATCGGCCAACAGTTGGGCAGCTTCGCGCGCGCCGCGCAGGCGTTCGGGCGGGGGCAGGTGGGTCAGCGCGTCGTCCAGTTCGTCCGCCTGCTGGATACCGCGCGCGGCAAACAGCCGCGCCAGCAGCGGGTGTACACCGGCCCGTTCCAACGCCCAGGCGGCGCGCGGGGGCACATCGCGGGGGGTGATGTTCACAGGCCGCTCCACCAGTCGAGAGGGGGGTGCGTGGCAGGGCGCGGCTGTCCCCGCAGCCGGTTCCAAAGATCGCGCCAATGCCGCCGGGGCGGGGGTGACGGGGGGCCCTCGGGGTCCAGCCACCATGATCGCCAGCCGCGCTCACCGCACA
>NZ_JARJMT020000008.1 GCF_029335975.1 Tepidimonas sp.
TTCTGCGGGAGCGAGAGATGTGTATAAGAGTCTGTGGGGGGGGCTGGCGGCGCAGTTGTGTCCGCCTGCCCGCTGGCCAGTGCACGGATGCGTGACACCAGCCCTGCGGTTTCCGGCGGCTCGCCACCCAGTCCCTGGTGCCGCGCCAGCAGGCCCTTGAGGGCGTCGCTGGATTCCAGCAGGACATCCACCATGGGGGGGGTGGGCACGAGCTCGTGGCGGCGCAGCTTGTCCAGCAGTGACTCCATCTGGTGCGTCAGTTCGGCCACGTCCTCGAAGCCGAAGGTAGCCGCCCCGCCTTTGATCGAATGAGCGCACCGGAAAATCGCATTCAGCGTCTCATCATCGACGGTATCCAGGTCGAGGTTGAGCAGCAGCTGCTCCATCTGCTCCAGATTCTCGCCCGCCTCCTCGAAGAATATTTGGTAGAACTGGGTCAGGTCGAAGCCGTCGTTCGCGGTATCTGCCATGGCGTTGCTCTCGGTCTTCTGGCTGGCGTTGAGGCTTTTGTGGGGTCAGCGGATGACTTTTCGGATGACCTCGATCAGCCGATTCGGGTCGAACGGCTTGACCAGCCAGCCCGTGGCGCCGGCGGCTCGGCCAGCCTGCTTCATCTGGTCGCTGGATTCGGTGGTCAGGATCAGAATGGGTGTGGCGGTGTAGCTTGGATGTTCCCGCAGTTTGCGGGTCAAACCGATACCGTCAAGCCGTGGCATATTTTGGTCGGTGAGTACCAGGTCGAAATGTTGCCTTTGCGCTTTCTCGTAGGCGTCGACACCATCGACTGCTTCCACCACTTGGAAGCCAGCACCTACCAGCGTGAACGATACCATCTTGCGCATGGAGGCGGAGTCATCAACGGCCAGAATCGAGTGCATGGGCGGACCTTGTGGGTGAGGCGGGTTCAGAACAGTTCGATGGAGCCAGCGTCCATCTCGCTTTGAGTGACCGGATTGGGATTTTGCGGCAGGTGTGTCACGACCGCACCGACCTCGTCCTCTTCGGGCTCCATCACCTGTTCGGCCAGCATGTACGCGCAGCCGCGCAGGACCTTGCCGGTGTGCTCCAGCAGTTGGGTTGCCATGTCGTGGAACTGCAGCTCCAGCACGGCTTGATGGAGGGTTTGCCGCAGGTCTTGCGTAGCCGGGGTGTCCTGTGTCGACGCCAGGGCGTCCACAGCGGCGATCGCCCGGTTGAAGCGGTCCAGCAGATTGCCTGTGGCGTGGTCGAGCAGGCCTTCTAGGCGTTTGAGGTCGTTCATCGCCACCAGCAGCGAGTCTTGCAGGTCTGCCACCGCGCTCAGCCGCACGGCCACCGTGGGCTCGTCGCCGTCCTCGGGCGGTTCGGGGCGGGGCTCGATCACGGTAACCTCTTCCCGCGGCCAGCGCCGGCGCTGCGAAGAAGGTGGGGGGGTGTCCGGATCTGACATGCTGAGGCCCTGCTGCAGTCCCATCGCGATATGGTGGCGTAAATATACCCCGGCACAAGGGGGACGGGAGTGCGGGGGCTAGGACTTCAGTGAATATCGGCAAATCGTTGGACTTTCATCACGGCCGCGGTGCATGATTTGGGATGTTTCGAGTACCCGGTGGGCTGGCTTTCGCCCACAATCACGGGGCGCTGGATCGCCACTGTGGCCACGCGACACCGGCACATCACCCTGTAGTTTTGGATATCCGCCCTGCGTGAACGCCCTGCGTCTGCTTCATTTGGAAGACAACCCCATCGATCACGGCCTGCTCGTGCGCGCCCTGCGCCGCGGCGAGATCGAGGCCGAGGTCGTGCTCGTGGACACGATGGAGGCGTTTTGCGCAGCCTTGGCCCCCGGCCAGCCGCCGTTCGATGCGGTGCTGGCCGATTTTCACCTGGGCGGTTTTTCCGGAATGGAAGCTTGGGACTGGCTGCGCCAGGCGGGGCTCGATCTGCCGTTCATCCTCGTGTCTGGGGCGATCGGCGAGGCGGCCGTGGCCGATGCCATGGTCCGCGGCGTGAGCGACTATGTGGACAAAGCGCAGCTGTCCCGCTTGCCGCGGGTGCTGCAGCGCGCGCTGGAGCTGTCGGCCACGCGCCGTGCCCAGGCCGAGGCGGCGCGCGAGCTGGCCGCCTCGCGCCAGCGCCTGCTGGAGCTGACCGAGCATCTGCAAACCAGCATCGACCGCGAGCGCGCCGATATCGCACGCGAGATCCACGACGACATCGGTGGGGCGCTGGCGGCGGTCAAGCTCGACTTGGCCTGGCTGGCCCGCCGCCTGACGGATGAGGAGGCCCTGGGCCATGTGCGCTCGGCGCTGGGCATGGCCGAACACGCTCTGGGCGCCAGCCAGCGCATCATGCGCAATCTGCGCCCTGCGGTGCTGGACCAGGGGTTGATGCCCGCACTGCAGTGGTTGACCCGTACCTTTGCCGAGCGCACGGGCTTAGATGTGCTGCTGCGCGGGCGCGTGCAAGGGGCACTGACCCCGCGCCAAGAGATGGTGGCCTACCGCACGGTGCAGGAGGCCCTGACCAACGTGCTCAAGCACGCACAGGCGCGGCGCGTCACCATCGACGTGAGCGACCTGGAGGACCATCTGACCATCGAGATTGCCGACGACGGCCGGGGGGCCTCGCCGCAGGAACTGGGCAAAGACCGCTCGTTCGGACTG
>NZ_JARJMT020000014.1 GCF_029335975.1 Tepidimonas sp.
CCTCGGTGGCGGGGCAGGCAAACATCGAAAAACTCCCAGAAAACGGCGCATCAGACCATCAAATCTGGGGGAAATTGTACTCGCAAACAGACAATAACACAAGAAAAATCATGAGGTTATGAATATTTCAGGGGCGACCAACTGGGTCTCAATCCCTTTGATTTCAGGGCTTCGGTCTAACTGAATGGCCGCTATCATCGCGGGTTTTCCGAATTGTCTCAATCCCTTTGATTTCAGGGCTTCGGTCTAACAATACGCCATGGATACCATCGCCCGCGCTGCTATTGTCTCAATCCCTTTGATTTCAGGGCTTCGGTCTAACGAAACAGTGATGTCACCCCGGCGACAGGCAAGACCGTCTCAATCCCTTTGATTTCAGGGCTTCGGTCTAACCCCATTGTGATCTCGTCACGGGCCACATTCGAGGTCTCAATCCCTTTGATTTCAGGGCTTCGGTCTAACAGACTGTTTCGCGTCATACTATATGCGCCGCGCCGTCTCAATCCCTTTGATTTCAGGGCTTCGGTCTAACTGCGGACCATCGAAAACACATTACAAATCAAAGCCATAGCAGCGCACGTGCGAACTTTTTCTTGGCGCGGCGAGGTTTCCTCAAAAGTGATCATAATGACACCAATCGGTACCCACCCATCCCCATCGTGGCATTCTTGCCGATGTGTAGCCACTGGCACAGCCACAGCCACGGCCACGCGACGGCAACGTTGCCGCTCAAGCGCCACCGGCCCACGACCCCGCCGAGCGTCATTTCCTGCTTCTGGCGCGCGGAGTACCGGGTCCAGTCGTGCCACCGCAGTTGGCTGCGGTCGTCCGTGACGGCCGGTATGGCTTGCAGCAGTTGCTCGACGGGCGGGAGGCCTTCGATTCTGCCGCCGAGGTAGAGGTCCTGCAACAGGGTAATACGGCGCGCGGCAGCCAGCAGCAACGCGCGCGGGCTGAGCGCCGCGGCGGACAGGGGTTTGCCGTTGTGCTGCAGGCGCATGGGTGTTTCGATATCCAGGCACACGTCACCCGTTTCCACGGGTAGGTAAGCTGGGACGTACAGCCCGGCGTCATGTTCCGTGACCCGCGTTTGACCGGCGGACCAGACGGCGACGCACTCCCCTTCCCCCACCCAGTGGACGGTCTGTAGCGACGCGGGGATCCGGTGCGGCCCCACGCCGTGTGCGAGCGCGCGTTGCCAAGCATGGATGATGAGGGGAAGGTTGCGCAGGGTGTCGGCCCCGGCGAGCACCATGTGAAACGCCAACGTTTCCCCACGCTGTACTCGCCGTCTGCCGGGGGCGGGAGGCTCGATGACGTAGGGGTTGGCCACTTGGTTGAAGTGCTGCGGCAGTGACGTGGGCCGCGGCGGCGCCTCGAAGATCGCCGGGTAGGGGCAGGTTTGGTACAGCGGACACAGCGGGCACTGCGGCATACCGGTCATGCAGCAGATGCGGCGCAGCGCAGCACCGAAGATGCCCCGCAGGAGGCTGCCGGCGTATTCCGGCAAGAGCAGCTCGTCGCTGACGGTTGCCGTGAATCGGTAGCGGGCGATGGGCAGGAGGGCCGTGCTGGAAGGCGGCGATGCTTCGGTCATGTGGAGGCGCCGAGTCGTTGTGCGGCCTGGCGGATTTCCTTGGCTTTGCCGGCGAGGTCGATTTTCTCGGGCACCAGGGTGGTGAGCAGCTCGGCGAGTGCGGCTTTGTCTTGCGCGGACCAGGTGCCGTCCTGCTCTGCACGCTGGATGAGGGCGCGGGTGCGTTGGTAGAGCTGGCCGCTCACGGGTTGCTTGCGCGCCGCGGTGTGACCAAGCAGCAGCTTGCGCAACGCTTCGACCTCCTGTCCTTCGGGGGTGAGGGCGGCGAGCCGCGCGGCCTCCTGCGCCGCGGCCTCTTGCGCGCGCTGCGCAGCGGCGCGACGTTCGGCCTCGGCCTGCTCGGCTGCTGCACGTTGCGCCTGGAGCGCTTCGCGCAACTGGCGCAGCTGCTCGCGGGCGACCGTGACATCCGGCTTGGGCAGGTTGTCGCACCACTGTTGGAGCGCCTGCAGCGGCCGATCACGGCGGTGCAGCAGCACCCATCCAAAGGGCAGCATCTCGCTGCGGGCGTTTTCTTCGCGGGCGGCGAGCCAGAGGGTGGTGGAGGCCTTCGCGCCCGTCCGGAGCTGGCGCGCACCATCGAGCGTGACGTTCTCAAAACCGCTGTGGCGTCCGATGCGAAGCAACACGGCGTCCCCCGCGGCAAGAGGCGCTTCGAGCTGGCGCAGAAGTTGGCGCACCCCCTGTGTCCACTGCGGTGCCGCCAGGCGCCGCTCGTCCAGCAGGTCCAGTTCCGCGTGCAGTCGCGGCAGGTAGTAGGCGTTGCACGCCCCGGCCACCGATCGCCAATCGTTCAAGCGGCGCTGTGGGTCGGGCAGTTTATCGGGGACGTGCGCAATCTGCGGCCGTTGAACGGTGACGTCGGTCACGAGGGCTGCATATTGCGCCGCGACGATGGCCTCTCGCCGCGTCGTGGGGCCTTTGGCGGCCAGGGGTTGACCGCTTTTGGATAGGACCAGACGCTTTTTGTGATTGGTGCTGAAGACGATTTCCGACAGGACGTCTTGGCCCATGGCGTCCGAGACGGCCAGGAAGCGGAAGGGGTCGGTGTGGAACGCCCCTTGGAGCAAGCGCGTTTCCAAGCGGTTGGCCTTTTCGCCGGGGCCTGCAGTCGCTCCCGCGTTGAGCTGGTTGAGCCAAGCGGTGCGGATGGCCCCTTTGATGCTGGAGCCGGGCAGGTAGGGCACGCCGGTGTGGGGATGATGGGCCGCGCGCTCGATGGAGAGCTGGTTGACGATGGTTTTTCCGCCACCTTGTACGGCAGCGGTGCGGCCCACACGCTCGTCATACTCCCGCTGCACGGCCGGAGCCACCGGTACCGCCAGCCGCGCAGCGGCCATGCAGAGGCGGGCACGCTCGGCGAAGAAGCACTGAAGGGCCAGGATGGCGTCGGCCCCCGGGCGGTTGGCGCGCGCGAGCAGGTCTTGGCGGTCGTGATCCGTCAGCGGGACAAGCGCCGGATCGATGAGATAGCCCCCTGAATCTCCGGACCCGTCCTATCGCTTATCTTTGAAGATAGGAGTAGGACTGTGAGTACGACTAGGCATACGGACACTGTTGAAGTCATCTTGAAAGACCAGCGCCGCAGGCGCTGGTCCCCTGCGGAGAAAGCCGCGCTGGTGCGGCGCACCTACGAGCCGGGCATGA
>NZ_JARJMT020000158.1 GCF_029335975.1 Tepidimonas sp.
CTGCCCCGGGTGGCGCGCAGCCAGCTCCGCAAACGTGGTCTCCACCCGTGCGCGCAGCGCCAGCAGCGACTCGCCACCCGGCGGGGCGAAGTCCGGCACGCGCGCCTTCCAGGCGCGCACGACGTCTGGGTGTTGCTGTTCCAGCTCGGCCCAGGTGCGGCCTTGCAAGACACCGAAGCAGCGCTCGCGCAGGCCGGGGTGCGTCTGCACCGCCAGCCCCAGCGCCTGCGCCAGCGGTTCGGCGGTGGCACGTGCGCGGCTGAGGTCGCTGCTGTAGACGGCCGCCAGTGGTTCGTGCCGCAGCGCAGCGGCAACGCGCTGGGCCTGCCAGTGGCCGGTCTCGTTGAGCGGGATGTCGATCTGGCCCTGAATACGCGCATCGCGGTTCCAGGCGGTCTCGCCGTGACGAATGGCTAGGATGCGGGTGACATGCATGTGGGGAGCCTTGCTCAGGGCCGATAGAACTGCCTAGAATGGTAACTCCCTCGGTCCTCCATGACCGTGACCACACCCCAGCCCACCCTTCCGTAAAGGCAGCTCCATGAGCAGTATCGCATTCCAGAAAGAAGTCGATGAGCGGACCAACCTGACCGCCTCCAACAAATTCGAGATGCTGCTGTTTCGGCTTGGCAAGGCGCCCGGGGGGGGGCAGGCGGAGTTGTTCGGCATCAACGTCTTCAAGGTGCGCGAGATCGTCGCCATGCCGGCGCTCACCGCCATGGCCGGCGCGCCGCAGCATGTGCTGGGTATGGTGAATCTGCGCGGTCAGGTCATCCCCGTGATCGATTTGCCGGCGGTCGTCGGCTGCACACCCGAGACGGGGCTCAACCTGATGCTGGTGACGGAGTTTGCTCGCTCCACCCAAGCGTTCGCGGCCGAATCGGTGGAGGACATCGTGCGGCTGGATTGGGGCAAGATCCTGCCCGCAGACCACACGGCATCGGTGGCGCGCGGGTTGGTCACGAGCATCGCGCGGCTCGACGACGGTCAAGGGGGTGTCAAGCTGGTGCAGGTGCTCGACGTGGAGTCCATCTTGCAGCGGGTCATGCCCAGCGAGGCCCTCGAAATCAAGAAGGAAGACGTCGGCACTGGGCCGCGCCTCAAACCGGGGGCGGTGGTGCTGGCGGCCGACGATTCCTTCGTCGCCCGCACCATGATCGAGCAGGAACTCAAGGTGCTTAACCTGCCCTTCATCATGACCAAGAATGGGCAGGAGGCCTGGTCCACCCTGCAAGATCTGGCCGCCGATTGCCGGGCCAAGGGTATTCCGGTCACCGACCGCGTAGCGGTGGTGCTCAGCGACCTGGAGATGCCCGAGATGGACGGCTTTACCTTGACGCGCAACATCAAGGGTGACCCGGCATTGCGGGCCATTCCGGTCATCATTCATTCGTCCTTGACCGGCGACGCCAACGAGCAGCATGTGCAGCGCACCGGCGCCGACGGCTACGTGGCCAAATTTGCCGCCAAAGAACTGGCCGAAACCCTGCGCCAGGTGTTGGCCAAGGCGGCGCAGACAAGCTGAGTCGCCGGCGGGGTGACCCCGGGCGGATCAGGGTCGGGGCGCTTCGATGACCACGCGGCGCGCTTCCGGTACGGGGTCCGGAAAGCCGTCCAGCGCCGCTTCCAACAGCGCCCGCCACAGCGCCGGCGCATCGTTCCAAGGGCCGTCCTGCGTGGCGCGGGTTTCGTACACCACCTCGCCGCTGCGGCGGTCGCGCACCGTCAAGGCCAGCTCGCGCACATAGTAAGGCGGGCGCAGCGGCCACTGCAGGCCGATGGAACTGACCACGCCGCGGCCGACGACGACCTGGCCGTACGGCATCCAGCCGGGGCGCGGCTCGGGCGCATCCCACGGCGCGTAGGGATACTTGACCGAGCGCGCGACCAGTTGCACGCCCCACGGTACGGCGCTGCCCATCGCGACGGAGGCCTCTTGAGCGCGCAGCAGTCCTTTGCTAGCCAGCACCGACTCGGCCAGCGATTCCAGGGCGTCTTGCTCGCGCGCGGTGTCACCGCTGCGCTGCGACGGCAGGCGTTCGAACAGGTAACGGTCCCCGGGGGTGGGGCGGGCGGCCGGGGCCCAGGCCGCTTGGCTGTGCACGGTGTGCTCCAGCCGCAGTGGCGTGGCGCAGCCGCCCAGCAGGGCCGCGGCCGCCAGCAGCGCCACCCGCCAACCCCATCGCCGGGCGCGTGTCACATCAACCCTCCGGCGTCAGGGCGAATACCCGGCGCTCGGGGGCCGGTGCGGCGGGCGGGGCATCGTCCTCGTCCGGCGTGGCGACAAAGGGCTGCGGCATCGGCAGTTCCTCCGCATCAAAGGCATGGTCGCCATCCGCATCCGGCCGGCCGTTGGCGCGCACCCCTACAAAGTCATACAGCTCGCGGTCCATCAGATGGCTCGGCACCACATTTTGCAACGCCTTGAGCATATTGGCTACGCGGCCGGGAAAGCGCCGGTCCCATTCGCGCAACAAATCGCCGACTTGCTTGCGCTGCAGCTGGTCTTGGCTGCCGCACAGGGTGCAGGGGATGATGGGGAACTGGCGCACCTGTGCCCAGCGGATCAGGTCCTTCTCGGGCACATAGGCCAGCGGGCGGATGACGACATGCTCGCCGTTGTCGCTGACCAGCTTGGGCGGCATGCCCTTGAGCTTGGCGCCGAAGAACATATTGAGCAGCAGCGTCTGCAGGATGTCGTCGCGGTGGTGGCCCAGCGCGATTTTGGTGGCGCCCAGTTCGCGTGCGACGCGGTAGAGGATGCCGCGGCGCAGCCGGCTGCACAGGCTGCACATCGTCTTGCCTTCGGGGATGACCTGCTTGACGATGGAGTAGGTGTCCTGCGTCTCGATGTGAAACGGGATGCCCAGGCCTTGGAGGTAGTTGGGCAGCACCTCGGCCGGAAAGCCGGGTTGCTTCTGGTCCAAATTGACCGCGATCAGCTCGAAGCGTGCCGGCGCGCGCCGCTGCAGCCGCATCAGGATGTCCAGCAGCGAATGGCTGTCCTTGCCGCCCGAGAGGCAGACCATGACGCGGTCGCCGTCCTCGATCATGCGATAGTCGTCGATGGCTTGGCCGACCAGGCGGCACAGGCGCTTTTCCAGTTTGCGGTTCTCGAACGCGACGTCCATGGGGGGAATGAGTGACGAAATCGGTGACGATTGTCCCCCAAACGGCGCGCGTGCGCTCACCACTGGCCGCATTCCATGCGGATCGCCACCTCGCAGTCGTCAAAGATCTCCAGCTTGGCGATGCGCACGCGCACCCCGATCACGCCGGGCAGTTGCATCAGCCGATGGGCCAGTTTGCCGATCAGCGTCTCCAGCAGGTTGACGTGCTCGGCGGTGCACTCATCGATGATGATCTGGCGCACCTTGCGATAGTCCAGCACCTGGCGGATGTCGTCGCCGTGGGGTTGCAGCGGCTGCCAACCTTGGTTGAGCTCGGCATCCACCTGGATTGGCTGCGAGCGCTCGCGCTCATGCGCCAGAATACCCAGGTTGGCGTGGAAGCGCAGGCCCGTGAGCGCCAGGATTTGGCGCCCGATCTTGTGTTGGGCGGCAGAGGGCGGGGGCGCGGCCATCGGTTCAGCCCATGCATGAGAAGTCGCGCTCGAAACGCCACAGATGCTGGCCGCCGTCCACCAGCAGGTGCGTGCCCGTCAGCGAACGGTTTTCCAGCGCAAAGCGCACCGTTGCTGCCACGTCCTCGGGGGTGGAGGCGCGACCGAGCGGTGCCATCCGATGGAGCCGCTCGAAGGCAGCCTCGTCCAGCATCGGGCTGGTCAGCGTCAGCCCCGGCGCCACGCCGACAACGCGCACCCACGGCGCCAGCGCCAGTGCCAGCAGTTCGGTAGCGCTGCGCAGCGCAGCTTTCGACAGGGTGTAGCTAAAGAAATCCGGGTTGGGATTCCACAACTTTTGGTCGAGCAGATTGACCACGCAGGCCGACGCACGCAGTGCCTCGCGTGACGTCTCGTCGGTACAGGCCTGCACACGCTGCATCCAATGGCGGTACAGCTGCTGCGCCAGCAGCACCGGGGCGGCCGTGTTGGGGGCCCAATGCGCGCGCAGGCTGGCCTCATTGACCGTCAGGGCGTCGTCGTATTCGAAGCGCGAGGCGGAATTGACCAGCGCGCACAACCCTGGAAAACGCCGCGTCACCCTGGGCACCAGTTCGCGGCAGGCCTGCTCGTCGGCGAGGTCGGCGGCGAACGCCTCGGCCTGCACCCCAAATTGTCGGCACGCGCACACCGTATCGGCCCCCACCGCCGCCCAACACCGCTAATTAACCGCCACAAAACAACCAGACAGCAACAGAGCCCAATAACTTATAAAAAACACCGAACCCACGATAAAGCCACACAAATCCAAATAACTAATTATCTAGA
>NZ_JARJMT020000034.1 GCF_029335975.1 Tepidimonas sp.
ATATAAGACATAAGACAATTGACGACCCTGGGTTTACCAGGATACACTCGCGGCATTCATCCCTACATCCCCCTCGGAGATTTCTATGAGCAAAAAGCCCGTCCGCGTGGCCGTCACCGGCGCCGCCGGCCAGATTGGTTATGCGCTGCTGTTTCGCATCGCTTCCGGCGAGATGCTAGGCAAGGATCAACCGGTGATCTTGCAGTTGTTGGAGATCCCGGACGAGAAGGCGCAAAAAGCCCTCAAGGGCGTGATGATGGAGCTGGAAGACTGCGCCTTCCCGCTGCTGGCTGGAATGGAGGCGCACAGCGACCCGATGGGGGCGTTCAAAGACACCGACTACGCCTTGCTGGTGGGTGCGCGTCCGCGCGGCCCTGGCATGGAGCGCAAGGACCTGCTGGCGGCCAATGCGCAGATCTTCACGGTGCAGGGCAAGGCACTCAACGCCGTGGCGTCGCGCAACGTCAAGGTGCTGGTGGTAGGCAATCCGGCCAACACTAACGCTTACATCGCCATGAAGTCGGCCCCCGATCTGCCGGCAAAGAACTTCACCGCCATGCTGCGCCTGGACCACAACCGTGCCGCGTCTCAGATTGCGGCCAAGACCGGCAAGCCTGTGGCCAGCATCGAGAAGCTGTGCGTGTGGGGCAACCACTCGCCGACGATGTACGCCGACTACCGCTTCGCCACCATCGAAGGCCAGTCGGTCAAGGCCATGATCAACGACGAGGACTGGAACCGCAATGTCTTCTTGCCCACCGTCGGCAAGCGCGGCGCGGCCATCATCGAGGCGCGCGGCCTGTCCTCGGCGGCCTCGGCGGCCAACGCTGCCATCGACCACATGCGCGACTGGGCGTTGGGCACGAATGGCAAGTGGGTGACCATGGGCATCCCCTCGCAGGGCTGGTACGGCATCCCGAAAGACGTGGTGTTCGGCTTCCCGGTCACCTGCGCCAACGGCGAGTACACGGTGGTCGAAGGGCTGCCGATCGACGAGTTTAGCCAGCAGTGCCTGAACAAGACCCTGGCCGAGCTAGAAGAAGAGCGCCAGGGCGTGGCGCATCTGATCTGAGCAGGACGGACCCGCGCATGCCCACGCCTTCGCCGGCCCCCTTGCGCCACCCGCGCGAGGTCTTGCTGGGTGCACAGGCCGGTGCCGTTTGGCTGCCCGCCTGCGACCACTATGCAGGGGTGGAGGCGCGCATGCGCAAGAGTTTGGCCTTGCAGGCCGAGTGGTCCGCGCGCCACGGGACGTGCCTGTTCGATGTCACGCTGGATTGCGAGGACGGCGCCCCGGTGGGGGGCGAGGCCGAACACGCCGCGCTGGTGGTCGAGCTGGTGCGCGGGCTGGACTGGGCCGCGCCCGTGCCGCCGCGCGTGGGCGTGCGGGTGCACCCGGTGGACCATCCGGCGTTCGAGGCCGACGTGGCCACCATTGTCGGCGCGGTCGGCGCGCGCCTGACGCACCTGATGATCCCCAAGGTCGAGACGGCGGGCGATGTCGCGCGCGCTGTGGTGGCGGTCGATGCCGCTGGCGCGCCGAGGTTGCCGCTGCATGTGCTGATCGAATCGCCAGCGGCGGTGCATCGGGCGTTTGAGATCGCCGCGCATCCGCGCGTGGCGTCGCTGAGCTTCGGGCTGATGGATTTTGTCTCCGCGCACGGCGGGGCGATTCCTGCCACGGCGATGACGGTGCAGGGGCAGTTCGAGCATCCGCTGGTCTGTCGCGCCAAGCTCGAGGTCGCCAGCGCCGCCCATGCGCACGGCAAGGTGCCGTCGCACGGCGTGGTGACCGAGTTCCGCGACCGGCAGGCGGTGCAGCGCGCCGCCGAGCGCGCCGCCGGGGCCTTCGGCTATACGCGCATGTGGAGCATCCACCCCGACCAAATCGAGCCGATCGTGACGGCTTTTCGGCCGCGGCCCGACGAGGTGGAGCAGGCGGCCGAGATCATCGGCCGTGCCGCTGCCGCCGATTGGGCGCCGATATCCCACCAGGGATATTTGCATGACCGCGCGTCTTTCCGCTACTTTTGGCAGGTGCTGGAGCGGGCCCACGCCACCGGCGTGGCGCTGCCCGAGACGGTGCGCGGCCACTTCCGATGACATTTCCACCGACTGGAGCACACACCATGCTGCAAGCCTATCGTGACCATGTGGCCGAGCGCGCCGCGCTGGGCATCCCACCGTTGCCGCTGAACGCACAGCAGACGGCCGATCTGATCGAGCTGATCAAAAACCCACCGGCGGGCGAAGACCCGCAGTTTCTGCTGGATCTGCTCACGCACCGGGTGCCCCCAGGGGTAGACGACGCGGCCAAGGTCAAGGCGTCTTTTTTGGCGGCCGTGGCGCATGGCGACATCCAGGTGGACCTCATCAGCCGCGCCAAGGCGACCGAGCTGCTGGGCACGATGGTTGGCGGCTACAACGTCAAGCCGTTGATCGACCTGCTCGACGATGCCGCGGTGGCGCCGATCGCTGCCGAAGGGCTGAAGAAAACGCTGCTGATGTTCGACGCTTTCCACGACGTGGCCGAGAAGGTGCAAGCGGGCAACGCGCACGCGCGCGCCGTCATGCAGAGCTGGGCGGATGCGCAGTGGTTTCTCTCGCGCCCAGAGGTGCCGCACAAGATCACCGTCACCGCCTTCAAGGTACCCGGCGAGACCAACACCGACGACCTGACGCCCGCGCCGGACGCCTGGAGCCGACCCGACATTCCTCTGCACGCGCTGGCGATGCTGAAAAACAAGCGGCCTGACGCGCCGTTCGAGCCAGACGAAGACGGCAAGCGCGGTCCGATCAGCGTGATCGAGCGCCTGAAGGCCCAGGGCCATCTCGTCGCTTACGTGGGCGATGTGGTGGGCACGGGCTCCAGCCGCAAGTCGGCCACCAACAGCGTCATTTGGTGGACTGGCCAAGACATCCCGTATGTGCCCAACAAGCGCTACGGTGGCGTGACGCTGGGCGGCAAGATCGCGCCGATCTTCTTCAACACGCAGGAAGACTCGGGCTCACTGCCGATCGAGGTGGACGTCAGCCAGATCGAGTTCGGCGACGTCATCGACATTTACCCCTACGACGGCAAGATCGAGAAGAACGGCCAAGTCATCGCCACCTTCCAACTCAAGAGCGAGGTGCTGCTGGACGAGGTGCGCGCGGGCGGTCGCATCAACCTGATCATCGGCCGCGGGCTGACAGGCAAGGCGCGTGAGTTTTTGGGGCTGCCAGCCTCCACGGTGTTTCGCCTGCCTAAGCCCCCGGTGGATTCCGGTAAGGGCTACACGCTGGCGCAGAAGATGGTGGGGCGCGCCTGTGGGCTGCCAGAGGGCAAGGGCATCCGCCCGGGCACCTACTGCGAGCCGAAGATGACCACCGTGGGCAGCCAGGACACCACCGGTCCGATGACGCGCGACGAGCTCAAGGACCTGGCGTGTCTGGGCTTCTCGGCCGATTTGGTGATGCAGTCGTTCTGCCACACCGCCGCCTACCCGAAGCCAGTGGACGTCAAGATGCACCGCGAGCTGCCGGCCTTCATCAGCAGCCGCGGTGGCGTCAGTCTGCGCCCCGGTGATGGCGTGATCCACTCATGGCTCAACCGCATGTTGTTGCCCGACACGGTGGGCACCGGCGGCGACAGCCACACGCGCTTTCCGATCGGCATCAGCTTCCCGGCCGGCTCTGGGCTGGTGGCCTTTGCCGCCGCCACTGGCGTCATGCCACTGGACATGCCCGAGAGCGTGCTGGTGCGCTTCAAAGGGCAGATGCAACCTGGCATCACGCTGCGCGACCTGGTGCATGCCATTCCGCTCTACGCCATCCAGCAAGGTCTGCTGACGGTGGAAAAGAAGGGCAAGAAGAACATCTTCTCTGGCCGTATCCTGGAAATCGAGGGCCTGCCCGATTTGAAGGTGGAACAGGCATTCGAGTTTTCCGACGCGTCGGCCGAGCGCTCGGCAGCAGGCTGCACGATCAAGCTCAACAAAGAGCC
>NZ_JARJMT020000049.1 GCF_029335975.1 Tepidimonas sp.
GCCGCAGCCACGTAGTAGGCGGCCGAGGCGCAGGTCTCCTCCACCACGGCATAGATGGGCTTGTCGTGCTTTGCTTTCAGACGCCAGATTTCGTCGTTGATGATGCCGGCCTGCACCGGGCTGCCGCCGGGCGAGTCGATCAACAGCACGACGGCTTGCGCACCGGGATCCTCGAACGCGGAACGCAGCGCCGACACGATGTTGCTGGCACTGGCTTCGGCGTCCGGCCCGATCTCGCCGCGCAGCTCGATCAGCGCCGTGTGCGGTGTGGCGGTGGGCGTGGGTGGCACGACGTCGCGGTACAGCAGCCACGCCACGGCCCCGAACGCCAGCAGCCAGACCAGCCGCCAGACGTTGCGCCAACGCCGGGCGGCCCGCTGCTCTTGCAGCGCCGCGAAGGCGAGCTTTTCGAGCACAGCGCGCTCCCACCCCTGACCGGCCGGGTCGGCCGCAGGCGCAGGCGACGAGACGGCATCGGAGGCGATGGCTGGCGCGGGTGGCGGGGTTTCGGATGGCGTCATGGCGTTCTGAAGGCAACGGTGAAAGTTCGTATTGTGACCGCGAAAATAGCAGCGTGTCGCACGCCCGGTCGCAATGGCGAACAAGGCTCACGCCCCGGCTCGCCCACACGGCACTCCGCGTGCGGCTCGATCCCCGCCCTGGGGCGCCGCCGATGGGCCACGGGCCCCTCCATATCGTCCCCAACCCATGATGGGGCTCGCCCGGGCGCCCACTTCACCTCAGCGGTTGCGACCCGACATCGCGCGGCGGCAGCGACAATACGCCGATGGAGATTTTCGCCCCTGCCCTGACCCGGCCCATCGTGCTGGGTTCCACCTCACCCTACCGGCGCGAGCTGTTGAGCCGGCTGCGCCTGCCCTTCGAGACCGCTGCCCCCGAAGTGGATGAAACCCCTCTGCTGGGTGAGCCCCCGGCCCGCCTGGCGCAACGCCTGGCCCGCGCCAAGGCCGAGGCGGTCGCCCAACGGTATCCGCAGGCCATCGTGATTGGCAGCGACCAGGTCGCCGATTTGGACGGCAGCGCTGTGGGCAAGCCCGGCACGCACGAGGCTGCAGTGGCACAGTTGCGCGCGATGCGTGGGCGGACGGTGCGTTTTCAGACCGCACTGGCCGTCGTGTGTCGAGCCAGCGGCTATGCGGCGCATGATCTGGCCGTGGTCGAAGTGCGTTTTCGTGACCTGAGTGACGATGAGATCGAGCGCTATCTGCGTGTCGAGCGCCCCTACGACTGTGCGGGCAGTGCCAAGAGTGAGGGGCTGGGGATTGCCCTGCTGGAGGCCATCGTCAGCGATGACCCCACCGCCCTCATCGGCCTGCCGCTGATCCGCACCGCACGGCTGCTGCGCGCTGCCGGGGTAACGCTGCCATGAGCATGACGCCCCCCGAGACCGGGATGTCCAATGCGACCTCGCCCGGCACGCTCTACCTGGTGCCCACACCACTGGACTTTGGCTGCGCGCCGCAGCCGGACGTGCGCGAGGCCCTGCCCGCCTCGACCCTGGCGACGGCGGCCCGCCTGACGCACTGGATCACCGAAAACGCCAAGAGCACGCGCGCCTTCCTCAAGCGCGTGCAGGCGGTGGAGCCCCTGGCGGCCCCGCTGCAGCAGCACACCATCACCCAGCTGCCGCGCGATTGGCACAAACACGGCGACCGCCACCGGGGGACGGATACCCAGGCGCGCGAATGGCTGGCACCGGCGCTGCAGGGCCACGCCATTGGTTTGGTGAGCGAGGCCGGCATGCCCGCGGTTGCAGACCCCGGGGCCGCCGTGGTGCGCGCTGCCCATGCCCTGGGCCTGCGCGTGGTGCCGCTAAGCGGCCCGGTGTCGCTGATGCTGGCGCTGGCCGCCAGTGGTTGCCACGGGCAGCACTTTGCCTTTGTCGGCTACCTGCCGCAAGGCACGGGGGAACGCGCAGCGCGCCTGCGCGAGCTGGAAGCCGCCGCGCGCCGACTGGGCCAGACCCAGATCTTCATCGAAACGCCCTACCGCAACGCCGCCTTGCTGCAAACCGCGCTGCAAGTGCTGCCACCCGACACGCGGCTGGCACTGGCCTGCGGCCTGGGCCTGCCGATGCAAGCCGTGCACAGCGCGCGTGTGGCCGACTGGCGCCGCCAGCCGCCCCCCCTGCCGCTCGATCTGCCGGCCGTGTTCGTCCTGGGCCACTGAATCGAGGGCCCGCCCGCCGTCAGTGGCGGAAGTGGCGCACGCCGGTAAAGACCATCGCCACGCCGCGCTCGTCGGCGGCGGCAATCACCTCGGCATCGCGCACCGAGCCGCCTGGCTGGATGATGCAGGTGGCCCCCGCATCCACCACCACATCCAGCCCGTCACGGAACGGGAAGAACGCGTCGCTGGCCACCGCCGTGCCCTGCAGGCTCAGCCCCGCGGCCTGTGCCTTGATGCTGGCGATGCGCGCCGAGTCCAGTCGGCTCATCTGCCCGGCGCCCACGCCCATCGTCATGCCGTCCTTGCAGAAGACGATCGCGTTGCTCTTGACATACTGTGCCACCGCCCAGGCAAAGCGAAGGTCCTGCAGCTCCTGTGCCGAGGGCTGGCGGCGCGTGACGACGCGCAAGTCCTCGGGCCGCAGCACATGGTGGTCGGCAGTCTGCACCAGCACGCCACCGCCCACACGCTGCAGGTGCAGCGGGTTGCGCGTGACGGCCACGTCAGTCGGCAGCGCGATGCGCAGCAGGCGCACATTGGCCTTGGCCTTGAACACCGCCAGCGCCTCGGGCGCGAAGTCCGGTGCAATCAGCACTTCGACAAACTGCTGGGCCACCGCCTGCGCCGCCTGACCGTCCAAGGGGCGGTTGAAAGCGATGATGCCGCCGAAGGCGCTCGTCGGGTCGGTTTGGAACGCCTTGCGGTAAGCCTCCTGTGCCGTCGCGCCAATGGCCACGCCACACGGGTTGGCATGCTTGATGATGACGCAGGCGGGCGCCTCGAAGCCCTTGACGCACTCCCACGCCGCATCTGCGTCGGCGATGTTGTTGTAGGACAGCGCCTTGCCCTGCAACTGCTGAGCGGTGGCCAGCGACCCCACCGGCGCATCCGGGTCGCGGTAGAAGGCCGCTTGCTGGTGCGGGTTTTCGCCGTAGCGCAGGTCCTGCACCTTGGTCCAGCACGCGTTGAACTGCCCCGGGAACAGCTGCCGCGCGGGCTCGGCCTCGGGCGCTGGCACACCGGCCGACAGGTCCAGTGCCGACAGGTAGTGGCTGATCGCCGCGTCGTACTGCGCGATGCGGTTGAACGCCGCCACCGCAAGCTGCAAGCGCGTGGCGTCACTGATGCGCCCGCCATCCTTGAGCTCCGCCAGCACCGGGGCGTACTGCGCCGGGTCAGTGAGGACCGCGACATCGCGCCAGTTTTTCGCCGCCGAGCGCACCATGGCCGGCCCGCCGATGTCGATGTTCTCGATCGCATCGGCCAGCGTGCAGCCCGGGCGCGCTACCGTGGCCTCGAACGGGTAGAGGTTGACCACCAGCAGGTCAATCGGGGCAATGCCGTGCTGTGCCAGCGCCGCCATGTGCGCCGGCATGTCGCGCCGCGCCAGCAGCCCGCCGTGGATCTTGGGGTGCAGCGTCTTGACGCGGCCGTCTAGCATTTCCGGAAAACCCGTCACGTCGGCCACTTCGGTGACAGGCAGCCCAGCCTCGGCCAACAGACGGGCGGTGCCGCCGGTGGAGATCAGCTGCACGCCCAGCGCATGCAGCGCGCGCGCCAGCTCCAGCACGCCAGTCTTGTCGGAGACGGAAATCAGGGCTCTCATTGTCGGGGTCCTTGGGGGCAGTTGCAGAGAATCGGCAGGCTTGGGTTAGCCGTCGAGCAGGCCGTGCTCGAGCAGTTTTTTGCGCAGCGTGTTGCGGTTCAGCCCCAGCCACTGGGCGGCACGCGACTGGTTGCCGCGCGCGCGTGCCATCACCATCTCCAGCAGCGGCCTTTCCACGGCGCGCACCAGCATGTCGTGCAGGTTGGCCGGCTCGGTGTCACCGAGCGCCGCGAAATACGCTTCGAGACTGGCACGCACGCAGTCGGGCAGGTGGGCAGAGGGCGTATCCATAGGGGGTCGGGATCATCAGGCCGCCAGCAGCGCAGCCTCGGATTCGGGCAGGGCCATCGGCGCGCCAGCTGGCGCGGCGTCACGTTCGTCGAGGAAATCTTCCAGCGCCCGCAGCTGCTGCTCAGCCCGCTTGGCGGCGATGACGGCCGCACGCAGCCGCTGCTGGGCCGCCCGCGGGCCGCCCAGCGCGCGCAGGTACCACAACAGATGCTTGCGCGCGCTGCGCACACCGCTGTGCTCGCCATAGAGCGCGTAGTGATCCAGCAGATGCTCGCGCAGCCAGTCGCGCAGCTCGGCGGTGGTGGGTGGCGGCGCCGCCTGGCCGGTGCGCCATTCGTGCAGGATGTCGCGAAACAGCCACGGGCGCCCCTGCGCCGCGCGGCCGATCATCACCGCATCGGCGCCAGTGGCGCGCAGCACGCGCGCGGCCGCCTGTGGGCTGTCGATGTCGCCGTTGGCCACCACCGGGATGCGCACCAGCGTCTTGATCAACGCGGCCGTATCGTGCTCGGCCGCGCCGCCGTAGCCCTGCTCGCGCGTGCGGCCATGGATCACGAGCATCTGTACACCGGCGTCCTCGGCGATGCGCGCCAATCGAGGGGCGTTGCGCACCGCGGCGCACCAGCCAGTGCGCATCTTCAGTGTCACCGGCACGCCGTGCGGCGCGCACGCGGCCACCACCGCTTCGATGATCGCCGTCGCCAGCGCCTCGTCCTGCATCAGGGCGGAGCCAGCCCACTTGTGACACACCTTCTTGGCCGGACAGCCCATGTTGATGTCGATGATCTGCGCGCCGCGGTCGATGTTGTGGCGCGCCGCCTCGGCCATCATCGCTGGGTCGGTGCCAGCGATCTGGACCGCGATCGGCCCCGGCTCACCGTCGTGATTGGCACGCCGCGCGGTCTTGAGGCTGGCCTGCAGCTCTGGGCGCGACGTGATCATCTCGCTGACCGCGTAGCCGGCGCCCAGCCGCTTGCACAGGCGCCGAAACGGCCGATCCGTCACACCCGCCATCGGCGCGACGAACAGGCGGTTGGGCAATACATAGGGGCCAAGGGCCAGGCCGCCGGTCATGAGATGCGGACGGGGGGAGAATAGGGTTGCTGAAAAATTGGGCAGCATTGTACCCCCACCGGAACCCCGAGCGCCCAGCACCCAGCCCTGCCCCGCCGTCTATACTGCGCAGCGCTACCGAGCTACCCCCCATGAATGCCTGGATCGCGTCTCTGCTGCACACCCTGAGCCTGCCTGAAGTGGGCCTGGTGACGGTGTTCGTGGTGGCGTTCATTTCGGCGACGCTGCTGCCCATGGGGTCGGAGCCTGCGGTGTTCGCGCTGATCAAGCTCAACCCCGAGCTGTTTTGGCCAACCATCCTGGTGGCCACCGCGGGCAATACCCTGGGCGGCACGGTGAGTTGGGCCATGGGCTACGGAGCGCACGCGGCCATCGACCGTGCACGCGGCTCGCCGACGCATTTGCGCGCGTTGGACTGGCTGCAGCGCTTTGGCCCCAAGGCCTGCTTGCTGAGCTGGCTGCCGGTGGTGGGCGATCCGCTGTGCGCCGTGGCGGGGTGGCTGAAATTCCCGTTCTGGCCCTGTGTGTTCTACATGGCGGTGGGCAAATGCGCACGCTATGTGGTCATGACCGCCGGGCTGCTGTGGCTGGTACCCGGGGATTGGTCGGGGCTGATGGGCTGATGGAGCGTCCAGCGCCTCGGCCGCAGGGGGCCCATCTCGCGCCAGCATGGACCCAGGAACCGCGAAGATTCGTGCTCATTCGCCCGCGTCGAGCAGGCGCTGCCAGCCCTGCGGCCCAAGCTCACGCAGGGTTTGCAGGTTGCGTTCGACGATCGCCTCGACCGGGTCGCCCGAAGCCACGGCGCGCGCTACGCTGTCCTCGCGCAGCAGGTGCAGCGTCGCATAGGGCGCGCGGTTGGTGGCGTGGGTGATGTCGCCTGGATCGACGCCGTCGAACACGAAGTCCGGGTGAAAGGGGGCAACCTGGACCACCCCCTCCAGCCCGTGCTCTTCGATCACCCGGTCCACCACGTCCAGAAAGTCGTTGAAGACGAAGAAATCCGGAAACAGCGTCGGATGCACGAGCAGCGTCGTGTCGAGCACCTCGGCCGGTGTGTCGCGCAGCCGCAGCAGCTCGGCGTCCAGATCGTCCAGAAAGGCGTCCAGATGCCGCGCTTGGCTGACCGCGATGCGCACCTGACCCTTGGCCCAGACCGCCTTGGCGAACGGGCACAGATTCAGGCCGATGACGGCGCGCTCGATCCAGCGGCGCATCGCCGCCTCGACCGCGGGCACGTCGGGCGCACCGGGCGAGACGGCGGCAGCGCCGGGAGCGGGGACGGGCGCGGCAGCCACGGTCAGGCCAGCGACTTGAAGCGCACGCGCTTCGGGCGCGCCCCCTCTTCACCCAGGCGCCGCACCTTATCGGCCTCGTACTCGGTGAAGTTGCCGTCGTAGAAGTACCACTGGCTGTCGCCCTCGTACGCCAGGATGTGCGTACAGATGCGGTCGAGGAACCAACGGTCGTGGCTGATGACCAACGCGCTGCCGGCAAACTCCAGCAGCGCATCCTCCAGCGCACGCAGGGTTTCCACGTCCAGATCGTTGGAGGGCTCGTCCAGCAGCAGCACATTGCCGCCCTTCGCCAGGGTCTTGGCCAGATGCAGCCGGCCGCGCTCGCCGCCCGACAGATCGGCAACACGCTTTTGCTGGTCGTTGCCCTTGAAGTTGAAGCGGCCCAGATACGCCCGGCTGGGCATGACGAACTTACCCACGGTGATATTGTCCAGCCCGCCGGAGACGTCCTCCCAGACGGTCTTGCTGCCGTCCAGGCTGTCGCGGCTCTGGTCCACGAAGGCGAGCTTGGCGGTCTGGCCGATGATGATCTCGCCGCTGTCGGGTTTTTCCACACCCTGGATCATGCGAAACAGGGTGGACTTGCCCGCGCCGTTGGGACCGATGATGCCGACGATGGCACCCGCCGGCACACTGAACGAGAGGTTGTCGATCAGCAGCCGGTCACCGAACGATTTGCTGACGTTCTTGAACTCGATGACCTGTGAGCCCAGCCGCTCGGCGACGGGGATGAAGATCTCGTTGGTCTCGTTGCGCTTCTGGTACTCGTAGTCGCTGAGCTCCTCGAAGCGCTGCAATCGCGCCTTGCTCTTGGCCTGGCGACCCTTGGCGTTGGAGCGCACCCATTTGAGCTCCTCCTTCATGGCCTTGCGGCGCGCATCCTCGGACTTTTGTTCCTGCTCCAGCCGGCGCTCCTTTTGCTCCAGCCATTCGGAGTAGTTGCCCTTGTACGGGATGCCCATGCCGCGGTCGAGCTCCAGAATCCACTCCGCCGCGTTGTCGAGAAAGTAGCGGTCGTGCGTGATCGCCACCACCGTGCCGGGGAAGCGCTGCAGGAACTGCTCCAACCAGTGCACGCTCTCGGCATCCAGGTGGTTGGTCGGCTCGTCCAGCAGCAGCATGTCGGGCTTGGACAGCAGCAGCCGGCACAGCGCCACGCGGCGCTTCTCGCCGCCCGAGAGGTTTTTGATCTGGGCATCCCACGGCGGCAGGTTCAGCGCATCGGCGGCCAGTTCCAGTTGCAGGTCGGTGTTTTCGCTGCCGGCGGCAGCGATGATGGCCTCCAGCTCCGCCTGCTCGGCGGCCAGCGCGTCGAAATTGGCGTCTGGCTCGGCATAGGCGGCATAGACCTCCTCCAGTCGCTTCTTGGCCGCCAGCGCGCCGCCGATGCCCTCTTCCACCGCCTGGCGCACGGTCTGCTCGGGGTTGAGCTGCGGCTCCTGCGGCAGGTAGCCGATCTTGATGCCGGGCATTGGCACGGCCTCGCCCTCGAACTCCTTGTCCACCCCAGCCATGATCTTGAGCAGCGTGGACTTACCAGCGCCGTTGAGTCCCAGCACACCGATCTTGGCGCCGGGGAAGAAACTCAGCGAAATGTCCTTCAAGATCTGCCGCTTGGGCGGCACGGTCTTGGAGACACGGTTCATCGTGAAAACATACTGGGCCATCGCGGGCTACCCTCGGAAAAACAACGGATCGTGAAAAAAATGTCCCGGGATCGTGGCCCGGGTATCTGAGAATTATCCCAGTTATGCAACAATTCGCGTAGTCGGGCCTTGCAGTCGCGTCCCGGCTCGTCCTTCTGACCCCATCTGCCCTTGACTGAGCCTTCGACTGGTGCGCAGGATCGACCGATCCGCTAGCCGATGGCATGGGCCGATGCCGCGCGCCCCGGCATGGGCGCCCGACTTTCACATGACATTCGAAGAACTTCAACTGCTGCCGGCCCTCGTCGAGGCCGTGCGCGAGCAGGGCTACGAGACGCCCACCCCCATCCAGGCCGAGGCCATCCCCGCCGTGCTGGCCGGACATGACCTGCTGGCCGGTGCCCAAACCGGCACCGGCAAGACAGCGGCCTTTACCCTGCCGATGCTGCATCTGCTCGCCTCGCGCGGCGAGACACCCAAGCGCGGCCAGCCCCGCCCCATCCGGGCACTGGTGCTGACTCCCACCCGCGAGCTGGCCGCTCAGGTCGAGGACTCGGTCAAAGCCTACGGCAAGCACCTCAAACTCAAATCGGCAGTGGTGTTTGGCGGCGTGGGCCTCAATCCCCAGATCGAAAAGCTGGCCAAAGGCGTGGACATTCTGGTCGCGACGCCGGGCCGGCTGCTGGACCTGGCCGAACAGGGCCACCTCGACCTGTCCAAGGTCGAAATTCTGGTGCTGGACGAGGCCGACCGCATGCTCGACATGGGCTTCATCCACGACGTGCGCAAGGTGCTGGCGCTGCTGCCGGCCAACAAGCAGAGCCTGCTGTTTTCGGCCACCTTCAGCGACGAGATCAAGGCGCTGGCCGCCAGCCTGCTGCGCGAGCCGCGGCACATCCAGGTCACGCCACCCAACACC
>NZ_JARJMT020000065.1 GCF_029335975.1 Tepidimonas sp.
AGCCATCCAGGGTGCGAGCTGGTCATCCGCCATATGATCCGGCTCGCCCGCTGAGCCCGGTAAATGCTGGGGCGCAGCCAGGTTTTGCGCCAAAGCCGACGCGGCCAAGGCTTCCAAGGCATCGCGCGGCAGTCCCACCACGCGTCCTGGACGGTACCCAGCATCCAGCAGGCGCCGAATCAGGCGCAGCCGACTCAATTGTTCCGCGTCGTACAGCCGGTCCCCGCGTTCGTCGCGCTGCGGCGCCGGAAAGCCGTAGCGGCGCTCCCACACGCGCAAGGTATCCTTACCGATGCCCGTTTCTCGCTCTACATCCGCAATCGCCCAAAGGGCCATCGGCGCACCGGTGGAAGATGAGGGAGATGCAGGCGCGGTGTTCATGACGGGAACCTGGACATGCACAAGTGGTCAACGAAGCCTACAATGGTACTTGTCTAGGACAAAGCAGATGCGGATCTGCCCACCGCAGCAGGAGCTCGTTCATGAAAGTCGCCATCGTCGGATCGGGTATCTCGGGCTTGGCGGTTGCGCATCGCCTGTGCGGTCGGGCCCATGTCGCCTTGTTCGAGGCCAACGACTACTTCGGTGGGCACACGCACACGGTGGACATCACCCTGCCTGATGCGCAGGGCCGCCCGGTCACCCATGGTGTGGATACGGGCTTTCTGGTGTTCAACGAGCGGACTTACCCGAACCTGATCGCACTGCTGGCGGAGCTGGGTGTGCCGACGGCTCCGTCGGACATGTCGTTTTCGGTGCAGGTGCCAGCCAGCGCGCACGGCCCGGCCCTCGAATGGGGCGGCGCCTCGCTGACCACCGTGTTTGCGCAGCGGCGCAACTGGATGCGCCCGCACTTTTGGAAGATGCTGGCCGATTTGTTGCGCTTCAACCGCCTGTGCACCCGGCTGGCTGAACAAGGCCAGGAAGCCGACCTGCAACAACCGCTCGGGGAGTTTTTACAGGCGCACGACTTTGGCACGGCGTTTCGCGATTGGTATTTTTTACCGATGATCGGCTGCATCTGGAGTTGTCCGACCGACCAGATGCTGCGCTTTCCCGTGGCCACGATGATTCGTTTTTGCCACAACCATGGCCTGCTGCAGGTCAACGATCGGCCGCAGTGGTATACCGTGGCCGGCGGGGCACGGCAGTATGTCGAGCGCATCGTCGCGCGCATTCCGGACGCCCGGCGCTCCACGCCCGTGCGCCGTATTGAGCGGGATGTGGCAGGCGCCACGGTTTTTACCGACGCGGGCGCCGAGCGCTTTGATGAGGTGGTGATTGCCACCCACAGCGATCAGGCCTTGGCCCTGCTGGCCCACCCCAGCGCCCAAGAACGCGCGGTGCTGGGCGCCATTCGCTACCAGCCCAACCGCGCCGTGCTGCACACCGATACCGCGGTGCTGCCCCAGCGGCGGGCTGTCTGGTCGGCCTGGAACTACGAACGCGCCCCGGATACGCAGCGCGAGTCGTCGCGGGTCTGCCTGCACTACTGGCTGAACGTGCTGCAGCCCCTGCCCTTCGCCCAGCCCGTGGTGGAGTCGCTCAACCCCGTGCGACCGATCGCAGCCGATTGCATTTTGGCCGAGTTCGAATACCACCACCCGGTTTTTGACGGTCCGGCGATCGCCGCGCAGCGAGCCGTGCCGCACTTGCAGGGGCAGTGGCACACATGGTACTGTGGAGCGTGGACTGGCTATGGATTCCACGAAGACGGCCTCAAGGCCGGTTTGGCCGTGGCTGATGCGCTGCAATCCCGACTGCATGCGCAGCGGGCTGCCGCCTGAAGCTGGCATGGCCAAGGAGGCCCCCATGCGCGCGACGCCCACACCGCAGCCCGCCGACGCCGTTTTGATCGGCGAGGGTTGGGTGCGTCACCGGCGCCTGCGCCCGCGCGAGCACGCCTTTGCGCACCGCACTTGGTTTTTGCTGCTGCCCATGCACCGACTGGCCGAAGCAGCGGCCGAAGCCGGGCTGGCGGTCAACCGCGCCGCGCCGATCAGCTTCCATGATCGCGACCATGGCGATGGGCGCGGTCCCGAAGCGGGTGGTGCCCTGGCCTGGCTGCATGAGTTGCTCGCGCGCCATGGCATCACCGATGTCGATGGCCCGGTCTGGCTACACACCTACGCGAGGGTGCTGGGATATGTCTTCAAGCCAGTGAGCTTTTGGTATTGCCATCGGGCCGACGGGTCATTGCGCGCTGTGGTGGCCGAGGTCAACAACACTTTTGGCGAGCGGCACTGTTACCTGCTCGACGCGCCCGCGTGGGGTCAGACCCTGCAAGCGCGCAAGCGCTTCCATGTCTCGCCGTTTTGCCGTGTAAATGGGGGATACCGCTTTCGGTTTCTGCGCACGCCACCCGCTGCTGGACAGGAGGGACGGACCGTGGTGCGCATCGAGCATGAGGACGAGGACGGTCCGCTGTTGCTGACCAGCGTCAGCGGCCATCTGAGCCGTGCCACCCCAGGCCGATGGACCACACTGCTGTGGCGCTACCGTTGGCACAGCCTTGCCGTCATCGCCCGCATCCACTGGCATGCCTTGACCCTGTGGCGCAAAGGCGTGGGCTTCTACCGCAAGCCACCCGCCCCTGCCGAATGGGTTACCACGCAATCCCCC
>NZ_JARJMT020000103.1 GCF_029335975.1 Tepidimonas sp.
TCGCTGAACGCCCAGCGCAACACCGTCAACAACATGCAGTCGCTGCAGACCACAATGGCACGGCTGTCGTCGGGCCTGCGCGTCAACACGGGTAAGGACGACGCCGCAGGCTTGGCCATCGCCGAGCGGATGCAGTCGCAAGTTCGGGGCCTGAACATGGCCTTGATCAACGCTGGCGACGGCATTTCCATGGCTGAGGTTGCCGACGGCGCGCTGTCTTCCGTCACCGACGTCCTACAGCGGATTCGTGAACTGGCGGTGCGCTCTCGCAACGGCACCAACGACAATACCGCACGGGCGAATTTGCAGACTGAGTTTGTCCAGCTGCGCGCAGAGATTGGTCGCATTCGCTCGCAGACGAGCTTCAACAATCGCCAAATTTTGGGGGCGGGAGCGACTTCCTACGCCTTCCAGGTCGGCGCCAGTCAAGGACAAACCGTCACAGTGTCGATACAAAGTATCGGATCGATTTCTGCAGCGCTGAACGCTGCCGCTGCCACGATTTCCACCGTTAGTGGCGCAAGCGCAATGCTGGCTACGATCAACACTGCACTGCAGAGTGTCGTCACAAGACGAGCCCGCCTGGGCGCGATCATGAGTCGATTTGAAAATATCATGTCAAACATCCGCATCGCAGCGGAAAAGCAATCGGCTGCCCGCGGCCGCATCATGGATGCCGACTTCGCCGCCGAGACCGCCAACCTCAGCCGCACCCAGATCCTGCAGCAGGCCGGCACCGCCATGATCGCCCAGGCCAATCAGCTGCCGCAAAACGTGCTGGCTCTGCTGCGCTGACGCCGTTCGACTGAAAAAATGTAGACCCCCGCTCTCGTAGCGGGGTCCTCGTTGGCTTCAGCCAGCTGTCAAGGGGGTTCGTCTTGCAAAAAACGTGTTGTTATTGTATAAAGGGACCACTCTAGGAGCATATCATGGCGATTTCCTCTCCAGGCGTGGGCAGTGGCTTAGATGTCAACAGTGTCATCAGTCAGCTATTGGCTATCGAACGAAAACCCATACAGCAGATACAAACCCAAATCAGCAGTCTGCAGAGTAGTATTTCTTCCTGGGGGCAAATCAAAGCCGGACTGGCCAAACTTCAAGATGCAGCAGCAAAACTGAGCGATGCCAATTTTTGGCGGTCGATGAATGTCAAGTCCAGTAATGAGGACGTCGTGACAGCACGAAGCTCAGGGTCCCCGCTAGTGCAGGATTTGAGTGTGCGCGTGCTATCCCTCGCACAAGCGCAGGCGACACGCTCCGCGTCTTTGGCGACTTCAGGTCCGCTCGGCATGAGTGGACGTTTAGATCTCAGTACCGGCAGCTGGAGTGGGGGTAATTTCAATCCAAGCGGTACACCGATTTCTGTGAATATCAGTGCAAGCGATACCGTCGATGACATCGCAACCAAAGTGAACCAGGCAAACGCTGGTATCACGGCTGTCGTCGTTCGCGGTGCAGGACAGTCACAACTAGTATTCAAGAGCAGTCAAACCGGAGCTGTAAACGGCTTTGAAATAAAAACGTATGACAGTTCCAACAATCTCATCGATGACGGTGTAACAGGGCTGGGTGCCTTGTCATACTTCAATAACGGAAGCGGCATCGTCGGTCAGGCACTGAGCTACGCCGCCCAGGATGCTACCATAGAAATCGATGGCGTAAATGTGACGTCGGCGACCAACACATTCGGCGACGCGATAGCAGGTCTGACAATCGAAGCCAAAAGCGTCTCGACCAGCCCCATCAATATCAGTGTAGCCGCAGACAAAGCGGCCATTACCGACGCTGTACAGGCGTTTCAAAAAGCCTTCAGCGACCTGAGCAAAACTATTAGAGAACTGACGCGCTCGGATCCTACAGGACAGAACTCTGGACCTCTACGAGGCGATCAAGCAGCTCTTGGTTTATTGTCAATGCTGCGTAACCATGCAAGTAATACCGTTCCGGGATCGGGGATAGTCTCCCTGGCCGATATTGGCCTCAGCTTTGACAAGAACGGAAACCTTTCGTTGGATTCGAATCAGCTGAATTCTTCACTGACCGATGTCGACCAGGTCAGTCAATTATTCCTGAGCTCAGGAGCAGGCATCGCTGACAATATTAAGACCTTTATCCAAGGCGCGCTTTCCATCGAAGGCTCGGTATCGATTCGAGAGAACACACTCAAGGAATCTATCGCCAGAAAAAATAAAGAGATTTCAGGGATCGAGGAGCGTACGTCTCGAACGGAGCAACGTCTGCGTGCCCAGTACACCGCGTTAGATGTCAAGATGGCCCAATACAACGGCCTGAGTAACTACATATCCCAACAGCTGGGTGCGTGGAATAAAAAGTAGTAAGAACGCGATTCGTAGAGCTCGGATAAAGCCAGCAAAAGCCCCGCTTATCGGGGCTTTGTTTTTTTCTTGCTCACCGATGATTGAAGCCATGCAGGCGCTGGACCAGTTTCAACTGCACGCCAGGCCGCTGTTTCCAGGAACCATCGCTAGGAGCGCACCATGGCCTTGACCATCAACACCAATGTGATGTCGCTGAACGCCCAGCGCAACACCGTCAACAACATGCAGTCGCTGCAGACGACCATGTCGCGTTTGTCCTCCGGCCTTCGGGTCAACACTGCCAAGGACGACGCCGCCGGCCTGGCCATCGCCGAACGGATGCATTCACAGGTTCGAGGCCTAAATATGGCACTGATCAACACCGGCGACGGTATTTCGTTGGCTGAGGTCGCTGACGGTGCTCTGGCCTCCACCACAGACGTGCTGCAACGGATCCGTGAGCTGGCCATCCGTTCGCGCAATGGCACGAACGATAACACCGCACGCGCCAACTTGCAGACGGAGTTCGTCCAACTGCGTGCCGAGATTAGCCGTATCCGCGCCCAAACGAGCTTCAACAATCGGCAAATCTTGGGCACCGGCGCCACCTCTTACATCTTCCAGGTCGGCGCCAGCCAAGGGCAGACGGTCTCCATCGTTATGACAAGCCTTGGGTCTATATCCGCAGCGTTAGCGGGTGCCACCATCTCCACGGCAGCGGGAGCAAGCGCGATGTTGGCCACCGTCAATACTGCGGTGCAAAGCGTGGTCACTCGCCGCGCCAATTTGGGAGCGGTCATGAGTCGTTTCGAAAATATTGCCTCCAACATCCGGATCGCCTCGGAAAAACAAAGCGCCGCCCGCGGCCGCATCATGGATGCCGACTTCGCCGCCGAGACCGCCAACCTCAGCCGCACCCAGATCCTGCAGCAGGCCGGCACCGCCATGATCGCCCAGGCCAATCAGCTGCCGCAAAACGTGCTGCGGTTGCTGCAAGGTTGATGTCGTGTGAGGTCGGCAGCCCGCTCAGCTGCCGCGACCCAGGGTCTGCGCTCGCAGCAGACATGCCGCGATCGTCAAATCCAGCGGCGTGTCGATATCGATCGAGCGCTCGGCTGGCATCGCATAGGCCAAGGTTTCGTCGGACAAGAAGGTGCGCGTGCGTTGCAGCCAGTCCGTTCGAGCCACATAGACCGCCCCGTTGAGGGAATACAGCGGCGGCGCATCCTGCCGCCGCTGAGGGCCATGCTGCTCCGGCAAAAAAGCGCGCAAGCGCCCCTGGTCGGTCAGGTGGAACATCCACCACGGGGGCGTCGCGGCCTCGGTCACGCTGACGCAGGCCGGCGCGCCCTGGGATCGACACAGCGCGAAGGCGGCGTCGATGTCTTGCGCCGTGCGCAGCGGTGAGGTGGGCTGCAGCAGCACCACCCAAGCAGCGCCCGGCAATTGGCGCACGGCATGCAGTACGACGTCGATACTCGGCGTCTCGTCGCGCGCCAATTCGGCTGGGCGCTCGAAGGGCGTCTCGGCCCCCCAGGCGCGCGCGACTTCCAATATTGCCGCGTCATCGGACGACACCACCACGCGGTCGATGCAGCGCGCTTGTTGGGCCGCTTCGATGGTCCAAGCGATCAATGGCTTGCCTGCCACTTCTTTGATATTTTTGCCAGGCACACCCTTGCTGCCGCCACGGGCAGGAATCAGGGCCAACACCGTTCCCGCTCGGTCAGCCATGATCGATCACCTGCGGCGCGTCACGCTGCGCCAGCTCGAAGTCCCCCAGGCGGCCAATATCCAGCCAGTATTCATGCACCGGGAACATGCGCACCGCGCGTCCGGCCTCGATTTGCTGCTCGAGCAGATCGGGCATGTCGAGGCGCACATTCGGCGGCACGGCGTGCACAACCTGGGGCGCCAGCACATAGATGCCGGCGCTCACGAAGAAATGGTGCACCGGCTTTTCGATGATGTGGGTGATGCGCTGCTCATCATGCTCGATCACGCCGAACGGCACTTGAAAATCGTACTGACGTGTGCAGACGGTGGCCGCCGGGGTATGGCGGTCGTGATCCTGCAGTAAAGCCTCGTAGTTGACGCGCGTCAGTATGTCGCCGTTGATGACGATCAGCGGTCGCTGCACCGCCTCCTTGGGCAGTAGACCCAACGCGCCTGCGGTGCCCAACGGCGTGTCTTCATGCACATACTGGATGGTCACGCCCCAGCGGCTGCCGTCTTGAAAGTACTCGATGACTTTTTCGCGCAGATAGTGCACCGAGATGTAGAAGCGATAAAAGCCGTAGTCGATCAGATCCTGCAGGATGTGCTCCAGCATTGGCCGCCCGCCCACGGGCAGCATCGGCTTGGGGCAGTCGTCGGTCAAGGGCCGCAAGCGGGTACCAAAGCCTCCCGCCATCAGGAACACGGGGTTTTCCAGCCGCGGGCGTTTGAGCAGATCGGTCAGGGTTTCCAGTCCGACCAACACACCGTCCTCGCCCACGATCGGCACCTGCAGCACCTGCGCACTGCCCAGCAATCGCAGAGCCTCCTCGCGGCCGTAGCCCGGCCGCAGCACACGCGGCTGCGGGTTCATCACCTCTGCCACAGGGGCATCCAGGCTCAGGTGGCGCAGAATGCCGCGGCGCACATCGCCATCGGTGACGGTGCCCAGCAGCCGTCCAGACTCATCCACCACCAGCGCGATGCGCTTGGCACCACGGTCGATCACCTCGATGGCGCGGCGGAGAGTGTCGTCGCGCCGCAACATCAGAGCCTGCCAGTCGTTGATCATGCTTCATCCTCCACCGCCGTGAACGGCTGCCCCGGAATGTAGCGGCAACGCGGCGGCACATCGTGGCGCACCACGGTGCCGGCAGCCACCTCGGCACCATCACCCACCGTGACGCCGGGCAGTACCACCGCCCCCGCGCCGACGAAGGCCCATGCCCCGATGCGCACATCCCCGCACAGGATGGCGCCGGGGGCGATGTGCGCGCCTTCGCCCACCGCACAGTCATGATCCACCCGCGCGCCCGTGTTGAGCAGCGCACCCGCGCCAAGGCACGCCCCTGGCTGCACGATCACACCGGCCATGACCTGCAGCGCCGCGGCCATCTCGGCCGCCGCTGAGACGATTGCCGACGGATGCACCAACGCGGGCATCTGCAGTCCGACCGCCCGCAGTCGCTCGAAAATCGCGCGCCGGCGCATTCGCCGACCGGGCACCATGCCAACGCCGATCGCAAAACGATGCGCGCGCGCCCGCGGATGTTCCAGCCAGGTGTCGTCGCCAAGCACGGGCACGCCATGCCAATCGGCACCGGTGTTCCGCTCGGGCAGCAAGACCCCGTGCACCGGCTGGCCAAGGCTGCGCAGCGTGTCCAACACCACCCGCGCATGGCCACCTCCGCCAAGGATGACGAATGGCTCACTCATCCAGCAGGTCTCCTGCAGCGTAGTCCCGCGACGCGGTGCGCCCCAGCACATCCCAGTACGCCATGGGCGGCATGCCAGTGCCTGGGCGCATCACTGCCACATGCTGCGGACCGAGCACCTGTCCGGCGCGAATCGCCCGACGGGCGACCAGACTCTTGCGTGCCACCGCCGCCGTGGCCAGCTCCGCAGTCTGAGGCCGCTTGATGCCATCCCCCAGCGCCGCCGAAACGGTGCGCACACCGGCCACCAGACGCGCCAATTCCAGGGGCTCCAGCGACGCCGCGTGGTCTGGGCCCGGCAGCGCGCGATCCAGCGTGAAATGTTTTTCCAGCACGCACGCCCCACGGGCCGCGGCAGCCAGCGCGACCTCGATGCCGAGTGTGTGGTCCGAATACCCGACGGGCAGGCCGAAGGCGGCGGCCATGGCGTCCATCGCGCGCAGATTGGCCGCCTCGGCCGCGGCCGGGTAGTCGCTGGTGCAATGCAGCAGGGTCACCCCACGGCGCAGCGCCGCCTGCCCCTCGGGCGAGGCATACGCCGCGCGAAACGCCGCTGGCCCCGGCCGTTCTTGCGCACCCGCGATGCGTCCGAAGGCGATGACCCCAAGCGCTTGCTCGACCTCTGCGAGCGTGGCCATGCCGGTGGAGACGATGAGCTCGGCCCCGCTGCGCGCATGCTGCAGCAGAAACGGGGCGTTGGTCAATTCGCCGGATGGGACCTTGAGCAGCGTCAGGCCAAGCTCATCGACCAGCAGGCGCAGGCTCGGTTCGTCGAAGGCCGTGGACAGAAAGCGCAGCCCGCGCTGCTCCGCATGCGCCTTCAGCTCCCGGTGCAGCGCGGCCGGCAACTCCAGGCGGCGCAGCATGGCCTGCTGAGATTCCCCGGCACCGGTGTTGCGCTGCTGATAAGCGGCCTTGGGCGCATCGGCGGTCACCAGAGCGTCGGCCTGAAAGGTCTGGAACTTGACCACATCTGCCCCAGCCTGGGCCGCCACCTCCACGAGCCGAAACGCCCAGTCGGCTCGGCCGTTGTGGTTGACACCCGCCTCGGCGATCACCCGCACGGGCGGCGGTGTTACCTCCTCACGCATCACCTTCCCCTGAAATGTCGTAAAACGGCTTGCGCAGCAGGGCGCGCGGCTCGGCCTGCCGCAGGACTTGCAGGATGCGTGCGGCGACATGCCCGTCGCCATAGGGGTTGTGTACCTGGCCCAGCGTTGCGCGGAAGGCCGGATCGAGGGCGCGCCGAATGGCCGCCTCGATGTCGCCCCGGTGCGGTGCACAGTCGATCACGCTGGACGCACGCAATCGACCGCGCTGGCGCTCACCGATGTTGACCGTGACGCAGCCCGCGCTAGGCGCCTCGATCAGGCCGCTGGAGGAATTGCCCACCACCGCCTGCACCTGACGCAGCAGCGACAGGTAGCGCTGCTGGCCGAGCGAGGCAAACAGGCGGCAGCGCTGTGGATGGCGCGCTGCATAGCCCTCTAGCAGCGGGATGATGGCCGTGCCGCCCGGATCGGCATTCGGCAGCGTGAAGACCACGTGTGCATGGCTGAACGCATCCAGCGCGGCCAGCAGCTCGCGACACTGATCGGCAGGGCTGCCCTCATCCAGGGTGGCTGGGTGAAATGTCACGAGCAGCGTTGTCTCGCCAAGCGCAAAGTCGAGTGCGCGCTCCAACTCGGGGCGAGTCAGCAAGGGGGTGCGAACCCAGTGCTCCAACCCGGGTGCCCCCACGTTGTAAACCCGCTCGGGTGCTTCGCCCATCTGGATGACCCGGCGGCGGTACGGCTCGGCCGCCGTGAAATGCAGCGCCGCAAGTTTGGTGATGGCGTGTCGGTAGCCGTCATCCAAAGCGCCTTCGGTGATCTCGCCCCCATGAATATGCGCGATGGGCACGCGCAGGGTGTAAGCGGCGCATGCCGTCGCCAACGCCTCGAAGCGATCCCCCAGGATGACCACCCAATCGGGTTGCAGGCGAGCGAACACATTGGCGAACCCAGCCGTGCCGGCTCCGATTGCCCGCGCCACCGACAGGGGCGTGTCATCCTCCAGCCCCAGATCAACCGTGGCCGCAACGGGGAAGCCGTCGCGCTCGATCACCTCCACCGTGCGGCCAAAGCGTGGCATCAGATGCATGCCGGAGACGATCAACTGCAACTCCCAGTCTGGCGCCTGGTGCAGATCGTGGATGAGCCAGTACAGCAGTCCGTAATCGGCCCGGGTGCCCGTCACGACAGCGATGCGGCGCGCCACGCGATCACTCCCCCGCCCCAGGCAGCGGCGAGCTGGGCACATTGACCACGGTATCCGCCAGCCATTCGGTGACGGCGAGCGCATCGCGCCCGCAGCCCGCATACATCGGCAGGCGATGCATTGGCGTCCACAGTGGCCGTGTCATCACCCCTGCGGCATTGGTGGCTTGCAGAAACGCTTCGCGCGCGGCGACATCCGGCAGCCGCAGCGCATTGAGCCAGTAATTGCTGCGCGCGCCGGCCGGCTCTTGCACGAAGTGCCAGCCGTGGTGCCGCGCCGCCTGCGCATAGGCCTGGGCCACCTCCCGTTTGCTGGCAAGCAGCGCGGGCAAGCGCTCCATCTGCGCCACGCCGAAGGCTGCGTTCAAATTCGGCAGGCGGTAGTTGTAGCCCAATTCGTCGTGCTCGAAGGCCCAGGCGTGCGGCCGCTTGGCGGTGGTGGTCAGGTGCCGTGCACGGCGGGCCAGCGCCTCGTCGTCGGTAATGATGATGCCGCCACCGCCCGTGGTGATGATTTTGTTGCCATTGAAGCTGAACACCCCCAATCGACCGACGGTACCGGCTTGGCGTCCGTTGCGCCGGCTGCCCAATGCCTCGGCTGCGTCCTCCACCAGCACCAGGCTCCATTCGGCACAGACCTCGGCGATGGCTTCGATACGCGCGGGGTGGCCAAGCGTGTGCATCGGCACACAAGCGCGCACAGGGCGGCCGCTGGCCCGCTCGATGCAGACACCCTGCCGAACGGTGGCATGCCGTCGCAGCCATGTCTGCAAGGCGAGCGGATCCATGCCGAGGGTTTCCTCCTCGACATCGACGAACACCGGCTCGGCCCCACAGTAGGCGATGGCATTGGCCGTGGCCACAAAGGTCAAGGCCTGGGTCACCACCCGATCGCCGGGCTGCACGCCCGCAATCCGCAGCGCCACATGCAGCGCGGCGGTGCCGTTGACGGTGGCGACCGCATGGCGCGCCCCGACGAAGGTGGCCACCGCTTCTTCAAAGCGGTTCACAAAGGCACCGACGCTGGAGACATAGGTCGAATCGACGGCTTCGGCCAGTTTTGCCTTCTCCATCTGCCCCATGACCGGGGCGTGCAGCGGAACAACCCCCTCGGGCTGGCCGTACAGCCCGCGCACGAAGCGGATGAAGGCGCCGGCGTCAAACATTGTATTGATGCGGCTTGTAGCGCTGCAGATTGGCCGGATCGGTAAACCATGCGATCGTGCGCCGCAAACCCTCGCGCAGATCGACGCGCGGTCGCCATCCGGTCAAGCGCTCGATCTTGCGGTTGTCGCACCACAGGCGAAACACCTCGGACTGCGGCGGGCGCAGACGCTCGTCTTCCTGCTGCACATCGACGTCGGCGTCCATCAGCTCCAGGATCAGCTTGACCGTATCTCCGATGGAAATCTCGTCATTGGAGCCGATATTGACCACCTCGCCGACCGCCGCGTCGCACTCGGCCAACGCCAGCAGCCCGCGGCAGGTGTCTTCCACATAATTGAAATCGCGCGTCGGGCGCAGATCCCCGAGCTTGAGGGTGCGGCAGCCAGCGGCGACCTGGCTGATGATGGTGGGAATCACCGCGCGCGCCGACTGCCGCGGCCCATAGGTGTTGAAGGGCCGCGCCAGCGTCACCGGCAAGCCAAAGCTGTGGTGAAAGCTCAGGGCAATCGCATCCGCACCGACCTTGGACGCACTGTACGGGGACTGCGGCTGCAGCGGGTGCGCCTCGTCGATTGGCACATAGCGCGCGGTGCCATAGACCTCGCTGGTGGAGGTGTGCACTAGGCGGCGCACCCCCGCTGCGTGGGCCGCCTGGCAGACGTTGAGCGTGCCGCGCACATTGGTCTCGACATAGCTGTCAGGAGCCGCGTAGGAGTACGGGATGGCAATCAGAGCAGCCAGGTGGAACACCACCTGCACCCCCCGCATCATCTGGTGGCAGAAGTGTGGGTCGCGGATGTCGCCGCTGAGCACCTCCACCTGCGACAGGCACGGCAGACCCTCCAGCCAGCCCCAGTGGTTGAAGCTGTTGTATTGCGCCAGTGCCCGCACCCGGCAGCCCTGCGCCACCAATAGCTCCACGAGGTGCGAGCCGATGAAGCCATCCGCCCCCGTCACCAGACAAAGCCCCGAGATGGGGGCCGATGCATCGGTTTGTCGTTGGTTCATCGAACTGTTCCACGCACCGCAGCGCTTTTGTACACATTAAGATGCTAGCGCACCTGACCCGCGAAAAAACCACGAAATGCCCGATCAACCCCCCACTGTCATCCCGAACGACCGCGTCTCTTTGCCCGTGGTGCCCCCTTTGCAGTGGCGGGTCAACCGGTTTGGCGAACGGACGCTGGAGGCCGTCAACGGCCTGACCTTCGACAAACTCGGAGCCGCGCAGACGCTGCAAGAAGCCTTTCGCGGGGAACTGCGCTGCGAGGATACGCTGTACATCATGGCCGGCAGTGATTCGGGCCACTTGATCCGCCATGTCCTGCGCGAGCCCCCGCCTGCGGGTACCCGCTACCTGTTTGTCGAACCGCCCCAGGTACATGCCGCGTTGCGCGCAGCCGGATTGCTGGATGACTTGCCTGCTCATGTGCGCTGCGCGACGGCCGATGATTGGATGGAAGCCGCCAGCGAGCTGCGTCTGTCAGATTACCTATACATCGATCGGGTCGAGGTGGTGTTTTCGCTGGCGGCGCGTTCGGCCGAGGCGCCAGACCACACCCAGCTAGGCTGGGCCCTGCGCGAGGCCGTATCGTCGCTGCATTGGCGAACCGTCGGCCTGCGCGGCAATCAGGCCTTCATCGCCTGCCAATTGACCAACGCGGCAGACAATACCGTGCCTGCAGGGGTTTGGCGAGGCCGGCTCAAAGGCCAAACGGGGGTGCTGCTGGCGGGTGGACCATCGTTGGATGCGGCTCTCGACTGGGTGCGACAGCATCGCGATCGGTTGGTGGTGCTGGCCGTCTCGCGCATCAGCCGTCGACTGCTGCAAGTGGGACTGCAGCCGGATTTCGTCTTTTCGGTCGATCCCACCGAGATGAGTTACGAAATCAGCCGTGACATGCTGCGCTTCGGACCCGAGGTGGTCTTTGTGCACCAGTACCACGTCAATCCCCGGCTGGTGGCCCAGTGGCCATACGCCAGCTACTACCTCGGATCACTGCTGCCCTGGTCGTCCCCGCTGAACCCCTCTGAACCGCTGCACGGCATTGGCCCCACCGTGACCAACACGGCCTTGCAGTTTGCCGCAGAACTGGGCTTGAACCGTGTGATCCTGGCTGGGGTCGATTTGTGCTTCACCCCAGAGGGCTACACCCACGCCGAAGGCAGCAACGAACGCAAGGCTGGCCCGCGCTTTGACTTGACCAGCCTGGAGGTAGAAACCAACGACGGCCGGCGAGCCAGCACGACAGCCGATTTCGCGGCCGCCATCGAGACACTGGCACAGCAGGCGCGCCACCTGCGCGAGCGCGGCATAGGGCTCGTCAATCCCTCGGCGAGCGCAGCACGGGTCGAAGCGGTCGATCACATCCCCTGGATCGAGCTGCGTTTAGACGATGCGACAGGTGATAAGCGGATAAGCCCGCCCAACAGCGAGGCATTTACCAACCACCACCGGCTGCGACACGCCGAACGTGTCATCCGCGAACTGCAGCGGCGAATCGACGAACTGCAACGGCTGGAAGACCGGCTGCACCATGCACACAAGGTCACGGGCAAGCTGTTCGCGCAAGACGGCACCATCCGAAACCGCAACCTTCGCTTGCGTCTGGAACGCTTCGAAGCAGAGCTGGACAGCGAACACCCCGATCTGTCGCGCCTGATCAAGAGTTGCAGCCTGCAGACGCTGCTGCGCAGCATGAAGCCGGTGCGCGAGCTGGAATCGCTCGACGCCCAGGCTGTACAAGAGGCACTGCGGGGCTACTACGACGCCTACCTGAGCGGAGCGCGCCAATTGCGCAATTGGATCGAGCAGGCACTGGCCAAGGCGCGGCGGCGCCGCCGGGAATACAGCGGCCAGCTTGCACTGCCTGAGCTGGCCCAAACCTGGATGGCGCACGGGGAACCCGGCCGGGTGCTTGGCTGGTTGCTCCGCCACGGCCCGCTGCCCGCCGACGCACCGGCGCCAATCCACCAGGCGGTGGATCAACTGCAGCACGCACTGCAAATGGACCTAGACGCCGCCGATGGTGTTCACCTGCGCCGCGCCCGTGCACACGGGGATCTGCGTGCGGCGCTCGTTCGGTTGGAGCAGTTATTTGCACAGCGCAACATCGATGGTTTGCGCAACACCCTGGCCGGACTCGAACGCGTGGCCGACGCGCAAGCGGCCTCGCCCTATGTCGCGCTGGCCCGCGGGCTGCTCGCAGAGCTGGAAGATCGATCGGAGGATGCGCTGGCCTACTACGACCAGGTGCTGCAAAGCCCTGAGCGCGGGCTATGGAAGACGGCGCTGGTGCGCGTGGCCAGTTGGGCACTCGGGCGCGGCGAGACGGCCACGGCCAGCCAGGCCCTGCAGTGCCTGGCCGATCTGCAACCGGCTTACCGCATCCAGTATGGCGACTTCCTGGCCGCCACCGGCCAGATTGGCCAGGCAATCGACGTGTACGAACGTCATCTCGTCGAGCACCCCCAAGACCTCGACGCAATGGCCCGATTGGCCCGTCTCATGGTCAATGCCGGGGCTCTGCAGGCCGCTGCGCTGATGGCTGATCATCTGGAACGCCACGAGGGCGGGGCCAGCATGGCGGCGTCGGTGCGCGAGTGGCTGCGCCTGGCCGCTTCGGAAACGCCTCCCTCCTCTGCAGCAGACCGTTGAACACAGACTGCGCTACAGTCACAATAAACGCTTCGATAGGGTGCTGTTTGCGCCATCAAAGGCAGACGCGGGGCTCAAGCGAGGTGACCAATGGCCGATAAGACGGGCAAAGACCCAACCCTGACACGGAGCGACACCATGTACACCTCCCCCGCGACCCGCAGCGTCAACGCCTACACCCAGCAAGCGGCCGCCAGCCGCGTGGCGGCGGCCAGCCCGCACGAGTTGATAGCCATGCTGTTCGACGCGGTGGATGAGCAGATCGCACTGGCCATGGCAGCCACCGAGGCGCGGCAAACCGAACAGCGCGGGCGCGCGGTCAACAAGGCGATCCGCCTGGTGGACGAAGGGTTGCGCGCTGGCGTCGACCTGGAAAAAGGGGGTGAGCTGGCCCAGCGGCTCGATGCCCTGTACCAATACTGCATTGCGCGGCTGGCCGAGGCGCATGCCAAGCGGGACCGTGCAATGTTCGAGGAAGTGCGCCAGCACCTGCGTGGGGTGGCCGACGCCTGGAACCAGATTCGTCCCCAGTGACGCCGAACGCGGCATGACAGACGGATGGCGATCATGGATACCCTGGAGATGAACGTGTTGGATTACTACCGCGCGCTGGAGCAAGCCAGCGAACACATGCTGCAGGCCGCCGAGTCGGACGATTGGGACCGGGTGGTCGAGTTGGAAGGCGCTTGTGCCGTGCTGATCGAGCGCTTGCGCGAAGTGGGCTCGGCCGCGCAGCTCAGCCCGAGCGAGCGGGCCGAGAAGCACCGCATCATGCTCGCGATCCTGCAGCACGACGCGCGCATCCGCGCCTTGGCTGAGCCGTGGCTGGACCTGTGGGACGCCGCACCGCCGGGCTCCCGCTCGACTTTGCTGCACTAAAGACGGTGCGGGTGCACCGCGGGCCTACACCTGCATGTTCATGACGTCGGTATAGGCCTGCATCATGCGGTTGCGCACATGCAACGCGGCCTGAAAACCGATTTGTGCCTTCTGCATGGCCACCATCGTTTCTTCCAGGCTGACGTTGCGGTTGCCCATTTGCACCTGGTTTTGCAGCTCGCTGGCGCGGTTTTGCGCCGCGCTGACGTCCTGAAGCGCTGTGCGCAGCGCATCGCCAAACCCGCGCACAGGGGCAGCTGCCGCAGCGGTGGAGGGAGGGGCGGCACTGGCGGCGGCCTTGGCGGCCAGAGCTTTTTGTGCGGCCCGCAAGGCAGCGGCTTGCGCGGGGCTCATCGAAGCGGTATTCATGGGGAGCAGGCGCAGGTCCATGGCGGCTCCGATCGGGTGGACAACGATGGCACCGATGGTAGCGGTGCATCGCCCGCCGGCTTAAGCGCGAAAAAGCCGACTAAACCCGGGGTATTTGGGCTTTAGCGCCGGCGGGCGGGTTTTGATAATCCGCGTCATGGCTACTTCCACCGCTGTCGCCGAACTGGATCCCGCACTGCCCGTCCCTGGGGGTGAGCCCTCGCCACTGCTTGCCGGCTGGCAACGCCTGAGCACGGGGCGCAAGTGGTCGCTGGGGGCGGGCGTCCTTGCCATGGTGGCCGTGCTGGCCACGGCGTTTTATCTGATCAACCAGCCAGACTACCGCGTGCTGTACGCCAATCTGTCGGACAAAGACGGCGGGGCGGTGCTGGCCCAACTGTCGCAAATGAATGTGCCGTACAAGCACGCCGATGGCGGCAAGGCCATTTTGGTGCCGGCCGACCGGGTCAACGACCTGCGCATGAAGCTGGCCAGCCAGGGGCTGCCGAAAGGGACCATCACGGGATTCGAGCTGATGGACCAAACGCGCCTGGGTATGACGCAATTCCAGGAGCGGGTCAACTTCCAGCGCAGCTTGGAGGGCGAGCTCACCCGCACCATTTTGTCGATCCAATCGGTGGCCGAGGCGCGGGTGCATCTGGCGCTGCCCAATCAAAACGGGTTCTTTCGCGAACAGCAAAAACCTTCGGCCAGCGTGGTGTTGACGCTGTACCCCGGCCGCACGTTGGACCGAACCCAGATCGCCGGCATCGTGCACCTGGTGGCCAGCTCCGTGCCGGAGATGGACCCCAAGGCAGTGAGCGTGATCGACCAGCATGGCGCCTTGCTGTCGCAGCGGGCCGAGGGTGACGGCGGCATCGATTCGCGCCAACTGGAATATGTGCGCATGCTCGAGCAGATGTACACCCAGCGCGTACTGGACCTGCTGGAGCCCGTCGTCGGACGCGACAATGTGCGCGCCACCGTGACCGCCGATGTGGACTTTTCCCTCACCGAACGCACGAGCGAGCAGCACCGGCCGAATCAAGGCGCCGAGCCCGCGACGGTGCGCAGCTCGCAAACCGTGGAAGAAAATGGGCCGGTGGCCGCGCCGCCCAGCGGTGTGCCGGGAGCAGTGTCAAATGTGGCCCCGACACCGACTGCTGCGCCGATCAACGGCGAGGCCCCACCTGTGGGCGTGGTGGGCAACGGCAATGTCCCCGGCGCCGCGGTGGAGGGACCGCGCCGGCGCGAGCAGGTGGTCAATTACGAGGTCGACAAGACCATCTCGGTCACCCGCAGCGCCACTGGGACGGTGCGCCGATTGAGCGCTGCGGTAGTGATCAACCACCTGCCCAGCGCAGACGGCAAAAAAGGCCCCGCCACGGCGGCGCTGCCGCCCGAGCGGCTGGAGCAGATTCAGGCCCTGGTGCGCGAGGCGATCGGCTTCAATGGCGAGCGCGGCGACTCGGTCAATGTGGTCAACGCCCCATTCAACCAGCCGCGCGTCGAGCCGGTCGAAATCCCCTGGTACCAAAATCCCGACACCCAGGCATGGCTGCGCAGCCTGGCCGGCCCGCTGGGGATGCTGGTGCTCGGCCTGATCCTCTACCTGGGCATGGTGCGCCCGGCGCTGAAGATGATGCAGCCGCCTGCAGCCGACCGCGCAGAGCCGCAGACGGCAGCCGCAGGCGCCGCTGCCCTGCCTGCGCCAGGCAGCCAAATCGAAGCCGTGGTGGGCGAAGTGGTGGAGCGCCCCAGCCTGCCCCAACCGGTGCACAATGAACCCACCCCTGAGGAGCTGCGGCTGGCCGACGCGCGCCGGCTGGCGAAAGAAAATCCGGTCGCCGTGGCCAACATCATCAAGGGCTGGATCAGCGGCGAAGGGGCCGCCGCCTGAGCCAGCCAGCAACGGGTGTGAGTGCACATGGCTGAAGCAAACGATGGATTGCAGGACGCGGCCATCTTCCTCATGTCGCTGGGTGAGGAGGAGGCCGCTGAGGTCTTCAAGCATTTTTCGCCCAAGGAAGTACAGCGCCTGGGCGAGGCCATCGCGCGCATGCGCACCGTGCCAAAAGAGAAAGTCGAGTCGGTCATCGATCGCTTCACGCGCGAAGCGCAGTCGCAAAGCTTGTTGGTGTCCGACACGGACAACTATGTGCGCTCGGTGCTCAAACGCGCTTTGGGCGACGACAAGGCCGCGCTGCTGATCGACCGCATCTTGCAAGGCAGCGACGTCTCCGGCATCGAGAGCCTGAAGTGGATGGACCCCATTTCGGTGGCCGAACTGCTGCGCAACGAGCACCCGCAGATCCTCGCGGCCATCCTGGTTCATCTGGACCAGGACCACGCCGCCAACATTCTCAAACACTTCACCGAGCGTACGCGCAACGAGGTGATGCTGCGCATCGCGACACTCGAAGGCATCCAGCCAACAGCGCTCAAGGATCTGAATGAGGCGCTGTACCAGGTGCTGGCCGGGGGCGACAAGATCCGCAAAAGCTCGCTGGGCGGGGTCGAGGCGGCGGCCGAGATCATCAACCTGTTGGGCACGAGCCTGGAGGCCAGCGTGATCGACGCCATCCGCGAGCAGGACCCGGATCTGGCGCAGAAGATCATGGACAAGATGTTCACCTTCGAGGACCTGCTCAAGCTGGACAACAAGTCGATGCAGATGGTGCTCAAGGAGGTGGCGGCGGACGCGCTCGTGGTCGCGCTCAAGGGCGCCTCGCAGGAGCTGCGCGACAAGATCCTGTCCAATATGTCCAGCCGCGCTGCCGAGGCCCTGAAGGAAGACCTGGAGACCCGCGGCCCGGTACGCTTGTCCGAAGTGGAAGCGCAGCAGAAGGAAATCCTCAAGATCGTGCGCCGTCTGGCCGACGAGGGCCAGATCGTGCTGGGTGGAGGTGGCGACGATGCCTTCGTCTAACCGTGGGGGCCACCCCTATCAGCGTTTCATCCCGCGCGAGGAGGTGCAGG
>NZ_JARJMT020000143.1 GCF_029335975.1 Tepidimonas sp.
GGCTCGGAGATGTGTATAAGTGACTGGGCGTGGTCAGGCGCTCGTTGCGTTGGGTAGTGTTTTATGGCACGCGTGACAGTGCGCTGCTTCTGTTGGGTGCCGTCTGGATGTGGGTGGGCGGCGTCACGGCCTTGGGCTGCACGGTGGGGCAGGGCTTGTCGGGGCGGTCCACGCTGAGTGTGACCAGCGCGATTGCTTTTGCGGGCATCGTGGCGGGTGCGTTGGGGGGGCTGCGCTTCCAATGGTGGTTGCTCGAGCGTGAGTGAGCGCATCCTTGCTGCGGCACTCCCGATAGCGGTCGATTTCGAACGACGCTTTGGCGGCCTGCGGCGGCTGTACGGCCCGCAGGGCGCACAGCGGGTTTTCGACGCGCATGTCATCGTCGTCGGTGTGGGTGGGGTAGGGTCGTGGGCTGCCGAGGCCCTGGCCCGCAGTGGCGTGGGCCGCATCACCCTGGTCGATCTGGACCACATCGCCGAGTCCAACACCAACCGACAGATCCACGCCCTGGAGGGCGCCTATGGACAGGCCAAGGTGCAGGCCATGCATGCGCGCATCGTGGCCATTCATTCGGGCTGTCGGGTATGCACCATCGAGGACTTTGTGACCCCGGACAACTGGCCAGACGTGTTGCGCCAAGCCCGCGCCTGCCAAGGGACCAATGGTCCGTTTGCCGTCATCGATGCCTGCGACCAGATGGCGGCCAAGACGGCCATGGCGGCATGGGCGCTGCACACGCGCTGCCTATTCATCAGCGCCGGCGCCGCCGGAGGCAAGCGGCGCGGGGATCGCGTCGAGATTGCCGACATTGCCGATGCCACCCACGACCCGCTGCTCGCACAGTTGCGGCAGCGGCTGCGCAAAGGGCATGGTGCACCGCGCCAGGGGCAGATAGGCGTGACGGCGGTGTTTAGCCGCGAGCCTGTCGCTGCGCCCGACCCAGCGTGTGTCCAGAGCGGAGCCGCCGACGGGTCGCTCAATTGTCATGGATACGGCTCCAGCGTGGCGGTGACGGCCACCTTTGGGCTGTGCGCTGCAGGCTGGGTCATGGATGCCCTGGCCACCGGCCGCGGCTGATGGTGGCAGCACATTGGCACATCGGCTTTGGCGAGGCGGGAAATTGCGTCTATAATCTTGCTTTTCGTTGCAAACGCCAAGGCGCCGATAGCGCTTGGCATCGGGTCGTTAGCTCAGTCGGTAGAGCAGCGGACTTTTAATCCGTTGGTCGCAGGTTCGAATCCTGCACGACCCACCAAATCTACCCCCACCCATCCCATCCACAGCGAAGCCCGCCGGCGGGTCTCGTTCCAGGGGGGCGCCCCTTTCGGACCGGGTCTTATGCTGCGATGAGCTTCTGGTACGCTTCCCTCGTTTGGGGGGAGACGGCCTGCACCACTTGGCTGTGGTCGGTTTTGTGTCGGGCCAGCATGCGCGCCGAGGCCACGGTGCGCGAGCGGCAGAACCAGTGACAGGTGTGCTGCAGCAGCAACATCTCGGCGCTTAGCCGATAAGCCTGGTCCCGCCGGGACAGTCCAGCCTGGTTGGCCACGACCGCTTCGATGCCTGCGGCGTGTATCGCCAAGGCACGACGCAGATCGAAGGTGGCACGCGGAAAAAATTTGTGCGCACGGGGCAGCGCGATGGGCAAAGTGCTGACCAGGGCATCGTCCGGCCAAATCTGCTGGACATCAGCAGCCAGTCGGCGGATCTGGTCCCGCAGTTGGGTTTCGGTCGCAGTCAGCTGTGCCCAGATCTGCTCGCGCCGTGCCGAATCCTGCTCATCCAGCGCGCGCAGATAGCCCTCGAGCAAGGTTTCCATCAGACGCTCGATTTGGTAGGGCTGCAAATAGCGGCCGAGCAAGCGAATGCGGTGCCGCTGTTCGCCAACCTTGATGACTTGAAGGCTGGCTCCCACCGCCAGCACAAGGAAGATCAGTTCCATACAAAGAAAATCGTCGGCCGTGCAATCCGCTCGTCACAGCTTAGCATCGCCAGGGTGTCACTGTCACCGAGGATATTGGTTTCCTCAGACAGGCTGAGGCCGGTATACCGGTCAAGGAGTTGTGCTGGCAAGGCGGCTTCAGCGACGCCTCCTTCTACAAGTGGCGAGCCAAGTACGGCGGTATGCGGGTCACGGATGCCGAGGGGCTGCGTGAGCTCGAGGGCGAGAATGCCAAGCTCAAGCGGCTGCTGGCTGTGCTTCGAACGGCAAAGCGCCTCTCGCAGACCGCGCCGGCCAGGCCGGGTCTTCGGTCAGCCGCATCGCTTTCGCTCGCTCTTGCAGCTCTGGCATGCGTGCGAGCAAGTCATCGAGCGTTTTCATTTCGCAATCCCCAAGAATACGGCCAAGCAGCGCTCCACCTCCAGCAGCGCATCTGTCCCGATGCGCCCGAAGGCGGGCCCGACCTTGTCGCGCTTTACGGTCATGGCCTTGTCCACCATCACCTGAGACGGCTTCTGCAAGCCGTTCTCTGCGCTCGGCTGCACCGTGACGCGCAGCAACGGCGCGGCAACAAGCGTGCGGGTGATGGGCAGCACGGTGACGCTGCCGAGCTCGCTGAACTGGTTGGCCTGAACGACAAGTGCGGGCCGTGGCTTGTCAAGGTCGCCTTGCATGGCGATGGTGACCAGATCGCCGCGCATCACGCCGTCCAGCCGTCTACGTCTGCCAAGGCTTCATCCATACACTGCTGCATGGCGGTGTCAGCACGGTCGGCCTGAGCCACAAGCAGGCATTGGCGGCGGCACCCCTGCGCAAAGTCCGGGCGGCGCGTGTCCGGCACCCAGATTTGAACCGGACGCAGCCCCGCCCTGCGCAGTGCATCGCGGTGCTTTTGGACGCGCTGATTGACGTTTGCTGCCATTTCCAAGTCGTCAAACAAGTTACATGCAACGTCGTGTACGGCCAGGTCGTAACATGCAACACCTGGCGGAAGAGGCAGGACATTCAAGGTGCCGGACGGCGACGTGCGGCAGACACGAGATGCCCAGCAAGGCTGGTTTTAAGGCTTCCCGAGCAATTTTCCGTGGGCGGTGGTCACATATCCGATCAACCCGGTGCCACAAACAGCTGTACGCCCTTGTTGTGGCTTTGGTATGGCATCGCGCGGTCGGATTGCAGCACAGGTCTGCGCTCGTAGGCCTCTGGCTGTCAGGCGACACCGTAAATTGCCCCCTTGGCGACCCGAGGAATTGACCCTCCTTGTTCGCGAGGAGGCCATCGTTGGAAACGAAGCACATTGAGGCAGATCCTGTACGCCGTGTAGGTTGCGGAGGACAGGAGATGTCGGAGCCGGAAGCAGTCACGACGATCGTTCGGTTGGGGCTGTCAGGTTGGGGTGCGAAGCGAATCTCCCGGGCTCTGGGCATCGCGCTTGACGCGGTGCGGCGGTACCTGAGGGCGGGCCGGTGCCGTATAGGTAGCCACAGCGTGCCAGCGTTTTGGGCGGTCATGAGGGGTGGCTGCGGGGGCGTCTTCTTCAGTACCGGGGCAACTGCGACGTGCTGCGCCAGAAGTTGAGCAATGAACTCGGAATCGAGGCGAGCCTGCGCGCGGTCGAGCGCGTGTGCCGAGGGTTGCGCCAGGAGCTCGAAGCCCGCCTTTCGTGGGAAGCAAGTGAGGTCTGGGCATGGAGCAAGCCACCTGCCTGCCGGAGGGTACTGTACTGATTTCATGGTTGAATTTTGGGTCGATCCCGATGTGCGCCATGCTGCCACCGCTGGTGTTTGCCATCGTCTATCCGGGCATGTTCCTTGCGGGCCTGCCGCGGCTGCGCCTGGACCGCAGCAGCGTGGCGGGGCTGGGGGCCATCGCCATGATTGCGGTCAATGGCTGGTCGGTGGTGGAGGCTGCGGCCGCCATCGATCTGCCGACGGTGGCGCTGCTCTTCGCTTTCATGCTGGTGTCGGCCCAGATGCGCTTGGCGTGCTTTTATGCGGCGATGACGCCGGTTGTCGTCCGCATCGCGTGACGGCGCGGCTGGGCCCCAGTCCCGTGTTTGGTCGGGGCGCCCTTCGGCGCCTATCTGCAGGCCGCGTTGCCGCCGGTGCTGCTGGCCCTGGTGGGTTTGTGGGGGCTGACGGTCTGGCGCTTGCGGGTCGGCCAGCGCTGCAGCGTCGTGGTGGTGCCTGCCGGTGTCAGCGAGTGGGATGAAGGCCCGGCCTTTGACCGGTGGCAAGCCTCCAAGGGCCTCTTGGCAGCGGGAGGCGGCCGCGCTGGTGGCGGCCGGCGTGTTGTTGTTGAGCCGGCGCATGCACTCCTCCCAGGTCATGGGCTTGGTGGATTGGTTTTTGCTGTCGCTCCTTGCTGGCTTGTTCATCGTCAACCACGGCTTCGAAGGCACAGGGTTGGCGGCGCGGGCGGTGACGGCGCTGGCGGCCCGGGGCGTGACGCTGGCTGATCCGCTGGTGCTCGCCATCACCGGCGTGATGCCGTCCAACCTTGTCTCCAATGTGCCGGCGGTCATGCTCCTGCTGCCGCATCTGGGCAGCCATGCCCTGGCGGTCACACTGGCGCTGGTCAGCGCTTACGCGGGCAATCTGCTGCTGGTCGGCTCCATAGCCAACTTGATCGTCCCCGATTTGGCTGGGCGTGATGGCATTGAGATCGACTGGTATCGGCATGCCGTCGTGGGGGTGCCGGTCAAGGTGATCAGCTTGCTGGCCTGGTGGCAGTGGGGCAGCGCGGCCCTGGGGCTTTGAGTTCGGCGCTTCGCTACAATCGCACGTTTGCCCGATCCGTCGGGCACAGGCGGCGTTCAGTCCGTTGGCAGTATCGTCAGGATGGGCGGTCACAGCGGCACCCCATCACCGCTGAAGCCGCCAACAGGTCGCCGGCGTGCCGATGGGGGCGATGCGTCGCCACGGAATATTCCTGGATTTGTCCTGCGGGCAGGTCCGTCTTCGATACACAGGAGCAATCATGGCAGTCAATGTCGAAACCCTGGATAAGCTCGAGCGCAAGATCACGCTCGAACTGCCGCTCGAGGCGATCCAGAAAGAGGTGGACACCCGCCTCAAGCGCCTGCAGCGCCAGGTCAAGCTCGACGGTTTTCGGCCGGGCAAGGTGCCGCTGTCGGTCGTCGCCCAGCGCTACGGCTACTCGGTCCACTATGAGGTCATGAACGATCAGGTCGGCCAGGCTTTTAGCGCCGCCGTCGCCGAGGCGCAGTTGCGCGTGGCCGGCCAGCCGCGCATCACCGAGAAGGACGGCGCCCCCGAGGGTGTGGTAGCGTTCGAGGCGGTTTTCGAGGTGTTTCCCGAGGTCAAGATCGGGGACCTGTCAGCCACCGAGGTGGAACAGTTGCAGGCCGAAGTGGACGAGGCCGCTATCGAGCGCACGCTGGACATTCTGCGCAAGCAGCGCCGGACCTTTACCGACCGCGCCGACGGCGAGGCCGCGCAGTTGGGCGACCGCGTGACCATCGACTTCGAGGGCAAGATCGATGGCGAGCCCTTCCAAGGGGGGCAGGCCACCGACTTCGCTTTTGTGCTGAGTGACGGCCAGATGCTCAAGGAGTTTGAGGACGCTGTGCTGGGCATGAAGGTTGGTGAGTCCAAGACTTTTCCCCTGGCCTTTCCTGAGGACTACCACGGCAAGGAAGTGGCCGGCAAGACCGCGGACTTCCTGGTGACGGTCAAGAAGATCGAGCAGCAGCACCTGCCCGAAGTCGATGAGGCCTTCGTCAAGTCGCTCGGCATCGAGGCGGGCACGATGGAGGCGCTGCGCGAGGACATTCGCCGCAATCTGGAGCGGGAGGTCAAGTTCCGTCTGCAGGCGCGCAACAAGGCGACCGCGCTGGATGCGCTGGCGGCAGCGGCCGAGCTCGACCTGCCCAAGGCCGCCGTGGAGGCCGAGATCGACCGCCTGGTCGAGGGCGCGCGCAACGACTTGAAGCAGCGCGGCATCCAGGATGCCGACAAGGCACCCATCCCGCGCGAGCTGTTCCAGCAGCAGGCCGAGCGCCGCGTGCGCCTGGGACTGGTGGTGGCCGAGCTGATCAAGGCCAACGACTTGCG
>NZ_JARJMT020000151.1 GCF_029335975.1 Tepidimonas sp.
AATCCGCTGCGCATGTCCGACACCCAAACCCCGCTCCGCTTTCCGTGCCGTTTCCCCATCAAGGTGATGGGCGCGCACGTCGACGGCTTTCTCAGTGCCGTGGCGCATGTCGCGCGCCAGTTCGATCCCGACTTCGACGAAACATGCGTCGAGCAGCGCATCAGCCGTGGCGGCCGCTACCTGGGCTTGACCATCACGGTGCAAGTAACCTCGCGCGAGCAGCTCGACGAGCTCTACCGCACCTTGACCACCCACCCGATGGTGCGGGTGGTGCTGTGAGCGCGGTCCTGCGCGATTTGGGGCGGGCGGACTACAGCGCCACGTATGCCGCCATGCGCGCCTTCACCGAAGGGCGCGAGCCCAACACCCCGGATGAAATCTGGCTCTGCGAGCACCCGCCCGTCTTCACCCAGGGGTTGGCGGGCCGCGCGGAGCATGTGTTGCATCCGGGCGACATCCCGGTCGTGGCCACCAACCGCGGTGGCCAAGTCACCTACCACGGCCCCGGCCAGGTGGTGGCCTATCCGCTGATCGACCTGCGCCGTGCCGGCTACTTCGTCAAGGAGTATGTGCACCGGCTGGAAGAGGCCGTCATCCGCACACTGGGCACCTTCGGGGTCACCGGGTACCGGGTGGCTGGCGCCCCCGGCATCTATGTGCGATTGGACGATCCCCATGCCCATGCCGCGCTGGCGGGGCCGCGCCCGGGTGGCGACCCGTTTGCGGGGCTGGGCAAGATCGGCGCATTGGGCATCAAGGTGCACCGGCATTGCACCTACCATGGGGTGGCGCTCAACGTCGCCATGGATCTGAGCCCCTACTCCCGTATCAACCCCTGCGGCTACGCCGGGCTGCGCACGGTGGACCTTGCTACCATTGGCGTGACGGTGTCGGTGTCCGAGGTGCGTGCCGAGCTGGCGCAGCAGCTGTTGCGGCTGCTCTCACCCCGCCCATGACGCGCCGGCGACGAGACGACACCGCCACGGATGCTGCCACCGACGCCGCGCCATCGCGGCCTGGATACCCGATGAACGCCGAAGTCTCCACGCCCCCGTCCGCCAGCTACGACCCAAGCACCAAGCAAAAAAGCGCGGCCAAGACCGCGCGCATCCCCATCAAGGTCGAATCCGCCCCTGCACTCAAAAAGCCTGACTGGATTCGGGTCAAGGCCGGCAGCCCCAGCACGCGGTTCTACGAGATCAAGGACATCCTGCGCGCCAACAAGCTGGTCACCGTGTGCGAGGAGGCGTCCTGCCCCAACATCGGCGAGTGCTTTGGCAAAGGCACGGCGACCTTCATGATCATGGGGGACAAGTGCACCCGACGCTGCCCATTTTGTGATGTGGGCCACGGCCGACCCGACCCGCTCGACCCGAACGAGCCCGAAAACCTGGCCAACACGATTGCCGCGCTCAAACTGCGCTATGTCGTCATCACCAGTGTGGATCGCGACGACCTGCGCGATGGAGGTGCGAGCCATTTCGTGGCCTGCATCCAGCGCGTGCGCGCACGCTCGCCCGGCACCCGCATCGAGATTTTGGTGCCCGACTTCCGTGGCCGCGATGATCGGGCGCTGGACATCCTCAAGGCCGCCCCGCCAGATGTGATGAACCACAACCTAGAGACCGTGCCACGGCTATATAAACAAGCGCGCCCCGGTTCGGATTACACCTTTAGCCTGAATTTGCTCAAAAAATTCAAAGCCCTGTTCCCGCATATCCCCACCAAGAGCGGGCTGATGGTCGGCCTGGGCGAGACGGACGAAGAAATCCTGGAGGTGATGCGCGACATGCGCGCACACGACATCGACATGCTGACGATTGGCCAGTACCTGGCCCCCAGCAGCCACCATCTGCCGGTGCGCCGCTATGTGCATCCGGATACGTTCAAGATGCTTGAAGCCCAAGCGTATGCCATGGGCTTTACCCACGCCGCCGTTGGGGCCCTGGTGCGCAGCAGCTACCACGCCGACCAACAAGCCCAGGCCGCTGGCGTGGGCGGCTCGGACCGCCTAAGCAGCGCCCACCGCTAGCCGTCGCCGCCCGCAGGCTTGCGGCCGTACGCGACCCATTGAGACCGCTCAATCGGCCAGCAGCAGGGCTGGCTCGTCGCTGGCGATGACCTCGTGCGCCCAGGCGCGCAACTTGCGGGTATCGCTGCGCAACACCTGCTGCTTGACGGCCAGGATTTGCGTCGGGTGCATGGAAAAACTGCGCAGACCCAGCCCCAGCAACAGCCGGGTCATGGCCACGTCGCCGGCCATTTCGCCGCAGACGCTGACGGGCTTGCCCGCCTCTTGGCAGGCCGCGATGGTGTCGGCCACCATGCGCAGCACCGCCGGGTGTAGGGGGTCATACAAATGGGCCACCGATTCGTCGACCCGATCGATGGCCAAAGCGTACTGGATCAAGTCGTTGGTGCCGATGGACAGGAAATCGAAGTGGCGCACGAACAGCCGCGCGGCCAGCGCTGCGGCAGGCACCTCGATCATGGCCCCCAGCCGCACGGGGCCGTAAACGGCCCCGCGCCGGTCGAGCTGCTCGCGCGCCTTGGCCAACATGGCCCGTACCTGCCGAATCTCCCCCAGATGGGCCAGCATCGGGATCAGAACATTGACCTTGCCGTGCGCGGCCGCGCGCAGGATGGCACGCAGCTGGGTCAGAAACATGGCTGGCTCGGCCAGGCTCCAGCGGATCGCCCGCAGACCCAGCGCGGGGTTGAGGTGTTGTTCACGCCGATGGTGATCCAGCGGTTTGTCCGCACCCACATCGACCGTGCGGATGGTCACCGGCAATCCGTGCATGCCCTCCACGGCGCGGCGGTAGGCGTCGTACTGCTCCTCCTCTTCGGGCAGCTTGCCACCGCGCCCCATGAACAAAAACTCCGTGCGAAACAGCCCGACGCCAACCGCCCCTACAGACAGGGCGGGCAGCGTGTCCTCAGGCTGCTCGATGTTGGCCAGCAGTTCGATGCGCTCGCCATCCAGCGTGACGGCTGGCGTGTTTTTGATCCGCGCCAGGCGCTCGCGCTCGATGACCCCTTGGCGCTGCTTGTAGCCGTACTCGGCCAGCACCATGGGGGTGGGATTGACGATGAGCACGCCCGCATCGCCATCGACGATGATCCAATCGTCCTGCCGCACGAGCTGGCTGGCGTTGCGTGCCCCCACCACCGCCGGGATGTCCAGGCTGCGCGCCACGATGGCGGTATGGCTGGTTTTGCCGCCCACGTCGGTGACAAAGCCGGCAAAGACGCTCTGCTTGAATTGCAGCATGTCCGCCGGCGCGAGGTCGTGCGCCACCAGCACCAGCGGCTGGGCATCGACCCCGGGAGGCGGTGCGGCCGCCACGGGCGAGGCCACCCCGCGCATGACGCGCAGCATGCGCTCGACCACCTGCTCCAGATCCGCCTTGCGCTCGCGCAGGTAGGGGTCCTCCATTTCGTCGAACTGTTTGGCCACCAGCTCGAGCTGCGCCGTCAGCGCCCATTCGGCGTTGTAGCGGCGCTCGGTCACCCAATGCTTGACGCCGTCTTGCAGGTGCTCGTCCTGCAGCAGCATCAGATGCACCTCCAGCAGAGCGGCCAGCTCCGCATGGGCCTCGATACCGTCGTGCACCAGCCCCTGGCGCAAGCGGGCGATTTCCTCTGCGACGGCATCCCGGGCTTGACGCAAGCGCGCCAGCTCGGCGTCGATCTGGTCGGGCGCGATGAAGTAATGCGCCACATCCAAGCGGCTGGAGGCGACCAAAACCGCCCGGCCAATGGCCACGCCGCGCGAGACGGCCTGCCCGTGCAGTGTGAACGTCATTCGCCCTCCCCGAACTTGTCGTCGAACAGCGCGACGAGGGCGTCCATGGCCGCTTGCTCGTCGGGACCGTCGGTCTCGATGTCCAGCGCTGCGCCCTGTCCAGCAGCCAGCATCATCACCCCCATGATGCTTTTGGCGTTGACGCGCCGGCCGTTGCGGCTCAGCCACACGTCGCACGCAAACCCGCCAGCGAGCTTGGTGAGTTTGGCCGAGGCGCGAGCATGCAGCCCAAGCTTATTGCGGATGGTCACGGTGCGTTGGATCATGGGCAGGTCTGCGACACGGGTTCTGCGGCAGGTTGGGGGCCAGCGGTATGACACCCTGGGTGCCCCCCAGTGTGGCGCGTGACACCAGGGTGTCGATGGGCTCGTGGCGGTAGGTCACGGCACGCAGCAGCATCGGCAGGTTGACCCCCGTGACCAAGCGGGTGTGGGCACCATCGAGCAATTGCGTGGCGATGTTGCAGGGCGTCGCACCCAAAATGTCGGTCAGCACCAGGATGTCGTTCGCGCCATGCTGGGCCATGATCCGGCGCGCCTGGGCCAGCGTCTCTTCCGGGGGTTGGTGCGGGGGCACGTCCAGCGCATCGACGGCTTGCTGCGCGTCTGGAAAGACATGCAGCACGCACTGCCGCAATGCGGAGGCCAGCGGTGCATGGGCGATGACGAGGATGGCGTTCACGGAGGAGATTATCCGTCCGATCCGCGCAGAGCGACCCCTCCGAAGAAGGTTTCGTAGGCATCGGGCGGCAGGCCAGGGCCATAGACCGCCATCTGGAGCAGCCAACGGCCATCGCTGACCCAGTGCAGCTCGGCCTGCACTGCTGCGCCGGTGGGGGTGCGCCCGGGGCCGCGCAAAGGCAGCTCGCGCACGGCGCGCTCGGGCTTGCAGGGCAGCAGCGCCGTCACGGGCACGGCCTGCGGTTGCACGGTACGCCAATCCCACGCGGGGCTGCACGCGGCGGCCCACCCAGTCGCCAGCAACATCCCCCTACCCGCGCAAGGCGGACCGCAGCTGGACAGGCACAAAACTAAGGGGTGGGGCACAATGCCATGCTGTGCATCCTACCGCAGACCCCAATGCCCCATCCATGAACACGACCGCTGCCTCCCCGCGTCCACCAGCTCTGCCCGTGCCAGAGTCCCTGCAAGCGGCGGCCCGAGCGGCGGCTGCGCGCCAAGAGCCGCTCGTGGTCATGGTGACGCTGGCGGGCTGCGCCTTCTGCGACGTGGTGCGCAACCATTACCTGGGGCCCATGCTACAGCGCGGCGAAATCCACGCCGTGCAGATCGACATGCTGGATCGCCGTACCCCCTTGCTGGACCTGCAAGGACGCACCACCACGGGTTATGACCAAGCCCGGGCCTGGCGCGTGCGCGTGGCTCCGACCGTCTTGTTCGTAGACGAGCGCGGGCGCGAATTGGCCGAACGGCTGGAGGGGCTGGGCGTCGCCGACTTTTATGGCCCCTACCTGGAGGCCCGCCTGTCATCGGCGCGTGCGCAACTTCGACGGTAACAGCAGAAGCGGAGAACTTCATTGAGCGGGCTGACTATCAGTCCGCACCGGGTCATGTGCTGGCGTCCAACAGCGCCACGCTCACCCGATCGCGCCCCTGGCGTTTGGCTTCGTAGAGTTGCGCATCGGCCAGCCCTACCAACAAAGCGGGGTGCCAGCCGGGCAGCGCCGGGCCCATCCGCGTGGCCACCCCCACGCTCACGGTCAACCGCCCGCCAGGCGCACCCAAGCGATGCAAGATGGCCAACTCCAGCACCGCTTCGCGGATGCGGTTCGCCAGCCGGGACGCATCTTCCGCACCGGTGTCCGGCAGCAGGCAGGCAAATTCTTCGCCACCGTAGCGCGCCACCAAATCGGTGCTGCGGCGCACCTGCTCGCGCAGGCAGGCTGCGACGCGGCGCAGCGCATCGTCACCGGCCTGGTGCCCATAGTGGTCGTTGTAGGCCTTGAAATGGTCCACATCGATCATCATCAAACTCAGGCAGGCCCCCAAACGTTGCGCGCGTGCCCATTCGATGGCCAAGCGTTCGTCGAATTGGCGCCGATTCGCCACCCCGGTCAAGCCATCGATGAAGGCCAGCTCGCGCAACAGATCGGACTGAAATTTCAGCGTCAAATGGGTGCGGACTCGGGCACGCACCACGCTGGGATTGATCGGCTTGGAAATGAAGTCCACGGCACCCGCATCCAGGCAGCGTGACTCGATCTCTTCCCCGCTGTGTGCGGTGACGAAAATCACGGGGATGTCAGCCGTGATGCGCTGCCCGCGCAGGGCCTGCAACACCGCCAAGCCGTCCATGTCGGGCATCACCATGTCCAGCAAAATCAAATCGGGCTGCTGATCCAAGGCGACTTGCAGTGCCTGCGCTCCGCTGGTGGCCATGAACGACTGATACTGGCCAGCCAACGCTCGATACAGCGCCTGCAATTGCAGCGGTTGGTCGTCCACCAACAACAGGCGCGGTTTGCGCGCCGGCCATGCCGACAGCGGATTGGGGTCAGCCTGCATGTTGCTCCTTTTCGGCTTGGCTCAGCAAGGCCTCCACAGCCTGGCGTGCGGCAGCAAAGTCGAGTTGCTCCATGGCGCGGTGCAGCGCTGCCCAGCGCGGATCGCGCGCCACCGCAGCATCGGCCAGCAGCCGATCGTGCAGCTCCAGCGCTTCCATGTCCTGGTCGAGCAGGCGGGCCTGCAGATGCCGCAACAAATCGCGCCACTGCGCTGGGTCGGCTACTGCTGCGGCCGGCTGCGCACCGGCGGCGGGATCGGGCTCGGGCTCGATCCAGCCACGCGCTTGCATTTCGGCCAACACTTGCTGCAGGGTCGCTGGCAAATGCTGCAGCGACTCGGCCAACGGCGGCCACCATGGCGGCACGGGGGTTGCGCTCGGCACAGGCTGGCCCAGGCTGGCCTTGACGGCACGCTCGGCATCGGCTGCGCGCGCAGCCAACTGCACCGCCCCCACGGTGGCAGCCGTGCCTTTGAGGGTGTGCAACTGCGCCGCCAATGTGGCATCGGGGGCGCCATCCAGGCGCGTCTGCAGTTCGGCCAGGGCATGCGGCAGGCTTTGCGCAAAGCTGCGCAGAATGCGGGCGTACAACACCGGGTCGCCACCCAGACGCTCCAGCGCCCCGGGGATGTCCATGCCGTCCAGGTGGCCCCAGTCGCTGCCTGCCGGCTGCGGCTCGTCGGCGGCCGGGGCCCCAGGGGCATCACGGCTGTCGCTGGGCGGCTCATTGGTCGTCGCACGCACCGCGTGCGGTGCCCAGTGCAGCAACACGCGCACCAACTGGTCGATGGCAAAGGGCTTGCCGACATGGTCGTTCATCCCGACGGCCAGGCACGCCTCGCGATCACTGAGCATCGCATTGGCGGTCATGGCCACAATAGGCAACTGCCTCAGGCCCAACTGTTGCCGGATGGCCTGGGTGGCTTGCAAGCCGTCCATGACCGGCATTTGCATGTCCATCAGCACCACATCCCAGCCCTGGGGCTGCGCCTTGAGCTCATCCAGTGCCGCCTGGCCGTGCTCGGCCACGGTGACCTCCGCCCCCTCCCGGCGGAGCAAATCGCGCGCCACTTGCTGGTTGATCGCATTGTCCTCGACGACCAGGATGCGCATGCCCGCCAGGCGCCGCCCGCTCTGGGGTTGGGGCGCCGCCGTCGGGCTGGCTCCATTCGCCGCAGCCTTGGCCGCCCGCACGGCCTCCAGCAGCATAGAAGCCGTGACCGGCTTGACCAAAAACCCGTCCAGGACAGACTGCCGCTCGCTGGGCACCTGCGCCAGCACGTCGCGCCCGCTGGCGGTCACCATCACGATCGCGCTGCGCTGGGCTGCAGAGGCAGCCGTGTGGCGCAGCGCCTCGGCCAGCGACAGGCCGTCCATGCCTGGCAGCGACCAGTCGACGAACACCACGTCGAACGGCACGGCGGCGCGTTGCATGGCCGCCAACGCACCCTCGGCATCGGCCACCGCCTCGCAGCTCCAGCCCAATTGACGGATGGCGCCAGCCAGCAGCTCGCGCGCGAGCGGATGGTCATCCACCACCAGACAGCGCAAGGCCGCCAGATCGCGCGGAATGGCCTCGGCGGCCAGCCCTGCGGGCACGTCGCGCGCCACTGGCAATTCGATCTCGAAGGCAAAGGTGCTGCCCTGGCCTGGGGCACTGTCCACCGTGATGGAGCCGCCCATCAGTTGCACCAGCCGCTGGCTGATGGTCAGCCCCAAGCCGGTGCCACCAAAGCGGCGCGTGGTCGAGGCTTCGGCCTGCGTAAACGGGGTGAAAAGACGCGCCATCGCCTCGGGGGTCATGCCTATGCCGGTGTCGATGACCGCCAGCCGCAGCCGCACCCGCTCGGCGCCGTCCGGCTCCAGATGGCGCGCCAGCAAGCGCACCTGCAGGGTGACGCTACCGGCAGCGGTAAATTTGATGGCATTGCCCGTCAGGTTGATGAGCACCTGCTGCAGCCGCATGGCATCGCCCACCAGCACACGCGGGATGGCAGGATCGATGTCGTAGAGCAACTCCAGCCGCTTGCCCTTCAGATTGGCGGCCATGATGGTGGCCAGATCGCGCCAGAGCCGATCGACCGCAAACGGCTCCGGGTCGAGTTCGAGCTTGCCCGCTTCGATCTTGGAGAAATCCAGGATGTCGTTGATGATGCCCAACAGCGACTTGGCGGCCGACTCGGCTTTTTGGGCGTAGTCGCGCTGGCGCGCATCCAGCGCGGTGCCCACCAGGAGTTGCAACATCCCCAGCACCGCGTTCATCGGCGTGCGGATCTCGTGGCTCATATTGGCCAGGAATTGGCTCTTGGCGCGGCTGGCCTCTTCGGCTGCGCGGCGGGCGTTCTCGATCTCGGTGACGTCGTAGCGCAGGCCAACGTGCAGGCCACTGGGGGTGATGCGCTCGATGATGCGCAGCGCCTGACCATCGGGTCGGTGCACGATGCGGTCGGTGGTGCCGGCCCGGAAGTCGGCCAAGCGCTGCGCCAGCCAGGCCTCGGGGTCTTCTCCGCGCAAGTCGATGCCGCCGCGCGCCACGCCGGCGCGGATGAAGGTCTCGAAGTCCACACCCGGCTGCCGCAACACATCCGCCAGCAGCTCGTGCAGGCGGTAAAAGCGTTCGTTGGCCCATATCAGACGCTCGTGAGCATCGAACACCGACACCGTCGCGCCGACCGCATCCAGAGCGCTGACCAGCAATTCGCGATTGGCCTCGGCCTCGGCGCGGGCGCGCTCCAGCTCGGTGACGTCCAGCCGAAAACCGACGTTATAGCCATCGGGTGTGCGCCGCTCGATGATGCGCAAAACGCGCCCACAGGACAGATGGCGCAGGAAGTCGGCGTTGCCCGCGCGGTGCACCCGCAGTCGTTCCTGCACCCAATCGTCAACCCGCCCGACGGCATCGGGGTACTCGCCACGCTCGGCCCCGTAGCGCAAGATCTCTTCGAAGGTGCGCCCCGGCTCGATGACGGGCGCCGTGATGGGGTAGTACTCGCGGTAGGCCTCGTTGCAAAAAACCAGACGATCCTCGGCGTCGTAGAGCGCAAAGGCCCCCCCAACGGCCTCGATGGCGCTGCGCAGCAGGCGCTCGGCGCGCGCCGCGTTCTCCTCGGCCACCTTGACGTCGGTGATGTCGAGGTTGGTCCCGAAGATCTCGCACGCGCGACCTTCGGCATCGCGATCGAAAGCCTGGCCGCGCGTGCGTATCCACAGCCATCGCCCGTCGGTGTGGCGCATGCGCAAGACATACTCAAAGGCGTCGCTCAACCCCTCCACATGCGCCTGCAGACCCAGCATCACCCCGGGCAGATCCTCTGGATGCACATGCTCGGCCCAGGTGGCCATACCAATGCGCAGCGGCCCTGTCTCAGGCCGGCCCAGCATGCGCAACCAGCGCTCGTCCACCTCGGCCTCGCCGATGGCGGGATCCAGCACCCAGGTGCCCGCGCCGGTGGCGCGGATCAGATTGTCCTGGCGCTGCTGGGCCGTGCGCAACGCTGCTTCGGCCCGCTTTCTCGGCGTGATGTCGAAGCGGATGGACAGATAGCGCTCGATGTCGCCGTCTGGCCCCAAAAGCGGAGCCACGATGCTGTCCACCCAGTAGAAGTGCCCGCCCTTGGCGCGGTTGCAGATTTCGCCGCGCCAGGCCCGTCCGCTGCCAATGGTGGTCCAAAAATCGCGCCAAAAGGCGGCGTCGTGGCGCCCGGAGTTGACGATGTTGTGCGGCGCGCCGATCAGCTCGTCGCGGGTGTAGCCGCTGATGGCGCAAAACGCCTCGTTGGCGTCGATGATGGTGCCGTCGGGCGCGGCCTGGCTGACGATGGCATGTTGACGCACCGTGTTCATCAATGTTTCGGCTTCGGCCAGCGCCACCCGCAACCGCTCCTGCGTCTGCACGCGCTCGGTGATATCGATCTCCACCGCCATGAAGCCCGTACAGGCGCCCGCTTCGTCACGCAGTGGTACCAGCTCGATCGACACCCAGTAGTCGCTGCCGTCCTTGCGGTGGTTGAGGATATCCACCTGGCAGCCGTGGCCACGACGCACCGCCTCGCGCAACTTGGCCACCGCCTGCGGGTCGGTGGCAGGGGACTGGAGCAAGTCCCCCAGCACCTGGCCGAGCAGTTCCTCGCGGGTGTAGCCGGTCAAGGTCTCGCAGGCGTCATTGACCCAGGTGATGCGGCCGGATGCGTCCGTGAAGATGATGGCGTTGTGGGTGTAGCGCGCCACCAGCGACAGACGCACCACATCGCTGCGCAGGGCGGCCACCCGTTCGCGCTCCGCGCGGCGCAGCCGAAACGCCGCCAGCGTCGCCCAGCCAGCCAGCAAGGCGATCGGCAAGGCGCTGACCGCGATGATCGGCACAGCCGCGGGTTGCCACTGGCGCTCGAGCGTCGGGGTGCTGTGCACCGCCAGCACGTAGCGGCGCTGGCCCAAATGAATGATGCGTTGTGCCCCGGCGCTCGCTTGCCCCAACCACACGTCCCCCGACACACCAGCCGCGCTGGACGCCACGGACAAACGGCCCCCATGGCCATCGGTATCGAGCAGGTCGATCCCTGGGCCGGCATCGCCCGCATTGGGGGCTGGAATGGCTTGCCCTGGTAAGGCGGCGCTGGCCGCCGGCTGCGCGTCCACATCCACCCAGTGCCAGTCGTGGAGGTCACCGCTCAAGCCCACCTCGTGCGCCAGCTCGTGCGCCGGCAGGCCCGTGACCACGAAGCCCACCAAATCCGCCCAACGTTGGGCGGGACTGGCTGGCACCCACCCCCCACGGTAGACCGGCAGCACGAAGAGCAATCCGTGCTCGATGCGATCGGTATTGGCCAGACGGACCGGCGCCGTCACCGCCCAGTCACCACTGGCGGCTGCCTGCTGCATGGCCCGCCAGCGCAGCGGATCGGCGCTGAGCTCGAGCCCGATGACGCGCTCCTGCCCCGAGGGCTCGATCCAGTCGACGACATAACGGTCCGCGCTGGGATAGGGCATGGGCCGGATCGGACGCAGACGTACATCCACCGGCAAGCCACGCTTTTGCAAATCCGCCTCCCAGTCGGACGCGGATTCGGCGGGCAGTCGGCGCACGAACGCCAGGCCGGAGGCGGCTGGGTAACGCTCGGCCAGCTCCAGCGAGCCGACATAGGTGCGCGCCGCGCGCCAGTCGGCTTGCGGCTGCGCATGCAGCCAGGAGCGCGCTCCCAGCAGCAGCGCGGCATACCGCTGCATGGCCGCGTCCAGGCGCCGCTCGGCGGCCTCCAGCTGCCGATCCAAGTGGGCCTGCAGTTCCTGCCGCCCCTGACGGTCCACCCACCAGGCCAGGCCCATTCCTGTAGCCAACACGGCCGAGGCCACCAGCGCGGCTATCCAGCCAGCCCCGCGCGACTGCCAACGAATACGCATGCGCCCCCCTTCCGCGTCGACCGATGGACCTACGCCAACACGCGCCGAATCTCGGCGGTCAAGCGCTCGGCATCCAAGGGCTTGGCCACGAAGCCATCGGCCCCGGCCTGCAGGATGCGCCGTCGGTCTTCGGGCAAATCGTAGGCGGTGACCATGATCACCGGGGTGCGCCGATGCCGGCCGGCGGCCTCGCGCGCGCGCAGCTCGCGCAATGCCTCCAGGCCATCCAAACCGGGCATGGTCACATCCATCAAAACCAGGTCGAAGCTTTGCGCATGCAGGGCCTCCAGGGCTTTGTGGCCGTCGCCCACCAGCACACCGCTGTGCCCCATGTCGCGCAGGATGCGCGTGGCCAAGCGCAGATTGAGCGGATTGTCATCAGCGACCAGCACCCGCAGTGAACGAGCATGGGGGAGTTTCACGTTCATCTCTCGCATTGTGCACAGATTTGGCCCCGGACCAGCATTTTCGGCCGCTATCCCCCAGGAACGCGAACTTTTTCCGGACGACGGCCCCCCAACGGGTGCAACCTCGGCCACGCGACCGCGATGGGCTTGTGGTCCAATCTTGGCTGCCGACTTTGGAAGGATGTGTGCGCATGACTCCCCGTCTTCGTCCCTGGCTGCTGGCGTCGCCCTGGCTCTTGGCGCTCAGCGGCACGGGGCTCTACGGCTGCGGCGCTGCCGATCGAGCCCCCGAATCGACCTTTTACTTGCTGGACGGCAGCGCGCTGAGCAGCGCCGAGCTGCGCGGCAAAGTGTTGTTGGTCAATTTTTGGGCGACCACCTGCGTGAGCTGCGTCCAGGAAATGCCGCAGCTCGTCGAGACGCATCGGCGCTTTTCGCCGCGCGGCTTCGAGACGGTCGCTGTGGCCATGAGCTATGACCCGCCTGAATGGGTGGCCAATTTCGCCCGCACCCGGCAGCTGCCTTTCAAGGTGGCGCTGGACCGCGACGGAGCGCTGGCGCGCGCCTGGGGTGAGGTCAAACTCACGCCGACGACCTATATCGTCGATCGGCAAGGACGCATCGTCAAGCGCTACGTCGGCGCGCCCGATTTCTCGGCTTTGGCGGGGCTGCTGGACAAGCTGCTCGCCGAAGGCTGAGGACGCGCGCCAGAACGCAGATGCGGCGCGTGCGCAGGCCCGCACGCGCCGCGGCCGTGTGCGCCTTACTCGCGGTAGGCGTCGTGACACGCCTTGCAGGTCGCAGCGGCGTCACCGAAAGTTTTTTTGACCGCATCCAGGTTGCCGGTGCGGGCGGCCGCATCGAGCTCGGCCACCGCCTTCATCATCTTGTCAGCGCCGGCGCGCACCTTGTCCATTTCGGCCCAGGCCTCGGGCTTCACGCGGCTTTTGAGCTTTTCCGTCTCCGGGGTAAAACCAGCCCAAGGCAATTTCCCCAGCATGGCCACGATGGCCGCATTTTCCTGCGCCACCTTGGCATCGAAGGGCACGCGTCCTTGGACCATGGCGCCGATGCGGTTGAAGTGGTTGCCCATCACGGCAAATGCCGATTGGCGATACTTGACGGCATCCTCGGGCTTTTGGAACTGAGCATGGGCCGCTGTGCTGAGGAGCATTGCCGCGGCAGCGATGGCGACGTGAAGTTTCATGACATACCTCCAGGGGTTAAAAGACCCGCGTAGTGTATGCTGACATTGGTGTCCTTGCTGTGACACGCCCCTGTCGAAGAGGAAAGGTTCTGTCATGAGCGCATCGTCCCACCCCCACGACGTGCGTCCTGTACGTATTTGGGATTTGCCCACCCGGCTGTTTCACTGGCTGCTGGCGCTTGCCATCGTGGGCCTGCTCATAACCGCCAACCTGGGCGGCAACTGGATGACGTGGCATCAGCGCCTGGGCTACGCTGTGTTGGCGCTGCTGCTGTTTCGCCTGATATGGGGCGTGGTGGGGGGACGCTGGTCGCAGTTCCGCCATTTCGTCCGCGGCCCCAGAAGGGTGTGGGACTATCTGCGCGGACGCGGCCAGCCGGATGACGACATCGGGCACTCACCGCTGGGGGCCCTGTCGGTGCTGGCCATCTTGGGGGTGTTGGCGGTACAGGTGGGCACCGGCCTCATCAGCGACGACGAAATTGCGTTCGCTGGCCCGCTGTCACGCTTCGTTGCCGCCGACACCGCCTATGCCGCGACAGCCTACCACAAGGGATGGGGCAAACTGCTGGTGCTGGGGCTGACCGCGTTGCACATCGCCGCCATCGCCTACTACCGGCTACGGCACGGCCGGGCGCTGCTGCCGGCCATGCTGCACGGCGACAAACCGCTGCCGCCGCACACCCCGGCCAGCGCGGATGGCTGGCGGCAACGCGCGCTGGCACTGGTGGTGGCAGCGGCCTGTGTCGCGGCGACGCTGGCGGTGGTCAACCTGGGCAACCCCTGAGACCAGCCCTCTCGCCGCCGGCGGCGGATGCCCCTATCATTGGCGTATGGTCGACGATCCCGCCCAGACCGACATCGATCGCGCGACGCCGGTCATCTGCCTGCACACGGTCACCGAGGGCCCGCGGCTGGACGATATTCGCAGCCTGTTCCTCGAATACCAGGACGATATCGGTATCGATCTGGGTTTTCAGGGATTTGCCGATGAGCTGGCCAGTTTGCCGGGTGCCTACGCACCTCCACTGGGTGCCCTGGTGCTGGCCACGGTGGACGGCGAAGCGGCCGGCTGCTGCGCGCTGCGCCCCCTGCTGGACAGCGACCACGGCAACGCCTGCGAGATGAAGCGCCTGTTCGTGCGACGGCCGTTTCGGGGCTTCGGCCTGGGTCGCCAACTGGTCGAACAAACGCTGCTGCTCGCGCAGCAAGCGGGCTACGACTGCGTGCTGCTGGACACGCTGCGCGACATGGAGGCGGCGCGCACCCTCTACCACGAGATCGGGTTCGAGGAAATCCCTCCGTACTACCACAACCCCCTGCCGGGTGCGCACTATCTCAAGCTGAGCTTTTGAGCGCGCACGGGTGCAGCGGCCTCAGCGCAGCTGCCGCGCTTGCGCCAGCAGCGTGTCGGCGTCGCTGACTTCGAACTGGCCTGGCCCCTCGATGTTGAGCGTCTTGACCACCCCGTCCTGCACGAGCATGGAGTAGCGGTTGCTGCGCAGGCCCAGGCCACGTTCCTTCAGGTCCAGCGTCAAGCCGGTGGCCTGGGCGAATTGGGCGCTGCCGTCGGCCAGCATGCGGACCTTGCCCGCCGTGCCCTGATCGCGGGCCCACGCCCCCATCACGAAGGCGTCGTTCACGCTCACGCACCAGATTTCGTCCACGCCGGCGGCGCGCAGCTCGTCGTAGCGCTCGATATAGCCCGGCAGATGTTGGGCCGAGCAGGTCGGCGTGAAAGCGCCCGGCACGGCGAACAGCGCTATCGTTTTACCAGCGGCAGCGGCGCGCACAGGCACGGGGTTGGGGCCGATGCTGCAGCCCTGGCCTTCGGTCTCGATGTACTCCATCAGAGTGACGTCGGGCAGCATATCGCCAATCTGGATCATCTCGGTTTCTCCTCACCAATAAAAAAGGGCGACCGCATTGTCGGTCGCCCGGATTGACCTGGCTGCGAAGCCGGTCATTGGCATGGCAGTGCTCCCATACTGCGCGAGCGACGTCCTGCCCGGCCGCCGCCCCGACGGCACATCAGACCTCGGCGGCCTTTTGTACCAGGCGCGTGGCCACCCAGTTCTTGGTTTTGGACAAAGGACGGCTTTCGGTGATTTCGACGATGTCGCCCAGCTTGTACTCGCCCTTCTCGTCATGGGCGTGGTACTTGCTCGACTTGATCACGATTTTGTCGTAGAGCTCGTGCTTGACACGGCGCTCGACCAGCACGGTGATGGTCTTGGCGCGCTTGTCACTGACGACCTTGCCGATCAGCGTGCGCTTGAGTTTGGCTTGCGTCATGGTGTGCTCCTCACTGGCCGGCGGCCTGCTTCTCGGCCAGAATGGTCTTGGCGCGAGCGATGGCCCGGCGGGTCTGACGCAGCGCAGCCGTGTTGCCGAGCTGTTGCGTGGCCTTTTGCATGCGCAAATTGAAGTGGGCCTTCTGCAGCGACTTGATTTCGGCCTGCAGAGCGGCAACGTCCTTTTGGCGCAGTTCAGCGGATTTCATGGTGTGCTCCTTCCTCACTGGCCCAGCATGCGGGTCACGAACGTGGTGCGCAGCGGCAGCTTGGCCGCCGCGAGCTGGAACGCCTCACGCGCCAGTTGTTCGGGCACGCCGACGATTTCGTACAGCACCTTGCCGGGCTGGATCTCGGCCACATAGAACTCCACACCCCCCTTGCCGTTGCCCATGCGGACTTCGGCCGGCTTTTTGGTGATGGGCTTGTCCGGGAAGACACGGATCCAGATGCGGCCGCCGCGCTTGACGTGACGGCTGATGGCACGGCGTGCAGCCTCGATCTGGCGCGCCGTCAGGCGGCCACGGTCGGTGGCCTTCAGACCAAAGTCGCCGAACACCACCGTGGTGCCGCTGGTGGCCACCCCGGTGTTGCGGCCCTTGTGCTCTTTGCGGTATTTGCGACGAGCAGGTTGCAACATGGTTATTCTCCTTTGCCGTCCGCTGCTGCAGATGCGGGTGCGTCGGAACGAACGCGCTTAACGGCGGGTTGTGCGGTGGCCTCGGCCGGCTTGTCGCTGCCGTCGGCCGGTGCCGCTTGGCTGCCAGCCCGGCGGGCGCCACCGCGCGGGGGGCGGGCCCCTTCGCGGCGCGGGCCACGGGGCCGGCGCTCATCGTCGGGACGCGGTGTGCTGTCCAGCGACGGCACATCGTTGCGGCCCAGGTTGTCGCCCTTGTAGACCCAGACCTTGACACCAATGGTGCCGTAGGTGGTCTTGGCCACCGAGGTGCCATAGTCGATGTCGGCACGCAGCGTGTGTAGCGGCACGCGGCCCTCGCGGTACCACTCGGTGCGCGCGATTTCGATGCCGTTCAAACGCCCCGACGACATGATCTTGACGCCCTGCGCGCCCAGGCGCATGGCGTTTTGCATCGCGCGCTTCATGGCGCGACGGAACATGATGCGCTTTTCGAGCTGCTGGGTGATCGAGTCGGCGATCAGCTGCGCATCGACCTCGGGCTTGCGGATCTCTTCGATGTTGACGGCCACCGGCACGCCCAGCATCGTGGCCAGGTGTTTCTTCAGACGCTCGATGTCCTCGCCCTTCTTGCCGATCACCACGCCCGGACGCGCCGAGTAGATGGTGATGCGCGCATTCTTGGCGGGTCGCTCGATGACGACGCGCGAGACGGCGGCGTTTTTCAGCTTTTCGCGCAGGTACTCACGCACCTTGATGTCCTCGGCGAGCATGCCGGCGAACTCGCGGTTGCTGGCGTACCAGCGGCTGGCCCAATTGCGGCTGACCGACAGACGGAAGCCGGTAGGATGGATTTTCTGCCCCATGGTCTTCCTTTCCTGGTCAGTTGCCGACGGTCACGTAAATATGGCAGGTCGGCTTGCTGATGCGGTTGCCCCGGCCCTTGGCGCGCGCCGTGAAGCGCTTGAGGGTGGTGCCCTGCTCGACGTGGATGGTCTTGACTTTCAGCTCGTCGATGTCGGCACCGTCGTTGTGCTCGGCGTTGGCGATGGCGGACAGCAGCGCCTTCTTGATGATGCCGGCAGCCTTCTTCGGCGTGAAGGTCAGGATCTGCAGGGCCTGGTCCACCTTCTTGCCGCGAATCAGGTCGGCCACCAGCCGGCCCTTGTCGGCCGACAGGCGCACGCCGCGAACGATACAGCGGGTTTCCATGATCAATCCTTACTTCTTGGCTTTCTTGTCGCCGGGGTGGCCCTTGAACGAGCGCGTCAGCGAGAACTCGCCCAGTTTGTGGCCGACCATCTGCTCGGTCACATACACCGGCACATGCTGCTTGCCGTTGTGCACGGCAATGGTCAGGCCGATGAACTCGGGCAGAATCGTCGAGCGCCGCGACCAGGTCTTGATCGGCTTTTTGTCCTTGGCGGCCTGCGCCTTCTCGACCTTGGCCATCAGGTGATGGTCAACGAAGGGACCTTTTTTCAGAGAACGAGACATGGCTCAACCCTTTACTTCTTGCGGCGCGACACGATCATGTTTTGCGTGCGGCGGTTGCTGCGGGTGCGGTAACCCTTGGTCAGGTTGCCCCACGGATCGACCGGCGGCTTGCCGGTACCCGTGCGGCCCTCACCACCACCGTGCGGGTGATCGATCGGGTTCATCGCCACGCCTCGCACCGTCGGGCGAATGCCCATGTGGCGCTTGACGCCGGCTTTGCCGAGCTGGCGCAGGCTGTGCTCGGCATTGGAGACCTCGCCGATGGTGGCGCGGCAGTCCACGTGCACCTTGCGCACCTCGCCCGAGCGCAGCCGCACCTGGGCGTAGACGCCTTCGCGCGCCAGCAGCACAGCCGAGGCACCGGCCGAGCGCGCCATTTGGGCACCCTTGCCCGGCTTGAGCTCGATGCAGTGAATGGTGGAGCCGACCGGGATGTTGCGAATCGGCAGAGTGTTGCCGACGCGAATCGGCGACTCGGGCCCGCTCAGGACGGTCTGTCCCACTTCGATCCCGCGCGGCGCAACGATATAGCGGCGCTCGCCGTCGGCATAGCACAGCAGCGCGATGTGCGCGGTGCGGTTGGGATCGTACTCCAGGCGCTCCACCTTGGCCGGAATGCCGTCTTTATTGCGGCGGAAGTCCACGATGCGGTAGTGGTGCTTGGCACCGCCGCCCTTGTGACGCACGGTGATGTGCCCGTTGTTGTTGCGACCGGCGGTTTTGGCCAGCGGCTGCAGCAGCGGGGCGTAACCGGGGCCTTTGTACAGGTTATCGCGCGAGACCTTCACCATGCCACGACGGCCCGGCGAGGTCGGCTTCATCTTGATGACTGCCATGATTAGACACCCTCTGCGCCGAACTGGATCTCCTGACCTTCGGCCAGGGTCACATAGGCCTTGCGCACATGGTCGCGGCGACCCATGGTCTTGCCGAAGCGCTTGGCCTTGCCCTTTTGGTTCAGAACGTTGACGTCCTGCACCTTCACATTGAACAGCAGCTCCACCGCGGCCTTGATCTCGGGCTTGCTGGCATTGCGCAGCACCTTGAACAGGACGGTGTTGGTCTTTTCCCCGACGCGGGTGGCCTTCTCGGAGATGATCGGCGCCACCAGCACTTGCATCAAGCGACCTTCGTCGAACTTCGGCGGGTTCATGCGAACATCTCCTTGAGTTGGTCGAGCGCACCCTTGGTGACCAGCACCTTCTTGTAGTGCACCAGCGACACGGGGTCGGCGTAGCGCGGCTCGACGACCAGCACATTGGGCAGGTTGCGCGACGCCAGGTACAGGTTCTCGTCGACCTCGTCGGCGATCACCAGCACCGAGTTCAGGTTCATGGCCTTGAGCTTGTTGGCCAGCAGCTTGGTCTTGGGCGCATCGACCTTCAGGCCCTCGACCACCGAGAGACGGCCTTCGCGCACCAGCTGCGAGAAGATGGCCGCCATGCCGGCGCGATACATCTTCTTGTTGAGCTTTTGGCTGAAGTTTTCGTTGGGGCTGCTCGGGAAGATTTTGCCGCCCCCGCGCCACAGCGGCGACGACGCCATACCCGCACGGGCATTGCCGGTGCCTTTTTGGCGGAACGGTTTTTTGGTCGTGTGCTTGACGGCACCCCGGTCCTTTTGGGCACGCGTGCCCTGGCGGGCATTGGCCTGGTAGGCCACGACCAGCTGGTGCACCAACGCTTCATTGAATTCGCGACCAAACACGGTCTCGGGCACATCCACGGTGGAGGCAGCCTGACCCTGGTCGTTGAGGAGTTCGACTTGCATCCGTTCGCTCCTTACTTGGCGGCCTTGACAGCCGGACGGACGGTCACGAAGCCGCCCTTGGCACCGGGAACGGCCCCCTTGATCAGGAGCAGCTGACGCTCGGCATCGACCCGCACCACGTCCAGGTTCTGGGTGGTGACGGTCTCGTCGCCCATGTGACCGGTCATGCGCTTGCCCGGGAACACGCGGCCCGGGTCCTGCGCCATGGAGATCGAACCCGGCACATTGTGCGAGCGGCTGTTGCCGTGTGAGGCGCGCTGCGAGCCGAAGTTGTGCCGCTTGATGGTGCCGGCGTAGCCTTTACCGATGGTCGTGCCTTGCACATCCACCTTTTGGCCGGGCTGGAACAGCTCGGCGACGGGGATTTGCGCACCCGGGGCGTACTTGGCCGCCACCTCGGCGCTGACACGGAACTCTTGAAGGATTTCGCCGGCTTCGACGCCGGCTTTGGCGTAGTGACCCGCCATGGGCTTGGTCACCCGCGTGGCACGCCGCTTGCCGAACGCCACCTGCAGGGCGTCATAGCCATCGACGGCCTGGGTCTTGACTTGCGCCACCCGGTTGTTGGACACATCGTCCACCGTGACGGGCACCGCATCCCCGTCCTCGGTGAACAGACGCATCATGCCCACCTTGCGGCCCAACAACCCGAGAGAGTTGCTCAGACTCATGGTTTTCTCCGTTCCCGACTGCAATTGGCCGGGGCTGATGGCCTGTGTTCGGAGCAAAGGCTTCCGAAGACACAGGCAAGTTACAGGCTTGCTTCGCTCTAAAAAAGCGCGAAGCCCGCAATTTTATCTTGCGGGCTTCGCGGCGTCAAGCGCTTAGGATTATTGCAGCTTGATCTCGACGTCGACGCCCGCCGGCAGGTCCAGCTTCATCAGCGCGTCCACCGTCTTGTCGGTCGGATCGATGATGTCCATGAGCCGCTGGTGGGTGCGGATTTCGAACTGATCGCGGCTGGTTTTGTTGACGTGCGGCGAGCGCAGAATGTCGAAGCGCTTCATGCGCGTCGGCAAGGGCACAGGGCCCTTGACGATGGCGCCGGTGCGCTTGGCCGTCTCCACGATCTCGGCGGCGGAGGCGTCGATCAGCTTGTAGTCGAACGCCTTGAGGCGGATGCGAATCTTTTGCTTGTTCATGACCGCGGCCTCACTCGATGATCTTGGCCACCACGCCGGCGCCGACGGTGCGGCCGCCTTCGCGGATTGCAAAGCGCAGGCCTTCTTCCATCGCAATCGGCGCAATCAGCTTGACCGTGATCGAGACGTTGTCGCCCGGCATCACCATCTCTTTGTCCTTGGGCAGCTCGATGGAGCCCGTCACGTCCGTGGTGCGGAAGTAAAACTGCGGCCGGTAGTTGTTGAAAAACGGCGTGTGGCGC
>NZ_JARJMT020000073.1 GCF_029335975.1 Tepidimonas sp.
GGCGCTGCCCGAAGTGCTGGAGCGGATTGTCGAATCGATGCGCTGGCAGATCGAATTGACCGCCCAGTTGAAAAAAGCCTTGGCCTACCCGTCTTTTGTGGCCCTCACCGTCAGCGGTGTAGTGGTGTTTTTGATGGTGTATTTGGTGCCGCAGCTGGTGTCGTTCATCCAGTCCTCTGGGCAAGAGCTGCCGCTGCACACCCGGCTGTTGATTGCGGTCTCCGATGGTTTTGTTCATTACTGGTGGGCGATCCTGGGTGCGCCGCCGTTATCGATCGCCCTGGTCGCCTGGGCGGCGCGCCATAATCCTAAACTGCGCCTGCAGCTGCAAACCATCTTGCTCAAATTGCCACTTCTGGGGCCGCTGGTGCACAAAATCGTCGTGGCCCGCTTGTTGGACATTTTTGGGCTGATGTACCGCAGTGGCGTGCCCATCATCCAGGGGCTGGACCATTGTATCGAGGTCACACAGAATCTGCCCATTCAACAGGCAACCGCGCGCGTCAGAGACCGTATCGTCACCGGCACTGGCATCACCGACGCCTTTGCTGCCGAACCCATTTTTCCATCGATTGCCATTCGCATGCTGCGCGTCGGCGAAATGACCGGCGCCATCGATCAAGCATTGGATAATGTCACCCGCTTTTTTAATCGGGAGGTGCGCGACACGGTTGACCGGATACAATCGCTGTTGGAGCCGATCATCACGGTCATCTTGGGTCTGATCCTAGGCTGGATCATGCTGGCCGTGCTCGGGCCAATTTATGACACCATTACCAAGATCGTCTGAGCCATGAGGGTCGGGATCCCGCGTCGCCCACGTCCGCGGCAGCCTGTCTTGCTGATCACGCCCAAAGGGCAAGTCTGGTTGCCGGCGCCGCCGACGCATCCGCGACAGCCGATCATTGTGGTCGTCGATGTCCTGGAAGAAAGCTGGCGCACATTGAGCACACCGGCACTGTCGCTGCGCGACCGGCAGGCGTTTTTGCAAACCCAAGTGGCCCTGGATGTGGCCTCCAGCCCGCTGTGGGCCATGCGGGTGTCGAGTCAGGTCCCCTGGCGTCACGTCGCGACGGCTACGGTCTGTACCGTGGCCAGCCCCCAGATACTGCAAAACCTGCAGCGCTTGTTGGAACAGCAACAGCCCATCGTGGGGGTCTGGCCGTTGACAGCCCCGCTGCTGCAACTGATGCGGGGCCACATACCCGACGATGGCGGATACCATGTGGCCGTTTATCCGTCTGCGCACGGCAGTCGTGTGGTGGCGGTGCAGGGGGCGCAGCCGCTCTACACCCGTCTCATTCCAGCCGATGCCCAGGGTGCGCTGGCTGACGAGCTTGCAGCGACAGTGCGCTTTCTTCAAGACCAGGGTATGGTGCCGCGCACCCAGCCTTTGTCCGTTCATCTGTTAGGGCGCCTGAGCGACTGGCAGCCGGCGGCGCCGCCCGCGAACCAGACTTGGCAAGCGCATCCCGAAGCCGCCATGCCCCTCGAAGCCCTGCTGGCCGGCGTGGGGCCGAGGCTGCCCTGGCAGCTCGCCACGGCCGAGATGCGGCGCTATCATTTGGCGCGCCTGGCGCGCCGGGGTGCGCACGCGGCGCTGGGCTTGCTCAGCCTGGTGTTACTGGGCGGGCTGGATGCGCAGTGGCAGGCGCTGGCCCAGTTGCGGCAGCAGCAAGCGGCGCTGGAAAGCGAAATCAGCGCCGACCAAGCGGCTATACGGGAGCTGCAGCGCGATCTTGACGCCACCGGCGTCGACCTCGCGCTGCTGCGCCAGGTGCTGCAGTTGCCCCATTTGCGGCCGGGCGCGGCCAGCAGCGACGGCGGTGCGGCACAGGCGATCGCCAGCACACAGCGTTGGCTGGCCGATGTCCCCGCGCAGATCCAGGTCAAACAATGGGAATGGCAGCGCAAGCCCGCCTGCACCCAGGCCGCCCAGCGTATCGCCCAAGAGGGGGGAACACCGCCGCAAGCAAGCGCACCGCCAAACAGCCCGCAGGCCGACTCGGTGCGCATCCAGCTCTATCTGCCGGGCGAGATGCGGCCCGCCGAGCGCGAGCGTCGGGTCGAACAGCTGGAACGCCGTCTGCAAGCCGACCCCGACTGGGCCGTGATCGAATCCCCCATTGCGGCGCGCGGCGCGCTCGCACTGCGCGCCGGCGCAGCCCAGGAACGGCAAGACCAAGACAGCAGCGCCTGGTGCCTGATGCGCCGCGCCGATCTGACCGGCGCTGGCCCCAACCCAGCCCTTGCTCCCTCCCCTGCGCCAGGGAGTCCATCATGATCCATGCCCCCTTGTTGCGTGAGGCCCTCTGGCGTGCCTTGCGGCCCCTGACTTGGGGTTGGGGGAGTGTGCTGGCGATACAGGCGCTGCTGCTGGCGGCGCTTATGTGGTGGGCTCCACAGCAAACCCAGCAATTGCAGCTTTTGCAGGGCCAGCGCGACACCGTTGCCGCACAGCTCTCCCAGGCGCGCCAGGACCACGACCTGGCGCTCGAATACCGTATCCCCTATGCCGAGTGGCAGCGCGAGGGGCTGATCAGCGACGAGCCGTTGGCGACCTGGCGGGCGCTGCAAATGCAAAAGATTCTCGACTGGCTTGGCACCCAGCCCGACTGGTTGCAGCAGGCCGTCGAGCTGGAGCTGGGCCCTGCGCAGCCCTGGTCGGCGGCGCAGGACCCAGCCGCAGCGCTGCCCGCGCCGCTGGAGCCAGCCGCGCCGGGCGAGGCCCAGCCGGCGACCGCACAGCCCAGTGCCCAGACCCTGCGCCTGAGGGGCAGGCACATGCACGATATCGAAGCCTGGGGCGTGGTGCAGGCAATCCAGCGCCTGCTGGGCAGCAGCGCCGCCCTGCAGCAGTGCCAATTCACCACCGACCGCAGCCGCGCGGACGGGGGTGCGGCGCAACCGTCGGCCGACGCGGCCCTGCCCAATCTGGAGTGGGAGTGTCAATGGACGCTATTTTTCATCCCGCGCGCCGCGCCGGCGGCCGCGCCTGCTGTTCAGCCCTAAGGCTGGCGGGGCTGGCGCTGGCTGGCCTGGCGGCGGCAGCCGCCCTGGCGGCGCCAGGCTCTCCACAGCCCGCGGCGCTGGGCGCCACAGTGCCCGGCCCTCTGCGCTGGATACTGACCCCAGCGCAGAGGGCGGCCATCGAACGGGCGCGCCGTGCCGCTGGCGACCAGACCGATGCCAGCGAGGGCGACCCCAGTGGCCCCTGGCAAATCCAGGGCTTGGTGCAGGCACCACACACCGCCGGCAGCGTCTGGATCAACGGCCAGCTGCTGCGTGCGGGCGACCACTTGGGTGCGCAGGTGCGCCTGCGGGCTGTGGGCCCGGATCGGGTCATTCTGGAGCGGGAAGGCCGCCTCATTGCCCTGCGGCCCGGACAGACGCTGCAGCCGGACGGGCAGGTGAGCGATTTGCTGCCCCCGCGGACCGACTGGCCGGCGCCCACGGCGCCGCTGTCAAAAGACTTGACGGGCGCCCCGCCAGGGCAGCGCTCCCCCTAGAATGATGCGGTGGGCGTTTTATCAACCCTGACAGGGTCACTGCCATGGCAAAAGATACCCAAAGCCCTTGGAGGGGGCAGCAGCCGGTTGCGGGCAGGCCAGCGACGACCGGCTTGACGCTGGTGGAGATGGCGCTGGTGCTGGCCATCATCGCCCTGATGGCTGCGCTCTTTTTGCCGATCAGCAGCGGGCTGCGCGAAGCCCAGCAGATCAAAGAAACCCGGGCCAAGCTGGCCGCCATCGAGGCCGCCTTGACCCGTTTTGTGATGTTGAACGGCCGCCTGCCGTGCCCGGCTGACGGGGCTTTGGCGGATGACGCGGTGGGTGCCGGCTTGGAGCAGTCGGGCGCCACCTCATCCGGCTGTCAGTCCAGCGTGCAGTCCAGAGCCGTCGTGCCATGGCGCACCCTGGGTTTGACGGCCGATGAGGTGCTGGACGCCTGGGGTGGGCGCATCAGCTACTGGCCCTGGATGACCTATGGGACGGCGGGGCGCTCGCTGACGCTCGCCACTGCGCTGGGTTCCTGTCCGTCGTCGACTACACCGTTTAGTACGCGCAGTGCCGCCGATTGGAAGTCCTGTCTGGACGCTTTGGGCCCGCCCCGGCTGGGCCATCGGGTGTTGGCGCCGGGCTCCGCCGCCGTGTTGGCCGACCCTGCCCTGAACACCGGTGCGGCCTACGTGCTCATCAGCCATGGTCCCAACCGCTTTGGCGGCTATACGAGCAGCGGGGTTCTGATGGCCGGTGGCCCGGCGTCGGTCGAGCGGCAAAACGACAACGGTCAGCCCGTCAAAAACAATGTCACGCAAGGCTATTACCAGGGGCAGGCTTCTGCCGACTTTGACGACCTGGTCGTCTGGCGCACCCTCATGCAGGTGGCGGTAGAGGCGCAAAAGGTTCAACCGTAAGCGGCATGCCTTCTCGTTCCTACCCTTTTTCGGCGCTCGCCCGAAGTCGACGGAGTGACCGTATAGCCTGGCTGGCAACCGCGCCGGCGCGGGCGCGCGGGATGGCTGCCGTCAGCATCGTGTTATCCCTGATGTTGGCAGGCGCGGTCGCCTTGGCCATGCAACTGTTGCAGCGTGCCAGCGACGCCCAAGCGCGCGAAGCCCTCACCTTGCAGCGCATCGAACGCATCCGCGGGGCGCTGTGCGCCTACCACCTGATTCACAACGGCTTTCCCGACCTGCCGGGGCGCAATCCCCCCACAAGCACACCCCTCATCGAACCTGCCAACCTGCCGCCAGGCCATTTGCCCCCGGTGGGCTGGGCCAACCCGGGTGGCGCTCCCAGTGCGTCGCTGCGGCGACTTGGACTCAGCCCCGACGACGTCACCGATGGCTGGGGGCGCTTGATCTCGGTGCGATTGTCTGCCGCCTGTCCAGCGGCTGCCGACCCCCTGGCGGTGGACCAAAATGGCGACGGCAGTGGCGATGTGGCCAACGCCTGCGTGGTGCTGATCAGCCACGGTCGCACCGGCCGCGGGGCGGCGCTGCCGCAAGCCAGCCCAGCGGCCAACAATTTGGTATGGCTGCCAGCCCCGCTGGCAGGCAGCAGCCCGACGGCTGGCGAAGGGGCGGAATGGCGCAACACCCGCCGCACCGCATCCCCGTACCAGACCGTGGCCCCGCAGTGCGCCAGCGACCGCACCAACCCCGACAGCCCCTGCCATTACGACGATGTGGTGGCGTGGTTCGATGCGCTCTCCGGTGGGGGAAAGGCGCTGTGCCGCTAGCGGCAGGACGCAACAGCATGTGACGACTGAAAACGGCCCCCGCCATGATGGATCAGACCAAGTCAGA
>NZ_JARJMT020000179.1 GCF_029335975.1 Tepidimonas sp.
GCCGTGCCCTGGGAGCGAGCCAAATCCAGCATCAGCTCGAAGACGGCACCCGCCGTCTCGCGATCCAGATTGCCGGTCGGCTCATCCGCCAGTACACAGGCCGGCCGCGTCACCAGGGCACGGGCGATCGCCACGCGCTGGCGCTCTCCCCCGGAGAGCTCGGCGGGCCGGTGCAGCAGCCGCTCGCCCAGGCCCACGCGCCGCAGCCACTCGGCCGCCTGTTCGGCCGCCACCACGCGCGGCTCGCGCCGAATCCACAGCGGCATGGCCACGTTGTCCTGGGCGGTGAACTCCGGCAACAGGTGGTGGAATTGGTAAACGAAGCCCAGATGCCGGTTGCGGGCCAGCCCTTGGCGCGTCGGGCACAGGCCATGCAAATCCTCGCCCATCAAGCGCACCTGGCCGGCGGTCGGGGCCTCCAGCGCACCCAGCAGATGCAGCAAGGTGCTCTTGCCCGAGCCGGAGGCCCCGACGATGGCCACCGTCTCGCCGGCGCGCACTGTCAAATCGACACCACGCAGCACGGTCACGTCCAGCAGCCCCTCGCGAAAGCGCTTGACCAGTCCACGCGCTTGCAGCACCACACCCGCCGACTCACTCATAGCGCAGCGCCTCCGCGGGATTGAGCCGGCTGGCCCGCCAGCTGGGGTAGAGCGTCGCGACAAAAGCCAGCACCAGCGAGATGACGGCGATCGGCACGATATCCCCGGTCTGCGGGTCGCTGGGCATGCGGCTGATCAAATAAATGTCCTGCGGCAGGAAGTGCACGCCCAGCAGGCGCTCGAGGGCGGGTACGAGTGTGTCGATATGCAACGCTACCCCCAAGCCCAGCGCCAGCCCCAACGCGGTCCCCACCACACCCACGGCCGCCCCCTGCACCACGAAGATCGCCATCACGCTGCGCGGGCTGGCCCCCAGCGTGCGCAGGATGGCGATATCGGCCCGCTTGTCGGTCACGGTCATGACCAGCGTGGACACCAGGTTGAACGCCGCCACCGCGACGATGAGCGTGAGGATGATGAACATCATGCGTTTTTCCACCTGTACCGCAGCGAACCAGGTGCGATTGGCGCGCGTCCAGTCGCGCACCAGCACCCCGGGCCCCAACGCCGGCTCGAGCTGCGCCGCCAGCTCGATGGCCACCTCCCGCGCGGCGTGCAGGTCATCCAGCCGCACCCGGATGCCGGTCGGCCCCGCCAGCCGGAACAGCCGCTGGGCGTCTTCCAGGTGCACCAACGCCAGCGTCGCGTCGTACTCGTAGTGACCGGAGTCGAATAACCCCACCACCGTCATCTGGCGCAAGCGGGGCACGACACCAGCCGGCGTGAGCTGGCCGCTGGGCACGACCAGCGTCACCGCGTCTCCGGTGGTGACCCCCAGCGAGCGCGCCAGCGCCGCCCCCAGCACGATGCCAAAGCGCCCGGGCTGCAAGGCCCCGAAGGCTTGCACCGCCAAATCCGCGCCAAGCGCGGTCACGGCCGGCTCCTGCGCGGGGTCGATGCCACGGATGACCGCCCCTTTCATGTCCTGTCCGCGCGCCAGCAAGCCCTGCTCGGCGATGAAAGGCGCCACCGCCCGAACCTGCGGATGTTGGTGCACCCGAGCCATGGTGCCGCCAGGGTCGGCCAAAGCCTCCCCGGTGGTGGAAAGCACCTCGATGTGCGACAGCACGCCCAGCATACGATCGCGCACTTCCTTCTGAAAACCGTTCATCACCGACAGGACGATGATGAGTGCGGCGACCCCCAGCGCGATCCCGAGCATGGAGACCGCGCTGATGAAGGAAATGAAGCCGTTGCGGCGGGTGGCTCGACCGGCGCGGGTGTAGCGCCAGCCAATGACGAATTCGTAAGGCAATGACATGGGTGTGCCGAAAGACTACCCCGATTGTGCCGCAGCGATTGCGCAACAATCGCGCCATGCCCGAGGTCCACCACCTGATCATCGCCTACGCTGCCCCACTGGCCAACGACAGCGCGGCGGCACCGACCCCCGCCACCTGCCCCATCCCCCCCTTGCCCGCATTGCAGCGCTGGCTGGCGCGCGCCACACCGCACGCCCAGCACGACGGCAGCCCCTGGAGCCTGACGCCGCCTCACGAACATGCCCTGGCACGCGCCCTGGGCTGGACGATGGTCGATGGAAAACTGCCGTGGGCGGCCTGGCATGCGGGACTGGCGGGCGTGGGCTGCGCCTGGCTGTGGCCATGCGCCTGGCAGGCTGGCATCGATCAGATCACCATCGTGCCACCGCAGGCGCTCGATCTGCGCGCGGAGGAGTCGGCGGCGCTGCGCGCGGCCTTCGCGCCCTACGCCGCCAGCGATGGGATCGAATTGCGCGGCGACGACCCGCTGCGCTGGCTGGCCTGCGGGGCACTGTTCGAGGGCTGGACCGGCGCCAGCCTGGATCGGGTGGCGCACCGGCGCGCCGACGGCTGGTGGCGCGACGCGGGACGCCACCCCGCCGCCCGCGCGCTGCTGCGACTGCTGAGCGAGGCGCAGATGCTCTTTCATGACCACCCGGTCAACGCGGCCCGTGCCGCGCGCGGCGCGCTGCCGGTCAATGGCCTGTGGATTGCCGGCGCGGGCTGCTGGGATGGCCACGGCCCCACGCCGGCACAGGCCAGCGTGCGATTGGTGGACGACCTGACCGCACCGGCCACCCAAGGCGACCGGGTGGGCTGGGCTGCCACCTGGGCGCGTCTGGACGAGACGCTGCTGGCCCCCTGGCTGGCCGCTGCCGACACCGATCGCCAGCCGCGCTGGCTGACCCTGTGCGGTG
>NZ_JARJMT020000180.1 GCF_029335975.1 Tepidimonas sp.
CGGTGTGCGGCGGGGCGGGGCAGACATGGCAGCGTGCCGTCGTCGGGACCAGGGGGTCAGTGGGTATCGCTGATCTGGGTTTGCAGCCCTGCGTCGCGCGTGAAGCGAAAGCGCGACACCACCACGATTTGGTCGGCGCGCTGGCGCATGGCCTGGCTGAAGCGCGCAAACTGCAGGCTGCGCACGATCGCTTGCGCCCGGCTGTCCAGGGGCGGGATACCCGAGCCCTGCACCACCTCGGTGTCGAGCACGCGACCGTCGTGGTTGACGGTGATGGCCATGGTCAGCTCGCCGTACAGCTTGCGTCCGCCCTGTTCGGGGAATTGCGCCGTGCCCCGATCCTCGATGCGCCGGCGCAGCTCGTCGTAGTACAGGGCATAGATTTCCTCGCGCGTGGCCGGGCTGATGTAGCGCTTGCGCGGGCGGGCATTTTCCTCGTTGATGCGCTTTTCGATTTCGGCCAGGGTCTTGAGCAGGGCCTGACGGCGCTGCTCGCGCGCCTGGGCGTCGCTGGCGTCGGCGGCTTCGGGGGCGCTCAACCGGGCGATCTCCTGGCGCAGTTGAGCCAACAGCTGGCTTTGCCGCGCTTTCATCGCTTCGATGCGCTGCTCCTCATCGTCCAGGGCGTCGCCAGCCTGCATCTGCATGGCGGGTGACAGTGGCGAGGTGGCCCGAGCCGCGCGGGCCTGTCCACCACCGGCCAGATTTGCCTGGGCGATGGCTTGCGGCCGTTCGGGGGCTCGTTCCCCCCGCGCGTTGACGAGGATGACCTCCAGCGGGGTGTCCTGCAGCACCCGCTCTGGCCGTAAGGGCGGCGCAAACCGCACCGTCAGCACCGCCGCGTGCACCGTCACGGACAGCGCCAGCGCCCACGGCAGCGGGTCGGCGCGAAAGCGGGCGGACAGCGATGCGAGGGCACGGGGCAGGACCATCGGCGGCTCGCTCCCTGCGTGCGCTACGGGGCAGGGGCTGCCGGTGGCGCGCCGTCGTCCGCGTCCTCCACGGCCACGGCGATCGCCAGCGGCGCAGCCAGCGGTGCTTCCACCTCGCCCTCCAGCGTGTCGTCGGATTCGGCGACGGCTTCGACGTCGCCCAGCTTCTCGATCACTGTGCCGCTTGCCTCCAGCGTGATTTCGTCGAGGGCGCCCAGCCGCACGCGCACCCGCTCGCCGCGTTGCAGCCCATCGGTGCCCAGTGCCGTCAACACCAGTGGCAGAGTCTCTGCGCGCACCAAATTGTCCTTCAGGTATGCGGCCTGCAGCTCGGCGATGCCCTGCTGGCGCAGGTAGCGCAGCGTCCAGTAGCGCTCCATCGTGCTCTGGAACTGGCCATAGGCCGTGTAGGCGGCGTCGAATGCGCTGATGATGGCCAGCAGCGACGTGTCCTTGGGCTTGAACGGGGCAGCCAGCGCGGCGGCAGCGCCGTGGCGCGCGCAGGCCACGATCTGCCACTGGTTGACCAGGTCCGTGTAGCGCCGCAGCGGCGAGGTGCTCCACAGGTAACAGGGCACGCCGATGCCGGCGTGCGGCAGGGCTTTGGTGCCCATGCGCACCTTGATGCCGGGGGCCAGGCTCGCCTGGCTGCGGTAAATCCCCGGTACGCCCAGGCTGGCCAGCCACTGGCCCCAGTGGCTGTTGGCCAGGATCATGGCCTCGGCCACCATCAGGTCCAACGGCGCACCCCGTGCACGCGTGCCGATGAGCACCGTCTCCTCGCCACTCGGCTCCGGGCCCGTGACGCCCTCCAGCTTGAAGGTGTAGTCCGGTCGGGTGAAGGTCTCGGGCCGACCCCGCACCGCCTCGCGTCGCGCCTTGCACGCCTGCGCCAGCCGCCACAGGAAGGCCAACGGCGCGTGCAGCGCGGCCACTTCGGGCGGCGCCTCGGGCGCGCGCGCCGGGTCGTCCAGCCATGCCGCCGTCACCACGGTGTCGAGCTGGTCATGGCGCAGGTTATGTGCGATCGGCACGCGCTCCAGCCGCGTCGTCGCGCCGTGGATCTCCAGCGTCGCCTCGTCAATCGTCAGGTAGAGCGACACCGCCGGGCGCGGGGCCCCCTCCAACAAGGTGTAGGCCTGGACCACCGCGTCGGGCAGCATCGTGATCTTGTGCCCCGGCATATAAACCGTGGACAGGCGCTGGCGCGCCACGGCGTCCAATGCACTGTCCGGCGCGATCGCCAACGCCGGCGCGGCGATGTGGATGCCCAGCGTCACCGTGCCGCTGCCCAGACCCTGTATGCTCAGCGCATCGTCGATTTCGGTGGTGCTGGAGTCGTCGATCGAGAACGCCGCTACCCCGTCGGCCAGCGGCAGGTCCTCGGGCAGGGGAGGTGCCGACAGGTCCGCAAAGCCGGTGCCGCGCGGAAAATACTCGAACAAAAAACGCTGCCAGTGAAACTGGTAGGCGCTGGTGATGGCCCCGGCGCGCTGCAGCAGCGCCAGCGGTGCCAGGTGCGACTCGCGCGCAGCGTGCACCACGGCCTTGTACTCGGGCGCGTTCTTGTCTGGGCGAAACAGGATGCGGTAGAGCTGCGCGCGCACGGGCTCGGGGCAGCGGCCGGCCACCAGCTCGGCTGCCCATGCATCGATTTGTGCCTGTACGGCCTTCTTGCGCTCGATGGCGGCCAGCGCCTGCTGCAGCACCTCCGCCGACGCCTTGCGAAAGCGCCCGCCCTTGCCCGCGCGTCGAAAGTAGTGCGGCGCCTCGTGTAACTTGAGCAATGTGGCCGTCTGTTGCACCACGCTCGGCGGATCGTCGAAGTAGAGCGCCGCCAGCTCCGCGAAGCCGAATTCGTCCTCCGGTGCGAACTCCCATGCAAGGTCGAGGTCGATATCGGCCGCCAACGCCGCGGCCTGCTCCAGCAGCGCCGCCGGCGCTGGCTGCTCGAAGGTCAGCAGCACAAGGGCGCCCTTGACTTTGAGCCGGCGGCCCGAGTCCAATTCGACCTGGACCGATGCATCGGCGCTGGACAGGATGCGGCCGGCATTGAGCTTGCCGGCGTCGTCGAACAAGGCGAACAAGGTAGACAATCTCGCGCGCTGTGGAGGCGGTCGCCATGCGTCCGCCCCAGTTGACAGGGAAAGCGGCTAGTGTAACGACACGGCACCTGAGCGAGTCGGCTCACCATCAGCCGCTCGGGTCAAACGCCCTGGGGAGCAAGGGGTGCGGCGGGCAGTCGGCGCAACAGCGCGCGCAGCGCAGCGCGGTACAGCGGCAGCAGCGCCAGCAGGCTGAAAGCGAGCTTGGTGGCATAGTCCACGGTGGCGATTTCGACCCAGTGTTCGGCCATGAAGGCGTCGGAGCTGCGCCAAAATGCCGCCGAAAAAAAGACGAAGGTATCGATCCACCCGCCGACGGTGGTGGAGGCCGCCGGCGCCACCCACCATGCGCGCAGCCGGCGCAAGCGAGCAAACACCGCAATGTCGGTGAGTTGGCCAACCCCATAGGCCGCAAAACTTGCCAGCGCGATACGGAAGACGACATCGTTGAACGTCGTCAACCCCGACCAGCCGGCGAACCGACCGTCGACGAACAGCACCGACACCAAGTAGGAGGCGAGCAACGCCGGCAGCATGACCCGCGCGACCACGCGCCGCGCCGCGGTGGGGCCGAGCAGCCGCACCGTCAGATCCGTCAGCACGAACACGAGCGGGAAGGTGAACGCTCCCCAGGTGGTGTGTACGCTGCCGATCTGAAACGGCAGCTGCACCAGCACATTGCTGGCAGTGATGACCAGCATATGCAGCAGCGCCAGCACCGCCAGCACGCGCGGCATCCGCTGCGGGGAAAGCGAGTAAGCGGAGTGCGGCGTCGCCGCCGCGGCAACGAAGTCCATCGACAATCCTTTTTGATGAGTGGGGTAAGGGAACCCACGCCGGCCGCTGTGGCCGGCTTGGAAGACGCGAACTGTACTACAGCGCGCTGCGCGCTGGGCACGGGCGTCAGCCGAGCATCGTGCGCCAGATGCCGCGCGCCCAGCTCCAGGCGGCGCTGCCAGAGCGCGCGCTGGGCTGCGGATCGACGGTAAAGCGCAACTTGGGCGCCTCGCCCGGCTTGAACGTCGTGACGACATTGACGTTGATCGCCTCGTCGTGCGAGGTGGCGGCCCAGCAAATGCCCAGGGGCAGATCGATTTCGCCCTGCGTGGCAGGGGCAGCCTCGCCGCGCAGACGCCGCGCGATCTCCTCGCCGACCGCACGGCCCTGACCGAAGGCGACTTGACCGCTCTTGGGCTGCGGACTGCCCTGCGCATCACCGATGACGAAAATCCGCCCATCGGCCTTGGCTTGAAAGGTGGGCAGCTCCACCTCGGCCCAGCGCTGGCCCAAGCCCGATTGCCGGATCAGCGGATGGGCGCGCATCGGCAGCACCAGGTTGGCATGATCGAAACGCAGCGCGCCCTCGCTGGTTTGCAGCGTGCGCTGGCCGGCATCGACCGCCTGCAACTCGACGTTGGAGCGGTAGTCGATGATGTCGGCATAGGCCTTGAGCGCCCCCAGAATCGGCTGCGCGGTCGGCGCTGGTGTCGGTGCTGCATTGGCATCCAAAAAGACGATCTTGCCGCGCACGCCACGCCGCTTGACCTGCTCGGCAATCAGCATCGCCCGCTCGTACGGCGCCGGCGGACAACGATACGGCGGCTTGGGTGCACTCATCACGAAGGTGCCGCCTTGGCCCAAAAAGCGCTCCACCTGCGCGCGTACCGCCGGGTGTTCGAAAGCGCGAAAGCCCACCGGCAGCGCCTCGCGCGCGGCGGCAAAGCCGGGCAGGCTCTCCTCCATGTACTCGATGCCGGGCGACAGAACCAGATAGTCATAGCGCAGCCGCTGGCCGCTGGCCAATGCGACCTCGCGCCGGTCCCGCTCGATGGCCTGCACGCGATCGCGTATCCGCTTGACCCCCGGCAGCGCATCGACACGCTCATAGCCGTGCAGCAGGTCTTCCAGCTTGCCGACGGTGGCCACATAGTGCCCACTCATTGGGCAGGACATGAAGCGCTCGTTGGGCTCCACCAGCGCGATGTCGATCCCCGGCTGCGCCGCCAGTGCGCGCACCGCGCCAAGTCCACCCCAGCCCCCGCCCACCACCACCACCTGGGGGCGCGCCTGTCCGATGATGCTGCCGCATCCGGCCAACCACGCCGCGGAGCCGGCCGCTAAACCGGCTTGCAGCAAGCGTCGGCGCTGCCACGGGGGGGTGTTGGCGCCGTTCGCTTCGGACAAGGTAGAGGGCAAGTTGTGCGGGCTTGGTGTCATGGGCTTCCTCCTGATGCGGCGGGTGATGACTGCGCAGGCTTGACGAAACGCAAGCCGTACTGGGTATCGGTATCGTAGGAACAGAGGGCCCCGGCGTAACCAGGGATTACCCGCAGCCAGACGCGCGTCGTCACCCCAAGCCCCGCACCACCTCCAGCGCCTCCTCGACGCGCGCTACGCCGTGCAGCGCCAGACCCTCGGTGGCGCGCACAAACGCGGCGTCGGGCTTGCGCGGCAGGTTGGCCGTGGGCACCACCGCGACCGTCATGCCAAGCTTGGCGGCCTCTTTCAGCCGCTCCTGCCCGCGCTGCGCCGGGCGCACTTCGCCGGCCAGGCCCACCTCGCCGAAAGCAACGAAGCCGCGCGGCAGCGCGCGCCCGCTCAGGCTGCTGGCGACGGCCAGCAGCACCGCCAGGTCCGCCGCTGGCTCGGCGATGCGCACGCCGCCGACGGCATTGACGAACACATCCTGATCGCTGGTGGCGATGCCGGCGTGGCGGTGCAGCACCGCCAGCAGCATCGCCAGGCGATCGCGCTCCAGGCCGACGCTCAAGCGCCGTGGAGCGGGACCGCCGGCGTCTACCAACGCCTGCACTTCCACCAACAGCGGGCGCGTGCCCTCCAGCGTGGCCAGCACGCAGCTGCCCGGCACCGGTTCGCGATGCTGACTCAAAAACAGCGCGCTCGGGTTGCCCACGCCTCTGAGGCCCCGCTCGGTCATCGCAAACACGCCCAGCTCGCTGACCGCGCCGAAGCGATTTTTGATTGCCCGCACCAGGCGAAAGCTGCTGTGCGCGTCGCCCTCGAAATACAGCACCGTGTCCACCATGTGCTCCAGCACGCGCGGGCCGGCGAGCGCTCCGTCCTTGGTGACATGGCCGACCAGCACCAGGGTGGCGCCGCTGTCTTTGGCGGTGCGCGTCAGCAGCGCGGCGCATTCGCGCACCTGTGCCACCGAGCCCGGGGCCGAGGTGAGCTGTTCGGTGTAGACGGTCTGAATCGAGTCGATCACCGCCACCGCAGGGCGTTGCTGCTGCAGCAGGGCCAGGATCGCCTCCAGCCGGATCTCCGCCAACACCGGCACCTGGCTGTCGTTTAGGCCCAGTCGGCGCGCCCGCAGGGCCACCTGCGCGCCGCTTTCCTCGCCAGTCACATACAGCGTCGCCAGCCCGGTGCGCTGCAGCGCATCCAGCGCTTGCAGCAACAGGGTCGATTTGCCGATGCCCGGGTCGCCGCCGATGAGCACCACCGCACCGGGTACCACGCCACCGCCGAGTACCCGGTCGAGCTCGGGCAGCCCGGTGGGTGTGCGCGCGACATCTGCAGCCTCGATGTCGGCCAGCCGCGCCAGCGTCCCCTCCGCCGCCAGCCCCTGCCGCAGGGCGCTCATGCGTGTGCGCGCCGCAGCGGGGGGTTGCGGGGCCAGGACCGTCTCTTCCAGTGAGTTCCAAGCGCCGCAGTGCGGGCAGCGCCCGTGCCAGCGCGGGGTGCTGCCGCCGCAACTGCGGCAGAGAAAGCGGGTGCGATCCTTGGTCATGGCTCAGGCCAGTCCCAGATGCGCCAGCAGCACGGGCAGGTGGGCGTCGAAGTCGCTCAGCGCGTGGTCGCTGCCGGGCACGATATGGTGGTGGCTGCCAGGGTAGCGCGCCACCATCTCGCGCCAGTCGAGCACCTCATCACCGGTGGCGGCGATCAGCAGCACGCGCTCGGGGTGCGGCAGTGCGCCGATGGCGAGCTGGCGCAGCTCGTCCACGTATTCGGGGCGGAAGAAGATGCGCTCGGCCGGGTCGTGCCACGCCGGGTGCTCGCCGATGTGGCGCGCGAGGTCCCGCGCCGGATCGACGGCGGGGTTGATCAGCACGGCGCGCCAACCGCGCTGCGCCGCCAGCCGGCTGGCGTAGAAACCGCCGAGCGAGGAGCCGACCACGGCGGCGGTCGCCTTCGGCCAAGCGGCCACGGTGGCCTCGATCAGGGCCCAGGCGGCGGCCGGGCTGGCCGGCAGTTGCGGGCAGGCCCAGTGCACCTGCGGGTGGCGCGCGGCCAGCTGCGCCGCCAGGCGCTGCGCCTTGAACGAGCGCGGACTCGAGCGAAAGCCGTGTAGGTACAGCAGGTGCGTGGCGGACGGGACGGGGGTAGAAGCCGGGGCATCCATGGCGCGCAGGATAATCCAGCTCTCATGGCCGTCGTCATCCAAAAACCCCCTGTGCTCAGCCGCATCGCGCCGTGGGTGCGCGGCTTCGATGGGCAGTTTTTGCTCGCAGTCGCGTTGCTGGCCGCGATCGGCCAAGTGGTCATGTACTCCGTGGCGCACGACATTGCGGGGCGTTATCTGGACCATTTGCGCAATCTGCTGATCGCCGCGGGCGTCATGTGGGTGGTGTCGCAGATTCCCCCTCAGCGGCTGCAGGCGCTGGCCGTGCCGGCCTATGGGGTGGGGGTCGTTCTGTTGCTTGCCGTGGAGCTGTTTGGCGTGACGCGCAAAGGTGCGCAGCGCTGGTTGGATCTGGGCGTCATCGCCATCCAGCCCAGCGAGCTGATGAAGATCGCCATGCCGCTGATGCTGGCCTGGTGGTTTCAGCACCGCGAGGGGCGGCTGGGCACATGGGACTTTTTGGTTGCTGGGGCTTTGCTGGCCGTACCCGTTGGGCTGATCCTGAAGCAACCCGATCTGGGGACAGCCCTGCTGGTGCTGGCCTCGGGCCTGTTCGTGATCTTTTTTGCTGGCCTGAGCTGGAAGCTGATCGTGCCGCCCCTGGTGTTGGCGGCCGTGGGCGTGGTCACCCTGATCGTGATGGAGCCGCAGTGGTGCGCGCCGGGTGTGGACTGGGTGGTGCTGCATGAGTATCAGCGCCAGCGCGTCTGTACGCTGCTCGACCCCACCAAGGATCCGTTGGGCAAGGGTTTTCACATTCTGCAGGGCATGATCGCCATCGGCTCGGGGGGGCTGTGGGGCAAAGGCTTCATGCAGGGTACCCAGACGCATCTGGACTTCGTGCCCGAGCGCAGCACAGACTTTATCTTCGCTGCGTTTTCCGAGGAATTCGGCTTTCTGGGCGTGCTGGGCTTGTTGGCGGCCTACACCTATTTCGTGGCGCGTGGCCTGATGTTGGCTGCCAACGCTTCCACGCTGTTTGGCCGCCTGCTGGCCGGGGCGTTGATCCTGGTGCAATTTGTCTATGCCTTCGTCAACATGGGCATGGTCAGCGGCATTCTGCCGGTGGTGGGGGTGCCGCTGCCATTTTTGAGCTATGGGGGGACGGCGATGGTGTCGCTCGGCGCCAGCCTGGGCATCATCCTGTCGGTCGGGCGCCACAAGCGGCTGGTGCCGGCCTGAGCCGTCGTTGCGGGTTTGGCCGCGCTGCCTACAATCCGTGCATGATTGCCGTTGAACCGACTCTGCAGCGCCTGGCCACGGCGCGCTCCCTGCTGCTCGAGCCGTATGGCTTGGATGAGGGCCATTTGCGCCGCGCGCTGTCGGCCATTCTCGCCCCGGGTGTCGACGATGCCGATCTGTACTTTCAGTACACCCGCAGCGAGGGCTGGAGCCTGGAGGAGGGTATCGTCAAGAGCGGCAGCTTCAGCATCGACCAAGGCGTGGGCGTGCGCGCAGTCAGTGGCGACAAGACGGCGTTTGCCTACTCCGATGATTTGTCTTGGGCTGCGCTGCATGAGGCAGCGCAGAGCGTGCGCGCCATCGGCCGCCAGGGGGGCAGCCAGACTGCCCGTCTCAGCCGGCGTCGCCCGCGTGCTGTGGTGGCTCCTTCGCGCCAGTTGTACGCCGCGCACGACCCGATCGGCACGCTGGACAGCGCGGCCAAGGTGGCGTTGCTGGAGAAGATCGAGCGCATGGCGCGTGGGCGCGATCCGCGCATCGTGCAGGTGATGGCAGGGCTGGCGGCCGAATATGACGTGGTGTTGGTGGCGCGCGCCGACGGTGTGCTGGCTGCGGATGTGCGCCCGCTGGTGCGGCTGTCGCTGACCGTGATTGCGCAGCACGGTGAGCGGCGCGAGGTTGGCTCCTCCGGCGGAGGCGGGCGGTTTGGACTGGACCACTTCGACGACGGCGTGCTGATGCGCTATGTGGACGAGGCCGTGCAAGCCGCGCTGACCAACCTGGAATCGCGCCCCGCCCCGGCGGGCGAGATGACGGTCGTGCTGGGCCCCGGCTGGCCCGGCGTGTTGCTGCACGAGGCGGTGGGCCACGGGCTGGAGGGCGACTTCAACCGCAAAGGCTCCAGTGCATTTGCCGGCCGCATCGGCGAGCGGGTGGCCGCCAAGGGGGTGACGGTGCTGGACGACGGCACGATCGAGGGCCGACGTGGATCGCTCAATGTGGATGACGAGGGCTGTGCCAGCCAGCGCACGGTGCTGATCGAGGATGGTATTTTGCGTGGCTATATCCAGGACCGGCTCAATGCCCGCTTGATGGGGGCTGCGCCCACCGGCAACGGCCGGCGCGAGAGCTACGCGCACCTGCCCATGCCGCGCATGACCAACACCTATATGCTGGCCGGCGACTGCGATCCGCAGGAGATCCTCGCCAGTGTGCGCCGGGGTCTGTATGCCACCCACTTCGGCGGCGGGCAGGTGGACATCACCAGCGGCAAATTCGTGTTTTCGGCCAGCAGCGCATGGTGGGTGGAAAACGGCCGACCGCTCTATCCGGTCAAGGGTGCGACCCTCATCGGCAGCGGACCGGAGGCGCTCAAGCGGGTGGTCATGATCGGCAACGACCTGGCACTCGACAGTGGGGTGGGCACCTGCGGCAAGGAGGGCCAGAGCGTGCCGGTCGGGGTGGGCCAGCCGACGCTGCGGCTGGATGGCCTGACAGTCGGGGGGACCGCCTGAATCGGCGGCGCAGCCGTAAACGCTCAGCCCGCCGTTATACTAGCTGTGTTATATTGGCTGTCATGCAGGTACAAAAGCGCGGTTTTTACTTTGGCTACTTTTGGTTCTCATGCGTCACCGACGGCAGAGAGGTCTGAATGCGCCCAGTAAAAGCCCCTGAACTCCAAACCGTCGGTCCCCACCGGCGGTTTTTTTTCGCCTGTTCTGCCCCCGTTTAACTCCCTCGAAGGAGAGTCCCCGCCATGAGTCCGAGCCCCACCAAGGCCAGCAACACCGATGTCTGGTATCCCCATCCGGCCGACCGCACCAGCCAGACCGACGACCAACGCATCGAGGACATCACCGTGCTGCCGCCGCCCGAGCACCTGATCCGTTTCTTTCCGATCCGCGGCACCGCGATCGAAAAGCTCATCACCCACACCCGCCGTACCATCCACCAGATTTTGCATGGCAAAGACGACCGGCTGCTGGTCATCATCGGGCCGTGCTCGATCCACGATCCGGCTGCGGCCATGGAGTATGCGCGGCGCCTGAAAGAGCAGCGCGATCGCTTCGCCGACCGGCTCGAAATCGTCATGCGCGTCTACTTCGAAAAGCCGCGCACCACGGTGGGCTGGAAGGGCTTGATCAACGATCCGTATCTGGACGAGAGCTTTCGCATCGACGAGGGGCTGCGTATCGCGCGCCAGTTGCTGATCGAGATCAACCGCCTGGGGCTGCCGGCGGCCAGTGAATTCCTCGATGTCATCAGCCCGCAGTACATCGCTGACTTGATCTCGTGGGGTGCGATCGGGGCGCGCACCACCGAGAGCCAGGTGCATCGCGAGCTGGCCTCGGGCCTGTCGGCACCGATCGGCTTCAAGAACGGCACCGACGGCAATATCCGCATCGCCACCGATGCCATCCTGGCCGCCAGCCGGCCGCACCACTTCCTGTCGGTGCACAAAAACGGTCAGGTGGCCATCGTGCACACCAAGGGCAATCCGGACTGCCATGTTATCTTGCGCGGCGGCAAACTGCCGAACTACGATGCCGACAGTGTCGCCATCGCCTGCCGACAACTGGCCGACGCCAAGCTGCCCGCGCGTGTGATGATCGACTGCAGCCACGGCAACAGCCAAAAGCAACACGAGCGCCAGATCGAGGTCGCGCGCGACATCGCACAGCAGCTGTCTGGCGGCTCCGACCGGGTGTTTGGCGTCATGGTCGAGAGCCATCTGCATGCCGGCGCGCAGAAATTTACCCCGGGCAAGGACGATCCGTCTGCGCTGGAATACGGCCGCAGCATCACCGACGCATGCATCGATTGGGAGGCGTCGGTGCAGGTGCTGCAGACGCTGGCCGATGCGGTGGCGGCACGCCGCACGCGCCGGCGCTGACGGCCGAGCGCGCCAGCGTGTACGATTGGCGTCATTTTCTGATCCAACGGAAGTCGCCATGCGCAACCATGTGATCGTTCACTTCGGGGCCGACCGCGAATACACCCTCGACCTCGACGAGGTGCAGCCCATGCCGCACGACCTGGCGCGCCAGTGGCTGGATCAGCAATTTACCGAGTTGGGCTGTGAGCCGTTGCGCTTGAGCGGCAAGGTGCTCACGGCGGACAAGCTGCTGGCCATCGCTCAGGCCGTCGGTGAGGTGCGCTTCTCCGATCCCGCGCACCGGCCGTGGGCCATGGTCTATGCCCGCGCGGCCAGCAGCCTGCTGGCCAAGCCGGTCATCAAGGTGGATGTGCCCGGCATGTCCGTCGGCTACTGAATCGCGTCGGTGTGCGCATTGGCCGCGAGTCGGTGGCGGGTCTTGCTCGATGACGGTGCCTAGGGCGGTGATCAGGGCCGGAAGGACTCCATCGTGGTCCGTTGGCTGACGTTCTGGGGGGGAGCTGCGCTGGTCGACGCGGCCGGCTCCGTCGTGCCGTTGTGCAAACGCGATCCCCGCAGCGCGCTTTTGTTGGCTTATTTGGTCCTGCTCGGTCGCAGGGAGCCGCGTCGTCGGCTCGCGCAGGCGTTTTGGCCCGCGCAGGCGTTTTGGCCTCATTTCGGGCTGGACGGTGGTTTGAGCTGCCCGCCGTTTTTCGTCTTCCAGGAGCCGATGGTAGGCATCGAGACCTGAAGGACGAGAGATGAAGACAATTCCGAAGCAGGAGCTCACGGCCGAGGTTCAAGGAACAGGCCGTCGAGCACGCCTAGGCGGTGGGCATCGTGGTGGCCGCCAGGGAGCTGGGCCTGGTCGAACAGGCGCTGCGCAACTGGGCGAAGGCGGCCGAGGCGGGCAAGCGCGTGGGCGCCGGCGTGCTCTGTCACAGCGACCGTGGCAGCCAGTACGCCAGCCAGGCCATGACGGCCAGGCTCAGCGAGTACGGCATGACCGCC
>NZ_JARJMT020000168.1 GCF_029335975.1 Tepidimonas sp.
CGCCGCCGCGCCCCGCGCGCCGGGGCCGGGCGGGCCGCCCCGGCGCGCGGGGCCCCCGGGGGGGGTAGGTCCCTCCGCCCCCCCCCAGTCTCTTGCGGGGGGCCGCCCCGCCCCGCGCTGGGCGGCGGCGCCGCGACTGATGGCCGACTGCCTGGCGCGCGCCGCCGCCGGCCGCGGCGCGCAGGGGGAGGCGACGGGCGCTGCCGCGGGTCATGCCGCGGCCGCCGTGGCGGGAGGACGCCCGTGAACGCGCGCCGCGCCGCCGGGGTGTTGCTCGCGCTGCTCGCGGCGGCGGCGGGGCTGCTGGCGCTGGCGGTCAGCGTCGGCAGCCAGGGGCTGGAGCCGGTGAGGACGTTGCTCGCATCGCCGCCGAACGAGGGGCAGGCGGCGCTGGCCGCGCAGTGCGTGTGGGAGAGTCGGCTGCCGCGCGCGCGGGGCGCCGGGGCCGCCGGGGCGCTGCTCGGGGTGGCGGGCGCGGTGGCGCAGGGGCTGTTCCGCAACCCGCTGGCCGACCCGTTCCTGCTCGGCAGCGCGGCGGGGGCGTCGCTGGCAGTGGCACTCGCCTTGGTGGCCTTGGGCGGTTCGGCCGGCATGCTTGGAGGGGCGGGCGCCCCCGGCTGGAGCGTGCTGTCGTCGAGCCTGTGGGTGCGGCTGGGCCTGACCGGGGCGGCGTTCGTCGGGGCGCTGGCGGCGGTGCTGCTGACGCTGGCGCTGGCGCGCGGCGTGCAGCACACGCTGCGGCTGCTGCTGGCGGGGGTGGTGGTCGGCGTGGTGCTGGGGGCCGGCACGCAGGCCGTGCTGCTGCTGGCGCCGGATGCGCTGCAGGCGATGCAGGCGTTTCTGCTCGGCTCCACGGCGTTCGTCGGCTGGCCCTCGGCGGGGCTGATGCTGGCCGCCGCCGCGCTGTGCACCGCGGCGGCGACGCTGCTGGCGCGCGCACTGGACGCGCTGGCGCTCGGCGAGGCCACCGCCGCGAGCCTCGGCATGCCGCTGGCGACGCTGCGTCTGGCGCTGGTGGCGGTGCTGGCGCTGGCCACCGCCAGCGCCGTGGCGCAGACCGGGCTGATCGCCTTCGTGGGACTCGCGGCGCCGCACCTGGTGCGCGCGCTGGTGCCGACGACGCACGGCTGGCTGATGGCGCTGGCCGCCGCGATGGGCGGCGCGCTGCTGCTGGCGGCCGACACGCTGGCGCGTGGATGGCTGGCGCCGCAGGAGCTGCCGGTGGGCGTGCTGACCGCGGTGCTGGGCGGCGGCTACCTGCTGTGGCTGATGCACCGCGGGCGGCTGCGGGGGCAGGGGGCATGAGGGGCGACGTGGTCAATCCATCCCACCCCGTGGCGCTGGCTGCGCAGGGGGTCAGCGTCCGGCTGGGCCGCCACCCCGTGTTGCACGGCGTGACGGCGGCGCTGCCGCGCGGGCGCTGGACCTGCCTCGTGGGCCCCAACGGCGCCGGCAAGTCCACGCTGCTGAAGGCGCTGGCGGGCCTGCTGCCGCTGCACGGTGGGCGCGTCGAGCTGCTGGGGCGGGCGCTGCAGGACTGGCCGCGCCGGGCGCGCGCCCGCACGGTGGCGTGGCTCGGGCAGGCCGAGCCGGGCGGCGACGACCTGACCGCCTGGGACGTGGCGATGCTGGGCCGCCTGCCGCACCAGCCGTGGCTGGCCGCCGCGAGCGCGGCCGACCGCGCGGCGGTGGAGCAGGCGCTGCGCCAGACGCAGGCGTGGGACTGGCGCGCGCGGCCCTTGGCGCAGCTTTCCGGCGGGCAGCGCCAGCGCGTGCTGCTGGCGCGGCTGCTGGCGGTGCAGGCGCCGATCCTGCTGATGGACGAGCCGCTGGCGCACCTGGATCCGCCGCACCAGGCCGACTGGCTGGCGCTGGTGCGCGCGCTCACGCGCCAGGGGCAGACGGTGGTGACCGTGTTGCATGAGCTCAACATGGCGCTGCACGCCGACGAGCTGCTGATCCTGGACGCCGGCCGCGTGCGCCATCAAGGGCCGGCGGACGATCCGGCCACGCACCGTGCGCTGGAGCGGGTGTTCGAGCAGCGCGTCGCGGTGCAGGCGCTGGACGTTGAGACCACTGTTGCGGGCGATGTTGGGGCGCGTTGGGTTGTGGTGCCCAAGGTGCCTGTTGGGGCCGAAGGCGGCTGCGCCGCCGGGGCCGCTCGCGCCCACCCGGGCGCATTCATCTCTAAGGAGGTCTGTCATGCACATCGAACCTGGAATCGTTGAAGGCAGCAAAGCGTTGCTGGGGTACGCTACCGGCACCGCTGCTTTGGCATGGGCTGGCAAGCTGGCTTGGGACATGCTGCGACAGGAGGGGGCGCAGGCTTTGCTGCTGCGCTCGCTGTTGACCACCGCCCTGGTGTTTTGCTTTTTCGAGGTGCTGCCGCACCATCCGGTCGGCGTCTCGGAGGTGCACCTGATCCTGGGCACCACCTTGCTGCTGCTTTTTGGGGTGGCGCCGGCCGCCTTGGGGCTGGCCGGTGGGTTGCTGATTCAGGGGCTGTTTTTTGCGCCGGCGGATTTGCCGCAATACGGGATGAACGTCACCACGCTGTTGGTGCCGCTGTATGCCACCGCGGCGCTGGCGCAGCGGGTCATCCCGCAGCAGGTGGCCTACGTCGATCTGCGCTACGCGCAGGCGCTCAAGCTGTCCGTGGCCTATCAGGGCGGCATCGTGGCTTGGGTGGCGTTCTGGGCGCTGTATGGTCATGGCCTCGAGGCGGACAACCTGGCCAACATCGGCGCGTTTGGCGCGGCGTATGTGGCGGTGATCGTGGCGGAGCCGCTGATCGACCTGGCGGTGCTGGCGGCAGCCAAAGCTCTGCACGCGCTGAAGCGCAGCGTGGCGGTGCAGCGCCGGCTCTACCATGCTGCTTGAGGCTGCGGTGCCGATGGCGCCGGGGTGGGTGTCGATCGTCGGCGCCGGCCCTGGGCCGTTGGATTTGCTCACCCTGCGCGCCCTGGATCGGCTGCGTCGCGCCGAAGTGGTCATCCACGACCGCCTGATCGGCGCCGACATCCTGGCCGAAATCCCGGCGCGGGCGCTGCGCTACGACGTCGGCAAAGCGCGCGGTCGGCACACGCTGCCGCAGTCCGACATCCACCCGCTGATGGTGGCGCACGCCCGCGCAGGCCGCCGCGTCGTGCGGTTAAAGGGCGGCGATCCGTTCATTTTTGGTCGCGGCGGCGAGGAGATGCAGGCGCTGTGCGCCGCGGCGGTGCCGTTTGAGATCGTGCCTGGGGTCAGCGCGGCGCAGGGCTGCGGGGCCGCAGCGGGTATCCCGCTGACGCAGCGAGGGCTAGCCAGCCTGTGCGTCTTCTTGCCGGGGCACGGTGACAGCGGCGACGTCGGCTATGACTGGGCGGCGCTGGCTCGTCCCGCCCAGACTTTGGTGTTTTACATGGGAGTGGCGCGGCTGGCGCGCATCGCCGAGCGCCTCATGGCGCATGGACTGCCGCCGGATACGCCAGCGGCACTGGTGCTGGACGGCACGCGTCCGACCCAAACCGTGCTGGCTTGTCCGCTGCAGGTGTTGGCCAGCCAGGCCCCGCCATATGGGCCGCGGCCTGGGCTGTTGATCATCGGCCCGACGGTGGCCTTGAGCCCGCACTACCGGGCGCAGGCAGCAGCTCCGTGGGAGGAGCTGGCGCGATGAGAAGCAAACTTGACGCGGGCCAAAACCGAGAGGCGCTGCGCCGCGGCTGGTGCCCGGGAGCCTGGCGTCCGATGCCATCGGGCGATGGCTGGATCCTGCGCATCCGCGTGCCGATGGGGCGGCTGTCGCGGCGGCAGGCTGAGGGGCTGGCGGCCCTGATGCAGGCGCAGCGGCTCGATGTCATCGAGTTGACCCAGCGCGCCCATTTGCAATGGCGCGGCGTGCGGCCGGCTCAGCACACCGCGCTGCTGAGCGGCCTGCGGGCGCTGGGCCTGCTTGACAGGGACGCCATGCAAGAAGCGCGGCGCAACGTGCTGGTGCAGCCGTGCTGGCAACCGGGCGATGCCACGCACCGGGTGGCGCGTGGGCTGCTCAAGCTGCTGCGCCAGCCCGATGCCCCGCGGCTGCCAGCCAAGTTCGGCTTTGCCGTCGATCTGGGCAAGCGCCCCTGCCTGCGCGCCGCCAGCGCCGACGTGCGCATCGAGCCCCTGCAGGATGGTTGGGTGCTCGTGCGGCCCGATGGCAGCCTGCATGGCGTGGCTGTGCCCCTGAAGCGTGCGGCTGAGGAAGCGATGGCGCTGGCGGCGTGGTTCGCCAAACACGCTCACGGGCCTGGTGCTCCGCGTCGCATGGCCGCTTGGATGGCGCAGCGGCGCCGGCCCGCGAGTGAGCCTCTGTCTCCAGCCCCGATCAATGCCAACTCACAAGCGCTTGAGCCTTGGTGGGCCACGCTGCCGCCGGGTATGGCCTGGGTGGCTGCGCCGTTTGGGCGACTCAGCGCCGCGGCGTGGGCGCGGCTGGCGCAGCTGGCACCGTTGCGGCTGACGCCGTGGCGCGCCGTGTTGCTGGAACGCCACGCCCTGGCCCCGCCGGACGAAGCGTGGATCACCGATGCGACAGACCCGCGTCTGCGCGTGGCCGCTTGCGTCGGCGCCCCCGGCTGCGTGCAGGCTTCGGGTGGCACGCTGCCGTTGGCCGGGCTGTTGGCCGCGTACTTGCCAAACGAGGGCTGGTTACACGTCAGCGGTTGCGCCAAAGGTTGCGCGCATCCCTATCCAGCGCCCACGGTACGCGTGCGTCCCGACGGCTGGGATTGGATCGGATGGGGGCGGGCCGATGCCGCGGCCGATGCGCACTGGGGTGCACTTGCGCCGCTTATCGACGCGGTGCGCCGAAGCGCCGGGCGGCATGTCGGTCATGGGCAGGCAGAAGGGTGGCTTGTACGATGACACAAGAGCTGTTTGACGATTACGAACGCGATGGCGCGGCGATCTACCGACGCTCGTTTGCCATCATCCGCACGGAGGCCGACCTGGCCCGCTTCGATGCCCGGCAAGAGCCGGTGGTGGTGCGCATGATCCACGCCTGCGGCCTGGTGGAGCTGGCCAAGGACGTGGCTTTCACGCCCGATCTGGTGCCGGCGGCCCGCGCCGCGCTGTGCAGCGGTGCGCCGATTCTGTGCGACGCGCAGATGGTGGCCGCCGGCATCACGCGCCGCCGTCTGCCAGCTGACAACCCGGTGCTGTGCACGCTGCACGATCCGCAGGTCGGTACCCTGGCGCAGCGGCTGGGCACCACGCGCAGCGCGGCGGCGCTGGAGCTGTGGCGGCCCCATCTGGCCGGCGCGGTGGTGGTTATCGGCAACGCGCCTACGGCCCTGTTTCGGCTGCTGGAAATGCTGCGCGAGCCCGACTGCCCGCGCCCCGCGGCCATTTTGGGCTGTCCGGTGGGGTTCGTCGGGGCGGCAGAATCCAAAGCGGCGTTGATGGCGCAGCCGCCCGCACCGGCGCTGACGGTGCACGGGCGTCTGGGCGGCTCGGCCATTGTCGCGGCGGCGATCAATGCACTGGCCAGCGAGGAGGAGCACTGATGGGGCGCATCGTTGGCGTCGGTTTGGGGCCGGGCGACCCGCAGTTGGTGACGGTGCGTGCCCAGCGTTGGCTCTCCCAGGCTCGTCAGGTGGCCTATTTCCGCAAGTCTGGCCGCCCCGGACGCGCGCGGCGCATCGCCCTGACCTGGCTGGCGCCGCAGGCGGTGGAGCATGCGATGGAGTACCCCGTCACCACCGAGCTGCCGTTCGACAGCCCGGCCTACATCGATCTGCTGGCCCGCTTTTATGACCACTGGGTTGAGCGTCTGGAGGCGCTGGCCGCGCAGAACGACGTCGTGGTGCTGTGCGAGGGCGATCCGTTTTTCTACGGCTCATTCATGCACCTCTATGAGCGACTGCGCCGCCGTGGCCACGTGCCGGTGGAGGTGGTGCCGGGGTTGCCGGGTATGGTCGGTTGCTGGTCGGTCTGCGGCCAGCCGATGGCCTGGGGCGAAGATGTGTTGACCGTTCTGATGGGCACGCTGCCTGAGGACGAGTTGGTGCGGCACATGCAGCAGGCCGACGCACTGGTGGTCATGAAAGTCGGCCGCCATCTCAGTCGGGTGCGGCGGGCGCTGCAGCGGGCTGGCCTGCTGGCGCGGGCATGGCTGGTGCAGGAAGGCACGATGGATGGGCAGCAGGTCCAGCCGCTGGCCAGCGTGGACGAACAGGCCCAGTGCCCCTATTTCGCCCTGGTGCTGGTGCCGGGGCAGGGCCGCCGGCCGGAGATCGAGGCATGAGCGGCTGGCTCTGCGTGGCCGGCTTAGGGCCGGGGGATGCAGCGCTGATCACCCCGCAGGTGCAGCAGGCGCTGCAGGAGGCCACCGACGTGCTGGGCTACCGACCTTACTTGGCGCGCGTGCCGCGGCGGGCGGATCAAGCGCATCACGCCAGCGACAACCGCGAAGAGCTCGAGCGCGCGCGCCACGGGCTGCGGCTGGCGCAGGCGGGGCGGCGAGCGGTGATCGTCTCCTCAGGCGACCCGGGGGTGTTTGCCATGGCTGCGGCGGTGTTCGAGGCCATGGAGACCGAGCCAGCCTGGCAGCAGCTGGACGTGCGCGTGCTGCCTGGGGTGACGGCGATGCTGGCGGTGGCGGCGCGGCTGGGCGCGCCGCTGGGGCACGATTTTTGCGCCATCAACCTGAGCGACAACCTCAAGCCGTGGGCGCTGATCGAGCGGCGGCTCGCGCTGGCGGTGCAGGCTGATCTGGTGCTGGCGCTTTACAACCCGCGCTCGCGCAGCCGGCCTGAAGGTTTTGCCCGTGCGCTGGCGGTGCTGCGCCAGCACTGCGAGCCGCAGCGTTGGGTGGGGTTGGCGCGCGCGGTCTTCACGCCACAGGAATCGGTGCGGCACCTGCCGCTGGCGCAGGTGCAGCCGGACATGGCCGACATGCGCACCTTGGTCATCGTCGGCAGCCGCGCCACGCGCATGGTCGGGCCCTATCTCTACACCCCGCGGAGGGCCGATTGATGCAGCGGGGCAGGGGATGTCGGAGGCTGCATCGGCGCGGCTCAAACCGGAGGGGTGTCTGCGGGTGGGGCGGCGCTTGGGGTGTCGAGGCTCTCGTGCGCGGGCAGCCCGAGCCATTGCAAGGCTTCGGCGACGGTCTTCGCGATCGGCCGCGGCGGCAGCGCCGGACGTTCGATCAGCAGCACCGGCAGGCCCAGGGCGCGCGCGGCCAGCAGCTTGGCCTGCCCACCCTCGCCGCCGGAGTTTTTGGCTACGACCCATTCGATGCGGTGGGTGCGCAGCAGCGCCAGGTCGCCCTCCAGCGTATAGGGGCCGCGCTGCACCACCACCGCGCCGCGCTGCGTCGGCACTTCAAGCCCGGGTTCGACGATGCGCAGCAGATACCAGTGCGGCGTGCGCTGCAAGAACGGCTGCACGTGCTGACGCCCGATGGCCAGAAAGATGCGGCTCGGCGCAGCGGGCAGCGCGCGCAGAGCAGCATCCAAGTCGGGCACGCGGTGCCAGCGGTCGCCGGGGCCGGGACGCCACGGCGGGCGCTGCAACGCCAGCAGCGGCACGCCGGCCTGCGCGCAGGCTTGGATGGCGTGGCGGCTCATCTGCGCGGCAAAGGAGTGCGTGGCGTCGATCACGTGCGTGATGCGCTGCTCGCGCAAATAGCTCGCCAGCCCATCGGGGCCGCCAAAGCCGCCCACGCGGGTTGGCAGCGGCTGCGCGATCGGCTGCGCGGTGCGGCCCGCATAGGAAAACGTCGCCGGCACGCCAGCGCGGGCCAGCGCCTGCGCCAGCTGCGAGGCTTCGGTGGTGCCGCCAAGCAGGAGGACATGCATGGCTGAAGCGTGGCTGTCGATCATCGGCATCGGCGAGGATGGTCTGCACGGTTGCAGCGAGTCTAGCCGGCGTTTGCTGGCGCAGGCGCGGCGCGTCTTCGGCGGGCCGCGCCATCTGGCGCTGGCCGGCATCGAGCCCGAGCGCGCCGAGCCGTGGCCGGTGCCGTTTGACATCGCCCCGCTGCTGGCCTGGCGCGGCCAGCCGGTGGTGGCGCTGGTCTCGGGCGATCCGTTCTGGTTTGGCGCAGGCAGCGTGCTGGCGCGCGCCTTGCCGCGCCAGGAGTGGCAAGCTATCCCCGCGCCCTCAACATTTGCGTGGGCCGCTAGCGCCTTGGGCTGGCCTTTGGAGGAGGTGCGCTGCCTTGGGTTGCACGCGCAACCGCTGCGCGCGCTTTGGCCGCACCTGGGGCGGGGGCGGCGTCTGCTGTGCCTGCTGCGCGACGAGGCGGCGTTGCAGGCAGCGGTGGTGCTGCTGCGCGAAGAAGGCTTTGGCGCCAGCACCGCCTGGGCATTGCAACGGCTGGGCGGGCCGCGGCAGCGCATCGAGCGTTTCTCGATCCGGGACGGCGCGCCAGCTGGCCTGCAAGCGCCGCTGGCGCTGGCGCTGGACTTGCACGATGGCCCGGAAGGCTTGCCCGCCTGCGTCGGTTTGCCCGATGCGCTGTTCGAGCACGACGGCCAGCTCACCAAAGCGCCGATGCGGGCGTTGACGCTGCAGGCGCTGGCGCCGCGCCCTGGGCAGCGGTTGTGGGACTTGGGTGCCGGCAGCGGCTCAATCAGCATCGAGTGGTGCCTGGCTGGCGGTGTGGCCGAGGCGGTGGAGCGCGACGCGGTGCGTGCCGAGCGCGTGCAGCGCAACGCCGAGCGCTTCGGCCTAACCCCACGCCTGCGCGTCTGGTCGAGCGAGACCTTGGCGACGCTGGCGCAGCTGCCCGAGCCGCAGGCGGTGTTCATCGGCGGCGGCATGGACGCAGCACTGTGGCATGCACTGCGGCCTCGGCTGCCTGCGGGCTGCCGGGTGGTTGTCAACGCCGTGACCACCGCCACCCAAGCCTTGTTGGCGCAGTTGCATGAGCGCCACGGTGGCCAGCTGCGCCAGATCGTCCTGGCCGAGGCGCAACCCCTTGGGGCGCAACAGGGCTGGGTGCCGTGGCGGCCACAGTGGCAGTGGGCGTGGCAGGCATCAGCTGTCGAACTTGGAGGAGATGTGACATGACCGTGCATTTCATCGGTGCCGGGCCGGGCGCGCCCGATCTGCTGACGCTGCGCGCGCGCGAGTTGATCGCCCGCTGTCCGGTGTGCCTGTATGCCGGCTCGTTGGTGCCGCCGCAGGTACTGGCGTACTGCCCGCCGCAGGCGCGCTTGATCGACACCGCGCCGCTGTCGCTGGAGCAAATCCTGGAGGAAATCCGCGCCTCCCATGCCTGCGGGCAGGACGTGGCTCGGTTGCACTCGGGCGACTTGTCGGTGTGGTCGGCGATGGCAGAGCAGTTGCGCGCGCTGCGGGCCGAAGGCATTCCGTACACGATCACGCCTGGAGTGCCGTCCTTTGCTGCCGCGGCGGCGGCCTTGGGCTGCGAGTTGACCTTGCCCGGCGGCAGCCAAACGGTCGTGCTGACCCGCGCCCACGGGCGCGCCACCCCGGTGCCAGATGGCGAGCGTTTGGAGGTCTTGGCCGCCACCGGGGCCACGCTGGCGATCCACCTGAGCATCCACGTGCTGGAGCCAGTGGTGCAGACACTGCTGCCGCACTACGGCGGCGACTGCCCGGCAGCAGTGGTCTGGCGCGCCAGTTGGCCGGATGAGCGGATCGTGCGCGCGCCGCTGGGCGAGCTGGTGCAGGCCGCGCAGGGTGGGCTGGAGCGCACCGCGCTGATCCTGGTCGGGCGCAATCTGGCCCAAGACGGCTTTGGCCGCAGCCGCCTGTATGCGCCGGATTACGAGCGCCGCTATCGCCGGGCCACGTCCGCGGAGGATGCTGCATGAGTCCGCGCTGGCGGTTGAGCCTCATTGGCATGGGCATGGGTAGCCCTGCGCACCTGACGCTCCAGGGCGAGCAGGCGCTGCGCCGCGTCGATCTGTTGTTGCTGCCGGACAAAGGCGAAGATAAGGCCGAGCTGGCCGCGGCGCGGCTGCGCCTGCTGCAGACGGTGCGCCCCGACTTCGACGCCGAGGCGGGTGGCGGTCCGCGCGTGGCGCGCTACGCCGTGCCCTCGCGTGAAGGCGCCGATGCCGCCGACACACCGCGCTATCTCGACGCTGTGCGGCGCTGGCACGACGCACTGGCCCGAGCCTGGACGCAAGCGCTGCGTGAGCACCTGCCTCAAGGCGGGCAAGCAGGTGTGCTGATCTGGGGCGATCCGGCCTTATTCGACAGCTCGATGCGCATCGCCCAGCGTGTGGCGCGCGAGCTGCCGCTTGAATGGGAGGTGGTGCCCGGCATCAGCGCCCTGCAGGCGCTTGCCGCCGCGCATGCCGTGCCGCTCAATGAGCTGGCTAGCCCGGTGTTGATCACTTCAGGACGGTGGCTGCGCCAGCACGGCTGCCCTGCGGACGTGCCGGCGCTGGCCGTCATGCTTGATGGCGGCACGGCTTTTGAGGCGCTGCCCGACCCGTACGCATGGCACATCTGGTGGGGCGCTTACCTCGGGCTGCCGCAGCAAACCTTGGACAGCGGCCCGCTGCCGCAAGCCGGTCCGCGCATCGCGCGCGCCCGCGCGGCCTTGCGGCAGGCGCACGGCTGGATGCTGGATATCTACCTGCTCAAGCGTCGTGGCGCCGACGACTGCTGACCTCCGCAACCTCTGGAGATGGAACCGATGGAACTGCAGACCCCCCCGCTGCTGCGCACCACCCCCAAGCCGCAAGGTCCGCGCCGCGGCCTCATCATCGTGCACACCGGCCATGGCAAAGGCAAAAGCACCGCGGCCTTCGGCCTGGCGCTGCGTGCGCACGGACGCGGCAAGGCCGTCAAGATTTTTCAATTCATGAAAGTGCCCAGCGCCCGCTTCGGTGAGCACCGCGTTTTCGAGCAACTCGGCATTCCGATCGAAGGGCTGGGGGATGGATTTAGCTGGAAAAGCCGTGACCTTGAGCACTCCGCCGAGCTGGCGCGCCAAGGATGGGCGCGCGCCGAGGCGGTGATCCGCGCAGGCGCGCATTTCATGGTGGTGCTCGACGAAATCATGTACCCGCTGCGCTACGGCTGGATCCCACTGGAGGCGGTACTGGACGCGCTGCGTCAGCGCCCGACCGAGATGACGGTGGTGCTCACTGGGCGCCACGCGCCCCAGGAGCTCATCGACTTGGCCGACACCGTCACCGAAATGGTCAAGCACAAGCACCACTTCGATGCCGGCGTGCCAGCGCAGCGTGGCATTGAAGATTGACCTCTTTGGCATTTTTCTTTACGACATTTCAAGTCATGAATCTTGACAAAACCCCTGCCACCATCATCACCGGCTTTCTTGGCGCCGGCAAGACCACGCTGCTGCGCCATCTGCTGACCCACGCGCAGGGGCGGCGCATCGCCGTCATCGTCAACGAGTTTGGCGAGCTCGGCATCGACGGTGAATTGCTCAAAGGCTGTGGCATCGGCTGCGACGAGACCGGCGCGGAAAACGGCCAGGTCATCGAGCTGGCCAACGGCTGCCTGTGTTGCACGGTGCAAGAAGAATTTGCTCCGGTGATGGAACTGCTCGCCCAGCGCCGCGACCTGATTGATCACGTGGTGATTGAAACCTCCGGCCTGGCGCTGCCCAAACCGCTGGTGCAGGCGTTTCAGTGGCCCACTATCCGGCACGCTTTCACCGTCGATGCGGTGGTCACCGTGGTTGATGTGCCGGCGGTGGCGCAGGGTTGTTTTGCGTCTGACCCACAGGCGGTCGAAGCGCAGCGTCGCGCCGACCCGGAGCTTGACCACGACACGCCGTTGGCCGAGCTCTTTGAGGATCAGCTGGCCACCGCCGACCTAGTCGTGCTCAACAAAGTCGAACGGGTCGATGCCGATACCCTGCAGCGCGTGCGCGCGATGGTGGCGGCGCGCTCGCCGGCGGCGGTGCAGACCGTGGTGGCGCGGCACGGCCAAGTGCCGCCCGAGGTGCTGCTGGGCTTGGGCCGCGCTGTGGAAGAAGTGATCGAAAGCCGCCTCACCCACCACGACGATGAGGACGACGACCACGACCACGACGCCTTTCAATCCGTGGTGCTGGCGCTGGACGTGCGCGACAGGCAACACCTGCTGCAGACGCTTTCGACGCTGGTGGCGCGTCACGGCCTGCTGCGCATTAAGGGGTTCGTGGCGCTGCCGCAGGCGGCGCTGCGGCTGGTGGTGCAGGGTGTGGGTCCGCGGCTGGACAGCCACTTCGACCGCCCGTGGCGCGTGGGCGAGCCGCGCTGCAGCGTCCTGGTTTGCATCGGGCTAGGGCTCGACGAGGCCGCGCTGCGCGCCGATCTGCGCCAGGCTGGGTTGCTGGCGGAGTCATCCACGTCGGCCGGAGTGTGACCCATGCACTTGTTGGCCACCCGTGCCGGCGGCTTTATCGACGACACCAGCGGCGCGGTCGTGCGGCTGGCGCAAACCCCTGCGCCCGTGGTGGTGCTCAGCGCCGCCGATACCACGCTGTCGCTGCTGGCTTCGGTGCTGCCGAAAGACTACCCCGAAGTGCGGCTGGCCAATCTGATGGCGCTGCGCCAGCCGGCGACGGTGGATCTCTACGTGGAGGACGTGCTGCAGCACGCGCGCGCGGTGATCATCGATCACCTGGGGGCTTACCACGACTGGGCTTATCTGGTGGAGCGCTGCGCGGCGCTGGCGCGTCAGCGCGGGCAGTGGCTAGCGGTGTTTTCCGGCGACGGACAGGACGATCCGCAGCTGCTGGCGCAAGGTACCGTGGACTGGGATGACGCGCGCACGCTTTGGCGCGCGCTGCGCTACGGTGGACAAGCCAACGCCGCGCGCTTTTGGGCCCTGATCGGACAGCGCGCCCTAGGGTTGAAGGAACAACCCTACACGCCGCCGCAGCCGCTGCCGTCTATCGTGGAGCACCAAGTCGCGGACTTGCCGCCGGTGGCTCCCGACGCGCCGCAGGCGCTGCTGCTGTTTTACCGCGCCCATGTCCAGGCCAGCAACACAGGGCCTTTCGATGCCTTGCTGCGTGCGCTGCACGCGCGGGGGCTGCGTGCGCGCGCTTGGGCCGTGGACAGCCTGAAAAACCCCCAGGTGCGCCAACGCCTGCATGACCTGGCGGAGGGTGGCGGTGTGGATTTGGTGCTAAACGCCACGGCTTTCGCCCTTGGTTTGGAGGATGGCCAGACACTGGCGGGCGACGCTCCGGTGCTGCAGCTTATCACCGCGGGCGTGACGCGCCAGCACTGGAACGACGACCCGCACGGTCTGCCGCCGCGCGACATGGCCATGCAAGTGGTGCTGCCAGAGCTCGACGGTCGCATCGCCACCCGCGCCATCAGCTTCAAAGCGGTGCAGTGCCACGACCCACGCACCCAGATCGATTTGATCCGCTATGCCGCCGACACTGAGGCCATCGATTGGGTCGCCGAGCTAGCTTGGCGCTGGTGTCGGCTGCGCCGATTAGAGCGCTCCCAGGTGCGGCTGGCCGTGGTGCTGACTGACTACCCGAGCGACGACGCCCGCATCGGCATGGCGCTGGGGCTGGACGTACCGGCCTCGGTCGTGCGCATGTTGCAGGCGTTGCACCGCAATGGCTATGACCTGGGCGATGGTCCCGCGTTGCCGCGTGACGGTGACGAGCTGATGCGCTGGCTGCGCAGCGGCGTCACGCACGCTATCGACGACAACGATGCACGCCCGGCTTGGCAAAGCCTGGCGCTGACCGACTACAGGCGAATGCTGGAGGCGTGGCCGGCACCGCTGGTCGAAGCGCTACAGCAGCGGTGGGGGGCACCCGAGCGCGATCCGATGGCGCGCGCTGGCCGGCTGATGATTCCCGGTATTCGGTTGGGTCAGGTGTTCATCGGCCTGCAGCCCCCACGCGACCCGAGGCAGCGTCGCGCTGCCTACCATGATGCCGAGCAGGTGCCGCCGCACGCCCACGTGGGGTTTTACCTCTGGTTGCGCGAGGTTTGGCAAGTGGATGCCGTCGTGCAAGTCGGCACGCACGGCAACCTGGAGTGGCTGCCGGGCAAAAGCGTGGCACTGGGTCCGCTGTGCTGGCCGCAGCGGCTGCTGGGACCGCTGCCGCACCTCTACCTCTACATCGTGAACGATCCGGGCGAAGGCGTGCAGGCCAAGCGGCGCACGCAGGCGGTGATCATCGACCACCTGATGCCGCCGCTGGCCGACGCGCAGGACAGCGGCACCCTGCTCCCGCTGGAGCGCATGGTGGAGGAGTATTACGATGCGCTGACGATGGATCCCCCACGCGCGCGGCGGCTGCGTCAAGCGATCGTGGACGAAACGTTGCGGCTGGGCGTGCACGAGGAGCTGGGTTTGCAGGGCGATCCGCGGGATGCGGCGGTGCTGGCGCAGTGGCTGCAACGTCTAGATGCCTACCTCTGCGAAATCAAGGAAAGCCAACTTCGTGCTGGCTTGCACGTATGGGGCACTTCGCCCCAAGGCTTGACGCGTGCGCAAACCCTGCTGGCCTTCCTGCGCCAGCCGCGCGGCAACCGCGCGCAGGACGACAGCCTGCTGCGTGCCATGGCGCAAGATTTGGGGCTGGACGGCTTCGACCCGCTGCAAGCAGACCCCGCCGAGCCCTGGCGCGGGCCGCGCCCGGCGCTGCTGCGGGCCATCGACCCCGGCGGACCATGGCGCCACGCCGGCCACACGCGCCAGCGGCTGCACCAGCTGGCGCTGGCGTGGCTGCAAGATCCAGCGCTGGCCGAGCGGCAGGCCGGCCCGCGCGCTCAGCAGGTGCTGCGCTGGGTCTGGCAGTATCTCGCGCCGCGGCTGGATGCTTGCGGATCCAATGAGACAACACAACTGCTACGCGGACTGCATGGCCGGTTTGTGCCGCCAGGCCCCAGCGGGGCGCCGTCACGCGGACGCATCGATGCGCTTCCCACAGGGCGCAATTTTTATGCTAGCGACCCGCGCAGCCTACCAACCCCAGCGGCGTGGGACAGCGGTCAGCGCATCGCGGCGCGACTCATTGAGCGCTACGCCCAAGATCACGGAGTGTTTCCCAGCGCCATCGGCTTGTCGCTGTGGGGCACCACCACCTTGCGCACAGGCGGCGAGGACGTGGCCACGGCGCTGGCCCTGTTGGGTGTGCGGCCACGCTGGGATGAAGGCAGTGGCCGCGTGATCGAGGTGGAGGTTCTGCCGGCGTCGCTGCGGCCCTATCCGCGGGTGGACGTGACGCTGCGGGTCTCGGGCTTGTTCCGCGACGCGTTTGCGCACCTGATCGATTTGCTCGACACCGCCGTGCAGGCGGTGGCCGCCATCGATCCAGCGGACGAGCCAGACGAACTCAACCCCGTGCGCGTGCACGTGCAGCGGGAGGCACAAGCGCTGCTCGCGCAAGGCCTGGACCCCGCGCAAGCGCAGCGCCAGGCCAGCTGGCGCTTGTTTGGTCCGCGCCCGGGCTCGTATGGCGCCGGCATCGGCGAGGTGGCGCAAACAGACGCGGCGTTTGACCGGAACGCGCTGGTTCGCGCCTACCTGGGCAGCGGTGCTTACGCCTACGGCCGGGGAGCCCATGGGGTGGCGGCGCCGGCGGCGTGGGAGCGGCGGTTGGCGCGCCTGGATCTGGCCGCGCACATCCAGGACCACCGTGAGCACGATGCGCTGGACATCGATGGCTTTGTCGAATACCTTGGCGGCATGGCTGCCGCCGCGCAAGTCCTGCGCGGGCAAGCGCCCGCGGTCTATCACGCCGACAGCAGTACGACCGCGGTGCGGGTGCGCCCGTTGCGGGAAGAGCTGGCGCGCATCGTGCGCGCGCGCGTGACGCACCCGCGCTGGCTGCAAGCCATGCAGGCGCACGGCTACGCGGGCGCAGCCGAGATGGCCGCCACGCTGGAACATTTGCTGGGTTGGGCGGCGCTTGGTCAGGGGGTGTCGGCGCACCAGCTTGATCTGGTTGCGGAGACGCTGCTGTTCAACGAGTCCAACCAGAGCTTTTTACGGCAGCACAACCTGCCGGCCTTGCGCCGTATGGCGCAGCGCTTATGGCAAGCCATCGAACAGGGGCTTTGGACGCCTCCGGTGGCGCTGCAGCAGCGCCTGCGGCAATTACAGCTGGAGCTGGAAGAGTCATGGGAACATCCGTCAATCTGACCACCACGGACGCGTGCTCAACGACGGCTGCGCCACCTGATACGACGCCAGAGACACCGCGCTATCCCTTTGCAGCGCTGGTGGGGGTACCGGATTTGCAGCTGGCGCTGTTGTTGGTGGCCATCGACCCTACGCTCGGTGGGGTACTTATCCGCGGCCCACGCGGCACGGCCAAGTCGACCGCGGCGCGCGCGCTGGCCGACTTGCTACCGGGCGCCCCGTTTGTGCAGTTACCACTGGGGGCTACGCTGGAGCAGATCGTCGGCACGCTGGAACTTCAAGATGCGCTGCGCCATGGACGCATTACATGGCGGCCCGGGCTGCTGGCGCGCGCACACGGCGGGGTGCTTTACGTGGACGAGGTCAACCTGTTGCCCGATGCGCTGGCCGATGTGCTGTTGGATGCCGCCGCCAGCGGCGTGCACACCGTGGAACGCGACGGCATTTCGCAGCGCCACGCCGCGCGCTTTGCGCTGATCGGCACGATGAACCCGGAGGAGGGGGAGTTGCGCCCGCAGCTTCTGGATCGCTTTGGCCTGTGCGTCGAGCTGAGCAATCCGGACGCTGCGGCGGTGCGCGCCGCTATCGTGCGAGCGCGGCTGGCGTTCGAAGCCGACCCGGCGGCCTTCGTCGCCTGCCACCATTTGCAGCAGCAGACCTTGCAGCAGCGCTTGCAGCGCGCGCGGCAGGCGCTGGGCACGCTGACCTGGTCGGGCGAACTCATTGTGCAAGCCTGTGCGCTGGCGCTCCAAAGCGGCGCTGACGGTTTGCGCGGTGACTTAACGCTGCTGAAAGCGGCACGCGCCCACGCGGCCTGGCACGGCAAGACCGCCATTGACCTGGCCGACTTGCGGGCGGTGGCCCCGTGGGTGTTGGCGCACCGGCGCAGTGGCACGGCGGCAGCCGCTGCCGAGGGAGCAGCCAGCGCCATCACACCCCCTTGGCAGTCAGCGGCGCCGCAGCGCACGTCTGCCGCGCCGTACGATGGGTCTGCGCCGCAAGACGGCAAGCTGCAGGGAGAGAGTCCCCCGCGCCACGCAGCGGCGGGCGAGGCTGACTGGGGTGCGTTGCCGCCGCAACCGGTCGGCATGGCGCCGCCGCTGGCCCAGATGCCCGGAGGCTGGCCTGTCCCAAAGCCTTAGGCCCCGCCGGCGCGCGTAAGCCGCCTGCCGGGATGGGGCTGCGATCGCCTGACCATGCCGCCGCGTCCGCCCGGCGCGACGGCGCCACGCCGGTGATGTTGGACTGGCCTGCCACCCTCGCGCGCAAAGGGCCCCGTCCGCTCAGGCCCGCCGACCTGGTCTGGCGCGCGGTCCCGCCCGAGCCGGCGTGCCTGCACGTGATCGTGTTGGACGCATCCGGCTCGATGCTGCGCCGCGGGCGTCTGGCGCGCGCCAAGACCGTGGCGCTGCTGCTGGTTCAGCGCGCCGCGCGCCGCGACCAGCATGTCGCGCTACTGCTGGCCAGCGGTTACGGCGCGCAGGTGCTGCAGCCGCCCGCGCCGGCGCGGCGCGCCTTGGGGGTGACCGTGCGCGCGGTGAGGGGCGGCGGCGGCACGCCGCTGACGGTAGCCCTGCAGCGCGCCGAGACGCTGGCGCAGGCGTGGGCTCGGCGCTTCGGCGGGCGCGCGCGGCGGGTCCTGTGGCTGCTCACCGACGGGCAGGTGCGACAGGAGCCGCCGCGCCCCGCTTTTGAGGTTTGTGTGGTGGTGGACGCCGACGACGACCAACCCGCGCTCGGCCAAGCTCGCCAGTGGGCGCACCATTGGCAGGCCCATCATGTGGCGTTGAACGATTGGAACTGAAGCTCGCCATGTCTCTTCTCTCATCCCGTTCGCAACCCGAGACCGCTGCGCACGCGTTCGACCCCGCCTCGCGCGCTGCGGTCTATCGCGCCATCGAACTGCGGCGCGACATGCGTCACTTTGCCGGTGGTCACGTGCAGCCCGAAGTGCTGGTGCGGCTGCTGCGCGCTGCGCACTGGGCACCCAGCGTCGGCTTCATGCAGCCGTGGCGTTGGATCCGCATCACGCACCCTGTGCAACGTCAACGCTTGCATCAGCTGGTGCAGCAGGAGCGGGTACGCACGGCCCAGGCGCTCGGTGAGCGCGGTGAGGCGTTTGCGCGTCTGAAGGTGGAAGGCATTCTGGAGTCCGCAGAGCTGTGGGCCGTGGTGCTGATGCCCGAGCGTGAACGGCATGTCTTTGGCCGGCGCACCTTGCCTGAGATGGATGTAGCCTCCGCTGCCTGTGCCATCCAAAATCTGTGGCTCGCCGCGCGCGCCGAGGGGCTCGGCGTGGGGTGGGTGTCGATCTTCGACCCGCAGCAGGTTGCCGATCTGCTGGGCTGTCCGCCAGGGTCGCGTCCGCTGGCGCTGCTGTGCTTAGGCCCGGTGTACTTGTTCTATGATGAGCCGATGTTGCAGCGCGAGCGCTGGGCGAAGCGCCTGTCGCTGCGCGATGTGGTGTTTGAAAATCGCTGGGAGCAGCCCAGCACGTTGCCGCTGCGTGACGATGCGCCCGCCGCATGAGCGTGGGACGCAGCGGTGGATCAAGGTCGCCGCCGCATCGAACGGATGCGGGTCGGTGGCGTTTGCATGAAGGAGTTCAAAGGCATGACTGAGGCACAACCGGCTGCGTCGATTGAGGCTTGCGAATCCGCCTCCAGACCTGCACGCGTTGCCCCATCGCCAGCGTCGGAGCGCTGGACGGTGGCCGACGTGCAGGCACTGCTGGAGCTGCCGCTGCCCGAGCTGATCTTTCGCGCGCAGCAGGTGCACCGTCAGCACCACGATCCGGCGGAAATCGAACTGGCCACGCTGCTGTCGGTCAAGACCGGAGGTTGCCCAGAAGACTGCGCGTACTGCCCACAGTCAGTGCACCACGACACGGGTGTGCAGGCCACCAAGCTGATGGCGCCCGAGGACCTGCGGGCCGCTGTGCGCGCGGCCCGCCAGGCCGGCTCGCAGCGTTTCTGCTTGGGGGCAGCCTGGCGGGCGCCCACCGACCGCGATCTCGACAAGGTTGCCGAGCTGGTACGCGTCGTCAAGGAAGAAGGCCTGGAGGCCTGCTGCACGCTGGGCATGCTCAGCGCCGAGCAGGCGCAGAGGCTGCGAGCGGCGGGTCTGGACTACTACAACCACAACCTCGACACCGCGCCGGAGTTCTACGGCGCCATCATTCACACGCGGGACTACGCGGACCGGCTGCGCACGCTCGAGCACGTGCGCGCGGCCGGCATCCGCGTCTGCTGCGGCGGCATCGTCGGCATGGGGGAGTCGCGGCAGCAGCGCGCCGGGTTGATCGCGCAGCTGGCCAATCTGGATCCCTACCCGGAGTCGGTGCCGATCAACCACCTGGTCAAGGTGGCCGGCACGCCGCTGGCCGACCAGCCCGATCTGGACCCGCTGGAGTTTGTGCGCACCATCGCTGCAGCCCGCATCACCATGCCCCGTGCCAAGATACGGTTGTCGGCGGGCCGGCGCGACATGGACGAATCGACCCAGGTGTTGTGCTTTCTGGCCGGGGCCAACTCGATCTTCTACGGCGATAAGCTGCTCGTGACGGGCAACCCAGACGTCGAGGCCGACCAGGCGTTGCTGGCGCGGCTTGGGATGCGCACGCGCACCGCGCAGGTTTGAGATAGGCAACCATCGGCGATGGAGCCCGCGGCGTTTCCTTGGCCAACCGCCGGTGCGCTGGCACTGGCCACAGCGGTTGCCTTGGTGTGGGACGCGCGCTTTGGCGAGCCGCCCCCACGCCTGCACCCCGTCGTCGGCATGGGGCGGGTGCTCGCGGCCTTGGGCCGGAGGGTAGCGCCAATGGCTGGCGGGGTGATGCGGCCAGGGCGAGACTTCACCGTCGGGGCGCTGGCGTGGACGCTGGGGGCGGCGGCGGTGGTGGCGCTGGCCGTTGGCGTGCAGGCGCCGCTGCTGAGCGGCACGCCGTGGTGGGTGCAGGGGCTGGCGCTGGGTGTGCTGCTCAAGCCACTGCTGGCCTGGCGGATGCTGCGCGACGAGGTGGCTGCGGTCGAGGCGTCGTTGGTGCGGGGGCTGGAGGCCGGGCGCGCGCAGGTGGCGCGGCTGGTCAGCCGCGATGTACAGGCGCTGGACGATGCCGGCGTGCGCCAGGCGGCCTTGTCGACCTTGGCGGAAAATCTCAACGACTCGGTGGTGGCGCCGCTGTTCTGGTTTGCGCTGGCGGGTCTGCCGGGGGCGGCGCTGTACCGCTGGGCCAACACGGCCGATGCGATGTGGGGCTACCGGGGCGTGCGCGGCGGGCGCGATTGGACATGGGCTGGACGCTGGGCCGCGCGCGCCGATGACGTCCTGTCGTGGCTGCCAGCACGGCTGACCGCCGTGCTGCTGCTCTTGGTCTCCGGGCGCGCGGTACCCGGGAATGTGCTACGTGCGCAAGCACAGCGCACGCCATCGCCCAACGGCGGCTGGCCCATGGCGGCGCTGGCGCTGCGGCTGGGGGTGCGGCTGGAAAAGCCGGGGGTGTATGTCATCAATGCATCCGGGCGGCTGCCGGTGCCCGCCGATACCGCGCGTGCCTTGGCGTGGGGTGGTGGCGTGGTGGCGGGCTGGGGCGCCTTGCTCGTGGCCGGGCTGACGCTCGCGGCAGTGCTCGGGAGGCCATCATGATTCTTTCGCGGATGCCATGGCGTGCCCATGGAGGCCCTGACGCCGACGGCGTGCCACGATGGGATTTTTCCACCAACGCGAATGCGTGTGGCCCATGCCCACACGCCTGGATGCAGGTACAAGCCGCAGCACGAGGCCATTATCCCGACCCGGCCTATACCGTCTTGCGCCAGCAATTGGCCGATTGGCATGGGGTGACGCCGTCGCGCGTGCTGCTGGCCGCCAGCGGCAGCGAGTGGATCCTGCGCTTTGCCGCCTGGTGCGCGCGGCGCGGGCTCGGCCCCCTTTGGTGGCCGCAGCCGGGTTACGGCGACTATGCGCACGCGGCCCATGTCTGGGGCCTGGCGCGCGCCGCCGCGCCGGGGCAGGCGCGCGCAGGCTGGTTGTGCGACCCGGGCAGCCCGCAGGGCCAGCCAGAGGACGGCGCAGCGGCGACCGCGCTGCTGTCAGCGGGGGCGCAGGTGACGCTCGATCTGGCCTACGCGCCGTTGCGTCTGGAAGGCGGCGCTGTGCTCGACGATGCGCAGCGCGCGCGCTGCTGGCAGCTGCATAGCCCCAACAAGGCGCTGGGCCTGACCGGCGTGCGTGGGGCGTATGTGATCGCGCCAGAGGATGCCGAGCCCAGCCTGCTCGCCGAGCTGCAGGCGCTGGCGCCATCGTGGCCGATCGGGGCCGACGGCGTGGCGTTGCTGGCCGGGTGGGTGGAGCCCGCCACGCAGCGCTGGCTGCAGGCGAGCCGAGCCACGCTTGCGCAGTGGAAGGCGGCGCTCGTACAAACGCTCGAGGCGCGCGGCTGGGCAGTCGCCCCCAGCGTCACACCCTTCGTTTGCGCGCGTCCGCCGCGGCCGCTGGACGCGGCCGCATTGCGCGGGCACAGCATCAAGTTGCGCGATGCGACATCGTTTGGCTTGCCGGGCTGGTGGCGCTTGTCGGCACAGCCGCCGCAGGCCCTGCAAGCCCTGGCCCAAGCGCTGGATGTGCATGCGGTGGTGACCGCCCCCAGGATCGCCTGGTGGAGAGCGTCGCGATGAGTGCGCGATGCTTGATGGTCTGGGGCACCAGCAGTGGCGCTGGCAAGAGCTGGCTTGCCACTGCGCTGTGTCGCTGGTACGCGCGCCAGGGCTTGCGGGTGGCGCCGTTCAAGGCGCAAAACATGAGCAACAACGCGCGCGTGGTGGCCACTCCCGACGGAGCCGAAGGCGAAATCGGCGCGGCGCAGTATTTTCAGGCGTTGGCCGCCGGCGTCGAGCCCGATGTGCGGATGAACCCATTGCTGCTCAAACCCGAGGCCGACACGCGCAGCCAGGTGGTTCGGCTGGGCCGTGTCGATGCCGAGCTGGCCGCGCTGCCGTGGCGCGAACGCAGCCCACGCGTCTGGCCGGTGGTGCGGCAGGCGCTGGACGAGCTGCGCGCGCAGCACGACCTCATCGTGATGGAGGGCGCGGGCTCTCCGGCGGAGATCAATCTGCAGGACACCGATATCGTCAACCTTGCGCCCGTGCGCCACACACAAGCGCGCGCGCTGCTGGTGACCGACATCGACCGCGGCGGGGCGTTCGCGCACCTCTACGGCACCTGGGCGCTGCTGCCGCTGGATGTGCGTGGCGCTCTGCGCGGCTTTGTGCTGAACAAATTTCGCGGCGACGCAGCGCTGCTGGCCCCAGCCCCGCAGCGGCTGCAGGCGCTCACCGGCGTGCCAACGCTGGCCACGCTGCCACTGCGCTGGGGCCATGGCCTGCCGGAGGAAGATGGCCTTTTCGACGACCGCGCCGCGCCGGGCGGCGGGCCGGTGCGCACCACGGTGGCGGTGGTGGCCTACCCACGCATCAGCAACCTGGACGAATTCCAGCCGCTGAAGAACACTGCCGGTGTGCGGCTGGTGTGGGCCCGCACGCCGGCCGATTGTGCGGGCGCCGACTGGATCATCCTGCCCGGCTCCAAGGCCACGGCAGCAGATCTGGTGTGGCTGCGTGCGCAGGGGCTGGATGCCGCGATCGCCGCGCACGCTGCGCGCGGCGGGGCGGTGCTGGGCATCTGTGGCGGGCTGCAAATGTTGGGCGAGGCGCTCATCGACCCGCACGGGGTGGACGGCAATGCCCCGGGGCTGGGTCTGCTGCCGCTGGTCACGGTTTTCGCGCGCGACAAAACCGTGCGCCGCACCACGGCGACGTTCGCCGCGCTGCCGCCTGGCCCCTGGGCGACGCTCAGCGGCGTGTGCGTGCGCGGCTACGAGATCCATCACGGCCACACCGTCCCGCACCCCGCGCTTGTGGCGCGCGGAGAGACCGCGCATACGGCGCTGCCAGATGTGGCCTGGTGTAACGCGGCTGGCAATGTGCTTGGCCTCTATCTGCACGGCCTGTTCGAGGACGCCGCCGCGCTGCGCGCACTCCTGGGCACGCGCGCCCGTCCGCTGGCAGAGGTGTTCGACGGCCTGGCTGACCTGGTCGAGGCGCACTTTGCCCCCGGGGCGCTGGCGGCGCTCGCAGCCCCGTGATTTCATTGGACGATTTCCTTCGACGATGCCCTTTGAGGAGCCTGTGATGACGACGCTGAACCCCGACGACCTGCCCAGTGTGCCCGATTTGCACGACCCGGCCCTGGCCGGGCGCCTGCAGGCGCTGTTGGATGAAAAAACCAAGCCGCTGGGATCGCTCGGCCGTCTAGAAGCGCTGGCGCAACGGCTGGGCCTGATCTTGGGCACCGAGGCGCCCGCGCTGCGCGAGCCACAGCTCGCCGTCTTTGCGGGCGACCACGGGCTGGCCGCGCACGGCGTATCCGCCTACCCCAGCGATGTCACCTGGCAAATGGTGGAAAACTTCCTCGCCGGCGGCGCGGCAGTCAGCGTGCTGGCACGCCAACACGCGCTGGCGCTGACGGTGGTGGACTGCGGTGTGCGCCACGCGTTTGGCCCGCGCCCCGGCTTGGTGGACGCCAAGGTAGCCTGGGGCACGGCCGATGCGCTGCAGCAGCCGGCGATGACCGAGGGGCAATGCGTGCAGGCGCTGCAGCATGGCATCGGGCTGGTGCAGCGCTTGCCCGGCAATGTGCTGCTGCTCGGTGAGATGGGCATCGGCAACACCTCCGCCGCGGCGCTGCTCATGAGCCGGCTGACTGGCCTGGACATCGCCGACTGCACCGGTGCCGGCACCGGGCTGGACGCCACCGGTGTGCAGCGCAAGATCGATGTGCTGCGCCGGGTGCTTGCGCGCCATGCGCAGGCCAGCGAGCCGCTGCAAGCGCTGGCGGCCTTGGGCGGCTTGGAGATCGCGGCGATGACTGGTGCCGTGCTACAGGCCGCCGCTGAGCGGCGTGTGATCGTGGTGGACGGCTTCATCACCACGGCGGCGGTGCTGGTGGCGGCGCGGCTGCGCCCGCACGTGCTGCAGCGCTGCGTGTTCGCGCACCGTTCTGGCGAGCGCGGCCACGCGCTGCTGCTGGCGCATCTGAAGGCCGAGCCGCTGCTGGACCTCGGCCTGCGATTGGGCGAGGGGTCCGGCGCGGCGCTGGCCTGGCCGCTGCTGGTGTCGGCCTGCGCCATCCTGCGCGAGATGGCCAGTTTCGGGGACGCTGGGGTGGCGCGCGCCGCACCAGATCCCGCACCGGCTGCTGCCTGATCGGCCCGGAGAAGCCGCATGGCCGAACCGCCGTTCCACCCGCGACCCATTGCCGTCCTGACTGGCGCTGTGCGGCATTTTTTGCTGGCGCTGCAGTTTTTCACGCGCATCCCGGTGACCGGGCGACTGGCGGCGTGGGTGGGCTATTCTCCGGCGATGCTGCGCGCCAGCGCGGCACATTTTCCGGGGGTGGGGTGGCTGGTCGGGGGGGCTTGCGCCGCGGTGTGCTCGGCGGCCCTGTGGGTGCTGCCGGCCCAGGCTGCGTCGGCCTGGGTGGCGGCGGCCCTGGCCACGGCCGTCAGCGTCGCGCTGACGGGGGCCTTCCACGAGGATGGATTGGCTGACACCGCCGACGCCTTGGGCGGCGTGGTCGAGCGCGAGCGGGCGCTGGATATCATGAAAGACTCGCGCATTGGCAGCTACGCGGCGGTGACGCTGGTGCTGGTCCTGCTGACCAAAGTGGGGTTGCTGGCGCTGCTGGCCCAGCACGGCACCGGCCTGGCGGCCGCTGGACTGTTCGCTGCCCATGTCACCTCGCGGCTGGCCCCGCTGTGGATCATCCGCACCCTGCCGCATGTGGGCGATACCCCCCGGTCCAAATCCAAGCCGCTGGCGGATGCGATCGGCGTGGCCGCCGTAATCGTGGGGTTGGGCTGGTGGGCGGCTGCGATGGCGCTGGTGATCGGGCTGCTGCCGTCCGCGCCATGGGGAGCGGCGCTTGCGGCAGCGGGGGGTGTGCTGTTCCTCATGCGTCGCTGGTTGCAGCGGCGCCTGCAAGGCTTTACCGGGGACACGCTGGGCGCCACCCAGCAGATGACGGAATTGGCTTTTTATCTGGGGCTGGCAATGGGGCTGGGCCTGCAGGCCCGCGCTTGGGGCTGAGGCCGTGCGTTTGTGGCTCGTGCGCCATGCCGCCACCGCCGTACCGCCTGGCATCTGCTACGGGGTGAGTGACATTCCCGCCGATCCGCTGGCCACGGCCGACGCGGCCCGGCGGCTCGACGCGGTGCTGCCAGCGCGCTTGGGCTGGCGGGTCTCGCCGCTGAGCCGGGCACGCCAGCTCGCCCAGGCGCTGCGCGAGCGGCGCCCCGATCTCACAGCCCCCGTCGTGGACCCCAACCTGGGCGAACTGGATTTCGGCGCGTGGGAGCGCCTCCCGTGGGACGGCGTGCCACGCGGCGAACTCGACGCCTGGGCGGCAGACTTTGCCGACTACCGCCCCGGTGGGGGCGAGTCGGTGCGGATGTTGTTGCGCCGCGTGCGGCACGCCCTGCGCACCGCGATGGTGGACGATGTGGACGACCAGGTCTGGATCACCCACGCGGGGGTCATCCGCGCCGTCAGATACACCCTGCAATGGGGGGACACCGCCGCCATGCCTCGGACGGCCGAAGATTGGCCGCGCGAAGCCCCGGCCCCGGGACAGTGGGTCTGCATCGAACTGGCAGATACCCGCGAGGCCTAGGACTTACCCTAGTTTTGGACGTTTTTCCCGGGTTTCATCAGGTCGCTGTAAGCATTGCTCCAGATATTGCGCCCAGCAACATTGCGCAAACCCGAGCGATGTTCAGGCCGGCGGTATCCACCGCCGATTCCTACACATGTGTATCCGAGGAGATCCATCATGTCTCTTGACAGCAACGCCCGGGCCTACTGGTCCGCGACGCTGGGGCTGCTGACCAAGGTTTTGGTCATCTGGTTCCTGGTGTCTTATGGTGCCGGCATCTTGTTTGCCGAGAGCCTCAACGCCATCAAACTGGGCGGTTATCCGCTGGGCTTCTGGTTCTCGCAACAGGGCTCCATCTATGTCTTCATCGCGCTCATCTTCTGGTACGCGAAAAAGATGGGAGACATCGACCGCAAGTTTGGCATGGCCGAAGACTGATTTCGAAGGAACACAAAATGAGTCTGCAACTCTGGACTTACCTGGTCGTTGGCCTCACCTTTGCCACATACATCGGCATCGCGGTGTGGTCGCGGGCTGGCAGCACCTCCGATTTCTACGTGGCCGGCGGCGGTGTGCATCCTGTCACCAACGGCATGGCCACCGCGGCCGACTGGATGAGTGCGGCCTCGTTCATCTCGATGGCTGGCTTGATCTCCAACATGGGCTACGGCGGCGCCGTGTTCCTGATGGGCTGGACTGGCGGCTATGTGCTGCTGGCGTGCCTGCTGGCGCCGTATCTGCGCAAGTTCGGCAAGTTCACCGTGCCCGAATTCATCGGTGACCGCTACTACTCGAAGACCGCGCGCAACGTCGGCGTGATCTGTCTGCTGGTGGCCTCGATCACCTACATCATCGGCCAGATGACGGGGGTGGGCGTGACGTTCTCGCGCTTCCTGGGCGTCTCCAGCGACATGGGCATCTACATCGGCATGGCCATCGTGTTCGCCTATGCGGTGTTCGGCGGCATGAAGGGCATCACCTATACGCAGGTGGCGCAGTACGTCGTGCTCATCCTGGCCTACTTGGTGCCGGCGTTCTTCATCTCGCTGGCGCTGACGGGTAACGTCATTCCACAACTGGGTCTGGGCTCCGACCTCAAGGGCACGGATGTCGCATTGCTGGCCAAACTGGACCAAGTGGTGCGCGACCTCGGCTTCGCCGAGTACACCACTGCCGTGGCGGGCAACAAGCTCAACATGTTCTTCTACACGGTGTCGCTGATGATCGGCACGGCCGGCCTGCCGCACGTGATCGTGCGCTTCTTCACGGTGCCCAAGGTCTCCGACGCCCGCTCGTCTGCGGGCTGGGCACTGGTCTTCATCGCCTTGCTCTACACCACAGCCCCGGCCGTCGGTGGCATGGCCCGCCTCAATCTCATCGGTACCGTCAACACGGCCGTTGGTGTGGAACCCGACCCCGCAGGGGGCATCCGGGTGAACGCGGAGCGCGTCAAGGCCAATGCGGATTTGTTCGCCGCAGAAGCCGCGCTGCCCTATGAGCAGCGTCCGGATTGGTTCAAGCGCTGGGAGAAGACGGGCCTGCTGAAGTTCGAGGACAAGAACGGCGACGGCCGCATCCAGTTCTACAACGACAAGAGCGCGAATCCCGATGTCAAGGCCAAGGCCGAGGCCGCTGGCCTCAAGGGCAATGAGCTCACCGTCAACGCCGACATCATCGTGTTGGCCAACCCCGAAATCGCGCTGCTGCCCAACTGGGTGATTGCGCTGGTTGCAGCCGGTGGTCTGGCTGCGGCCCTGTCTACCGCAGCGGGCCTGCTGCTGGCGATTTCGTCGGCCATCTCGCACGACCTGATCAAGGGCGCCATCAACCCCAACATCAGCGAAAAGAACGAGCTGCTGGCCGGCAAGATCGCCATGGCCGGTGCCATTGTCGTCGCCGGCTATTTGGGGTTGAACCCGCCGGGCTTCGCCGCAGGGACGGTGGCGCTGGCTTTCGGTATCGCTGCTTCGACGATCTTCCCGGCACTGATGATGGGCATCTTCAGCAAGAAGGTGACCGGCTCCGGCGCCGTGGCGGGCATGCTCGCCGGCCTGTTCGTGACGTTGTTCTATGTGTTCGCGCACAAGGGCATCTTCTTCGTCAAGGGCACCGAGTACCTAGACCTGATTGGCGGCGCCAACAGCTTCTTCGGCGTGACGCCAGAGGCGTTCGGCACTGTGGGCGCCATCGTCAACTTCGTGGTGGCGTTTGCGGTCAGCGCGGTGTCCAAGCCCGTGCCCGCAGATATCCAAGAGCTGGTCGAATCGGTCCGTGTGCCCAAGGGCGCCGGCTCGGCCGTGGCGCACTGAGTGCGGTTTGCATCGGGGCATCTTGCCCGATGCGCCCGACCCGCTGGGCGGCTTGCCTGCGGACGGGTGACAATACAGCCCCACCGGCCCCGCCGGAGGGGCTTTTTTGATGAGGACGCCATGGTCAGCATCTATCCAATCAAGATTTTGTTTTTTCTGGCGCTCTTTCCCGTGGCATTTTTCTGGTTGCGACGGGCATGGCGCATCTTGGTGCACCGCGATTTTTCCGAGGTCGCCCTGAAGAAGGGTGAGCCCCCGGCCGACGCCGAGCGGTGGGCCCCTTACGAGATGGCGATCAATTTGGTGGGCGGCGGCGTGCTGGTGGGCGTCATCGCGGCGGTTCTGATGGGCTGGCTGGAGTACCAAACTTGGGTGGCGATCGCCGGAACGACGTTGTGGATGAAGATTTTTTTGTCTTTTGCCCTGGGCCGCCATGCACACGGCATCGGTCAGGGCAAGTCGGGTGCCCGGCGCGCCTGAGGCGAGAGCCCCAGCCGTGGGTCCGGCAACGGGCGATTGGTTGCGTCGCCGCCGACGGATTCAGCGCGTGGTCGGCTCCTCCAAATCCTGCCGGATGATGGTGGCAATCTCCTCGATCGACTTGTGCGTGGTCGACAGGAAGCGGATGCCCGCGCGGCGCATCAGTGATTCGGCCTCGCGCACCTCGTAGCGGCAGTTTTCCAGGCTGGCGTAGCGCGAGTTGGGACGGCGTTCGTGCCGGATTTCACTCAGGCGCTGGGGATCGATGGTCAGGCCGAACAGCTTTTTCTTGTGGGGCAGCAGGGCCGGGGGCAGCTGCCGACGCTCGAAGTCCTCCGGGATCAAGGGATAGTTGGATGCCTTGAGCCCGAACTGCATGGCCAGGTATAGCGAGGTCGGTGTCTTGCCGCTGCGGCTGACCCCGACCAGGATGACATCGGATTTTTCCAGATTGCGGTTCGTCTGGCCGACGTCGTGCTCCAGGGTGAAGTAGATCGCCTCGATGCGGTCGCGGTACTCGCGGCTTTTGGCCACATCGGAAAAGCGGCCGACGCGGTGATTGGACTTCATGCCCAGTTCGTGTTCCAGCGGCGCGATAAAGGTGCCGAACATGTCGATCAGCATGCCTTGGCAGTGCTGCTGAAGCACCTGCAGTACATCCATTTTGACTACGGTCGTGAAAACCAGCGGCCGCTTGCCGTCCACCGCCGCTGCGTGGTTGATCTGGCGCACCGCCTGGTGGGCCTTGTCGACGTTGTCGATGAAGGGCAGGCGCACGCGCTTGGGGTGAATTTCGAACTGTTTGAGCAACGCATCGGCGA
>NZ_JARJMT020000194.1 GCF_029335975.1 Tepidimonas sp.
GGGCGGCGGTGGCGGCGGGCGGCGATTGGGCACGACGAGGGGCCGCTCCAACATCGCCGCGGTACCCACGGTGGTCGTGGTCCACGGCGCCGGGGCGTCGGGGATGGCCGGGAGGATGGGCGACGGGGGTAACCAACGCGGTTGATACGGCCGTATGGCCGAGCGGGGATCGCGCAGGATGGCCCAGGGGTCGGCGCTTTGCGCCCAGGTCAGCCACGCGTCGGGCGGCGCGCTCTCGTACCCCGTGGGTCGCAGCCACTGGAGCGCAGTGGCCAGCGCGGCCGCGAACAGGAGGACGCCAGCGATACGCGCGGAGGTCAGGGGCAGCCAGCGGATCATGATCGGGGTTTCCAAACCGCCAGCTGGAGCTGGACTTTGAGTTTGGGGTTGCTGCTGGGCGGTGTCAGGCCAGCAGGACGGATGGTGGTCTTGAGGACGCCGATGACGGGCTGGGCGGCCTGGAGTTTTTGCATGCCGGCGACGATGGCGGCCATGTCGCCCTCGGCGGTGAAGGTCAGGCCGATGCGCTGCAGGGCCGGGCCTTCGTCTTGCACGGGAGCGGTTTGGCTGACTTCGATGCTGAGGCCAGCCTCCTCCAACAGCGCGCGGGCACGCTGGAGGGCTTCGTTGGCGGTGGCACCCGGGTCGGCGTCCGCCGGGTAGAGGCGCTGTTGCAGCGCGACCTGGGCGAGCTGCGCGCGCTGTGCCAACGTGTCCGCGCTTTGTTGCAGGCCGAGCAGACGGGCATAGCGGGGCTGCAGGTCGTCCAGGACGCCGAGGGCATAGCGGTGTTTTTGGTAGACGTACGCACCGCCGATGGCCAATGGCGCCAACACGAGGAGCAGCAGCGCCAGTGACGGCAACGCTTGGCGCAGAGCGAACCACCACCGCGCGGCACGCGGTGCCGGCGCGGGGGCCTCATGGGTATCACGTTGGGCGTGGTTCATGGCGTCGCGCTGGTCGGCTGGGGGGTACTGGCGGCTGTTGCGCCGGGTGCCAAGGGATCGACGCCGAATCGGATTTCGATCGCGTAGGATTCTTTGCCCAGTCCCAGGACTTTGGTGGCCGCGCGGGTGGCGCTGACACTGGCCACTCCGGGCTGCTCGCCCAGGCGGCGCATGAGCGCCGCGGCGTTGGGGGTGAGGCCTTGTATGCGCAGGGTGGAGCCGTCCAGCTCGAATTCGCTGACGTGGGTGTCGTCGGGGAGCTGGGCCGTGAGCCAGTCGAGCACCAGAACGGGATCGCGCCGCTGAGCGGCCAACTCGTCGAAGGCCCGGATGTGCTCGACCGCATGGGTGAGTTGTTCCCGACTGGCCAGCGCGGGCGCGGCCATCGGCTGTAGGGCCGCCCACTGCGCCGTGGCGTCGAGGACACGGGCGCGCAGGTGCCAGCTGGGGCTGAGGGCCGCGGCGAGCATAAGCGCCAGCGCCCCCACCCAGAGCACGCCGTTGAGGGCGCTGCGCCAGCGGCACCAGCGCCGCACGCGCTGCCAGGCCGCATCGGGCACCGGCACCCATTGTGGCCCGCCGGGCGGCAGTGCCAGCCAGACGGAGAGTGGGGTTTTGCCCGGCTCGTCCGGCAGGGCAGCGGCCACTCGCTCCCGCGACAGCCACGCTGCGTGCACGAGGGTGTGCCCATCGGGTTGGGAAAAGGCACGCCAGAAAAACAAGGTGTCCCGCGGGGGAAAGGGGCTCTGGAGCTGCCCCCGCAGCTCGATGGCCGCGCGCTGGGCGGCCGGCTCCATCGGTGGCTGATGCCAGGACTTGCGCAACACCAGCTCCTCGGGAACCGAGCGAGCAGGCCAGTGCCGCACCCCCCACCGCCGCCAGCGGTGGGGCGGCGGATCGAGGACACGCCCGTCCAGGTCCACGAGCACGGTTGACGCATCCTGCGCCGCTTCGGTTTGGATACTGACGAGGGCCGCGGGCCGCAGGCCATGGGCCACGCGGGAAACCAGCATGCGCCACAGCGCCCGCATTGCGCGCAGCAGAGGGGAGGCTTCGGACAGTGTGGGCATGGTGTCAGGTTGGGGTGGGCGCATCGGGCTGAGGCTGCGCCACACGCGTGGTTTGCTTGAGCAACCGCCACGGCCACGGGGCACCGGCGCGCTCCACGAGCCAGGAGAGCTGCAGCTCCTGGCCCTCTCCCATGGCGACGCGCGCGGTCCACACCCAGCGGTTTGAGGAGCCTTGCCGCAACCACTGGGCCGGTATCGCGGTGGTGTCCATGGGAGCGGCGTTGGACTGCGCCAGCGCCCATTGCGCGGCCCGCGCCGCATCGCCCTGGGCGAGGCAGAGCAGGACGGCGGGCGACGCCGCGTAGGGATCGACGGCCGCGTCCCCGCTGTCAACGGTCAGCGCATATTCTACTTGGAGCCAGAGGTGCAGCGGCAGTCCCGGGCGCTGCAAGAGATCCTGCACCGACTGAAACGCCGGCCGGGATTGGGCGGCTGCGCGCTGGCGGATGTCGACAATCGCCTGCGCCCAGCGCTGCGCCTCGCCAGCATCGAGCCCCCCTGCATGGCGCAACACAGCCTGTATCAGGTCGGCGGGCGCGTGGTTGAGATCGACGGCACCGTGGGCAGAGGTGCGCTGGATCAGCACCTCGTCTTTCCCGATGGTGACGCGCCAGCGACGTATGGGGCCGTCGGCCTGTGCGCTGGGGTGCGCGAGCAATTGCAGCAAGGCGGCTTGCGCGACCGCCGTGGCGTGCACCGTGGCGGTTTCCTGGAAACGCTGAGCCGCCCGATCACGCACCCAGGCGGTCAGGGCAACGGCGGCGCTGATGAGGGCCGCCATGATCCAGAGGACGGCGACGATGGCCATCCCGCCAGCGTAAGCGGCACGGTCGGACGTTGCGGGGATACCGGATAGACAGGCGTGACGCCCCACGGCTACCTCCGGACACTGCCTCCACCGATGACGGCTCTCTCGAGCGGCTCGACACTCGGCAGGGTGGGCATGATCGGTACCAGCAGGGGCGGCCATGGGCCTCGGTCGTCTTCAATCAACAGGCGGATCGCACGCGGGAACTCGACGGCTTCAGAGGGCCAATCGGTCCGCCAGTCGTCTTGCCACGGCTGCGCGGGCGGCCAGTTGGTTGGGCGCCTCCCCTGCACCTCGATGCGAATGTAAGCGAGATCGGCCACCAAGACCTCACGCGCGGCTTGTGTCCAGTCTGTCGCCTCGTCCGTGGATGTGTCGCCACGCGGACGGTAGCGCAGCACGAGTTGCAATCGCTGGGGATCTTCAGGGTGCGCCTCCGGCGCAAGGCGGAATTCGGTTTCGCCCCCCATGGCAGGGCGCGGGGGCATCAGACCCACCCAAGTGAGGCTGTCTTGGGCGAGCTGAAAGCGCAATCGCCGCATGCCCGCACCCGACACGTCTTCAACCGCGCGGACAGGATGCGCTGCAGCGGCCATGAGCCAACGATGGACAGCCGCCATGTGTTCAACGCGATCGGCTAGTCGCTGGACCCGGGCCTGGGTGTCACCCACGGCACGCACCCCGCCCG
>NZ_JARJMT020000031.1 GCF_029335975.1 Tepidimonas sp.
ACGCCAGCGGATGCGGGTGCATGACGAGCCCGCTTATGTGCTCCACCAGCACGATTGGAGCGAGTCCAGCCTGATCCTGGAACTGTTTACCCGCCACCACGGCCGCGTGGTGCTGGTGGGCAAGGGGGTCAAGCGGCCCACCTCGCAATTTCGTGCCGTGCTGCTGCCCCTGGTGCCATTGCGCGTGGACTGGTCGGGCGAGGCCGAGGTGCGCAGCCTCAAGGCCGCGCAGTATGCCGGCGGCCATGTGATGCCGGCGGGCGATGCGCTGCTGGCGGGCTATTATCTGAACGAGTTGGTGCTGCGCCTGATGGCGCGCGACGATCCCCACCCGGCGCTGTTCGACCCTTATGCGGCGGCGGTGCAAGCCCTGGCCCAAGGGGACGATGTGTCGGTGACGCTGCGTGCCTTCGAGTTGCTGCTGCTGCGCCAATTGGGTTGGCTGCCCGACCTGGCGCTGGAGGGGCTGCGTCTTCTGCCCCTGGACGCGACCCAGGCTTACCGCCTGCTGCCGCAGGCCGGCCTTCAGCCGAGCGGGCCGGATGATGTGGGCGCCCTGACCGGCGCGCACTGGCAGGCAGTGCAGGCCGCGCTGGACGCCCCCGACCCTTGGCTGGCCCTGCGCGGGCTAGCGCCGACCCTGGGCATGGCGGCGCTGCGGATCGGCCTGGCCAGTCTACTGCACTACCATAGCGGGGTGCGGTCCTTTCGGACCCGCGAGCTCATGCGCGCGATGCGCCGTATTGGACCGCGCCCCATCCCACCGCTGAACGGGTCTTCCTCATGAGTCATCCCCTTGTCCCAGGTGCATCCCGCACGGCGCTGTCGGTCAATGTCAACAAGGTGGCGCTGTTGCGCAACAGCCGCCACCTGGGTATCCCCAGCGTGACGCGGGCCGCGACGCTGTGTTTGCAGGCGGGTGCCGATGGCATCACCGTGCATCCCCGTCCGGACGAGCGGCACATTCGTTGGCACGATGTGTTCGATCTGGCGCGCCTGCTGCGCGACTGGCCGCAGCGCGAGTTCAACATCGAGGGCAACCCCTTTCACAACCTGCTGGAGGTCGCGCGCGAGGTGGTGCAACAGGGCTTGCCGCTGCACCAGCTCACTTTCGTGCCAGATGCGGTGGAGCAGTTCACCAGCGACCACGGCTGGCGTTTCCCCGAAGATGCTCAGCGGCTGCGGCCCGTGATCGAGCAGGCGCAGGCGCTGGGCGCGCGCGTGAGCTTGTTCATGGACCCCGATCCGACCCAAATGGCCGCCGCCCGGGCTGTGGGGGCCGACCGCGTGGAGCTCTACACCGAGCCTTATGCCGCTGCCTGGTCCGATCCGACGGCGCGTGCCGCCCAGTTGCAGCGCTACCGCGATGCGGCCGTGGCCGCCCAGGCGGCCGGGCTGGGCGTCAATGCGGGGCACGACCTCAACCGCGACAACCTGACCGATTTTCTGCGCGCCGTGCCAGGTGTGGTCGAGGTCTCCATCGGCCACGCCCTGATCGCCGATGCGCTGGAGCTGGGCTACGCCGCCACCGTGCAGGACTACCGGCGCTGCATCTCAGCCGCCATGGCTTGAACCCGATGATCTACGGCGTGGGCACGGATCTGTGCGATGTGCGCCGCATCGCCGCCGCTTTGGAGCGGCACGGTGAGCGCTTTGCGCAGCGTGTGCTGGCCGAGGGTGAACTGGCCCTGTGGCACGAACGGCGCGCGCGCTGGCCCGAGCGGGGTGTACGCTTCGTGGCGACGCGCTTTTCGGCCAAGGAGGCGTTCAGCAAGGCCATCGGCCTGGGTCTGCGTGCGCCCATGACCTGGCGTGATTGCGAGGTGATCCAGCGGCCGAGCGGCCAGCCTGCCTTTTGGCTGCATGGGGCGCTGCTGGCGTGGTGCACCGAGCGGCGATTGCGCGCCCATCTGAGTGTGACCGACGAATCCGACTATGCCGCCAGCTTCGTGGTGGTGGAGCAAGACCCATGACCCTACATGCCCCCCTCGTCATCGATATCGCCGGCACCCGGTTGACCGATGCAGACCGCGCCCGCCTGAGCCATCCGCTGGTGGGCGGGGTGATTTTGTTTGCCCGCAACTGGCGCGACCGGACGCAGCTGCAGCGTCTGTGCGCCCAGATCAAACGGGTGCGCCGCGATCTGCTCATCGCCGTGGACCACGAGGGCGGGCGCGTGCAGCGTTTCCGCACCGACGGTTTTACCCCCGTGCCCCCGATGCGCGACTTCGGTCGCCTGTGGCGCGAGGCGCCCGAGACACGCCCCGGCGAGGCCGCGCTGGCCGCCTGCAACGCGGCCACGGCGGCGGGCTTTGTGCTCGGCGCCGAGCTGCGTGCCTGCGGCGTGGACTTGAGCTTTGCGCCGGTGCTGGACCTCGATTACGGGCGCAGCGAGGTGATTGGCGACCGTGCCTTCGATGGGGATACCCGCGTCGTGACGGCGCTGGCACAGGCCCTGATGCACGGACTGCGCTTGGCTGGCATGGCCAACTGCGGCAAGCATTTTCCCGGTCATGGCTGGGCCGAGGCCGACTCGCATGTGGACCTGCCGGTGGATGAGCGGCCGCTGGAGGCCATTTTGGCCGACGACGCCGCGCCCTACGGGTGGTTGAGCGCGTCGCTGGCGGCGGTGATGCCTGCGCACGTGGTGTACCCGCAGGTGGACGCGCGGCCGGCGGGATTCTCGCGCCGCTGGTTGCGCGACATCCTGCGCGAGGGGCTGGGCTTTACCGGCGCCGTGTTCAGTGACGACCTCAGCATGGCCGGTGCGCGTGTGCTGGACGGCCGTGCCGTGACCCCCACTCAGGCGGCGCTGGCCGCGCTGGAGGCCGGCTGCGACCTGGTGCTGCTGTGCAACCAGAGCACAGTGGCCGACGGTGAGCCGATCGACGACCTGATCGAGGGCCTGAGTCGCGCCCTCATCGAAGGCCGCTGGGTGCCGGACGAGACCGCCGACGCCCGCCGGCGCGCGCTGCTACCCACAGCCCCCGCACCGGACTGGGACACCCTGATGGCCGAACCCCGCTACCAACACGCGCTGGAGTTGCTGCCCTGACCACGGAGCCACATCTGGCTCGGTCTCAGGCCACTGCGTCAGCGCTTTGGCGCTGCAGCATCGCCAGCACGTTGGCGACAGTGGCGCGCAGCTCGCGCCGGTCGCAGATGAAGTCCACCGCGCCCTTGCCGAGCAAAAACTCGGCGCGCTGGAAACCCTCGGGCAGCTTGACACGCACCGTGTTTTCGATCACGCGCGGGCCAGCAAAGCCGATGAGCGCTTTGGGCTCGGCGATGACCACGTCGCCCATGAAGGCAAAACCCGCTGACACGCCGCCCATGGTGGGGTCGGTCAGCACACTGATGTAGGGCAGCCGCCGCTTGGCCAGCCGGGTCAGTGCGGCGTTGGTCTTGGCCATTTGCATCAGGGACAGCAGCCCCTCCTGCATGCGCGCACCGCCCGTGGCGGTAAAGCAGATAAAGGGTACCTTTTGCTCGATAGCGTTTTCCACGCCGCGCACGAAGCGCTCGCCGACCACCGAGCCCATCGAGCCGCCCATGAAATCGAACTCGAAACAGGCCACCACCACCGGCAGCGTGTGCACCGCGCCGCCCATGACGATCAGCGCATCGGTCTCGCCAGTGGCCTCCAGCGCTTCTTTCAGGCGCTCGGGGTATTTGCGGCTGTCCTTGAACTTCAGCGCATCGACCGGCAGCACCTCCTGCCCGATCTCGTAGCGGCCCTCGGGATCCAAGAAAGCGTCCAGCCGCGCACGCGCGCCGATGCGGTGGTGGTGCCCGCAGTGCGGGCAGACATTGAGATTTTTCTCGAGATCGGCCTTGTAGAGCACGGACTCGCAGCTCGGGCATTTGATCCACAGACCCTCGGGGATGCTGCGCCGCTGGGCACCCGCCGAGGCGATCTTGGGCGGCAGCAGTTTTTCCAGCCAGGACATGACAACTCCTTGCAATGGCGGTGCCGCAGATCGGCAGATTCTGCGGCGCCGACGTGTGGCGATTATCCGGCAGCGGCGGCGGCACGGGCCGGCAGGGCGTCGAGCGCCGCGCGGATCTCGCGCAGGAAGGCGGCAGCGACCTCGGGCGCGCGTTCGGGCGGTTCGTTCTCGATCAATTGGATGAGGCGGCTGCCAATCACCACCGCATCGGCGCTGCGCCCCACGGCCTGGGCGCTAGCCGCATCGCGGATGCCAAAGCCGACCCCGACCGGAATGGACACATGGGCGCGAATGCGCGGCAGCATCGCTTCCACCGCCGCAGTGTCCAGGTGGCCGGCCCCCGTGACGCCCTTGAGCGAGACGTAGTACACATAGCCGCTGGCCAAGCGGCCGACCTGCGCGATGCGCGCGTCGGTGCTGGTGGGGGCGAGCAAAAAGATCAGGTCCAGCCCGTGCGCGCGCAGGGTGGCGGCGAAGGCCTCGCACTCCTCGGGAGGGTAGTCCACGACCAGCACGCCGTCCCCGCCGGCGGCGGCAACCTCGCGCGCAAAGCTGCCGGCGCCGTGCCGGTGTTCCCAGGCCTCGATGGGATTGGCGTAGCCCATCAACACCACTGGCGTGCTCGCGTCGTGGCGGCGAAAGTCACGCACCATCTGCAGCACCTGGGCCAGGCCGATGCCCGCGGCCAGCGCGCGCTCACTGGCGCGCTGGATCACCGGGCCGTCGGCCATCGGGTCGGAAAACGGCACACCCAGCTCGATCACGTCGGCACCGGCGGCCACCAGGGCGTGCATCAGCCCAGGGGTCGCGTCGGGTTGCGGAAAGCCCGCGGTGACAAAGGGGATCAACGCCCGGCGGCCCTGGGCGCGCAGGCGATCGAAGGTGGTGGCAAGGCGGTGCGGGCTCATCGGGCGGCTCCCGGCGTCAGGGTGATGGGTGACTCGGCGGTCTTGACGGCCTGGCCCCGGCAACTCGGCCGGCAGTAGAAGTCCGCCTGCGACAAATCGGCCACGGTGCCGATGTCTTTGTCGCCCCGCCCCGACAGGTTGACCAGCAGCGATTGGTCGGGGCGCATCGTCGGCGCCAGCTTCATGGCGTAGGCCACGGCATGGCTGGACTCCAGCGCGGGGATGATGCCTTCGGTGCGGCACAGCCGGTGGAAGGCTTCCAACGCCTCAGTGTCGGTGACACCCACATATTCGGCACGGCCACTGTCCTTGAGCCATGCGTGTTCGGGGCCGACGCCAGGGTAGTCCAGTCCGGCACTGATGGAGTGCGTCTCGGTGATCTGGCCGTCGGCGTTTTGCAGCACATAGGTGCGGTTGCCGTGCAGCACACCGGGCACGCCACGCTGCAGCGAGGCGGCGTGGTGGCCGCTGTCCAGGCCACTGCCGGCCGCCTCCACGCCGATCAGGCGCACCCGCTCGTGGGGGATATAGGGATAAAAAATGCCCATCGCATTGCTGCCCCCGCCCACGCAGGCGATCACGGCGTCCGGCTGGGCCTGCGCGCCGTTGCCAGGCAGGCCCAGGTCGGCCAGCATCTCGGGCATCTGGTGCAGGCATTCCTCGCCGATCACGCTCTGAAAGTCGCGCACCATCATCGGATACGGGTGTGGGCCGGCGACGGTGCCGATGATGTAGAAGGTGTTTTCGACGTTCGTCACCCAGTCGCGCAGCGCCTCGTTGAGCGCGTCCTTGAGTGTTTTGCTGCCAGACTCCACCGGCATCACCGTGGCGCCGAGCAGCTTCATGCGGTAGACATTGGGGCTTTGACGCTTGACATCCTCGCTGCCCATGTAGACCACGCATTCCAGCCCGTAGCGCGCGCAGATGGTGGCGGTGGCCACGCCGTGCTGGCCGGCGCCGGTCTCGGCGATGATGCGCGGCTTGCCCATGCGCCGCGCCAGCATCGCTTGGCCGATGACGTTGTTGATCTTGTGGGCCCCGGTGTGGTTGAGGTCTTCGCGCTTGAGGAAGATTTGCGCACCGCCCAGCTCCCGGCTCAGGCGTTGCGCGTAGTAGATGGGCGAGGGACGGCCGACGAAGTGGGTCAGTTCGTAGCGGAATTCGCGCAGGAAGTCGGGATCCTGCCGGTAGCGCTCATAGGCGCTGCGCAGCTCGGCAATGGCGTGCGTCAGCGTCTCGCTGACGAAGCTGCCGCCGTAGGGGCCAAAGTGGCCTTGGGCGTCGGGATAGGCGTAGGCGGACATGGGGCTCGAATCCTGGGACAGACGATGGCCCGCGTGCGGCGGGTCCGTCAGGGTTGGGGAGGGTCGATCAGCGTCAGATCGGCGTGACGCACCGCGGCGATGAATGCCTCGACGCGCGCTGGGTCCTTGATGCCCTTGGCGGCTTCGACGCCAGACGAAACGTCAACCGCCCACGGGCGAACCAAACGGACGCCATCGGTCACATTTTCGGGTGTGAGTCCACCAGACAAAACGACCCGATCGGCGGCGTTGAGTCGAGGGTGTGACCACGGGAAGGCTGTCCAGTCGAAGGGTTGTCCGCCGCCACCGTAGCCAGGGACATGGGCATCGATCAGCACAGCCCGCGCGGCGGCAAAACGCTGCACGTATTCTAGAAGATCGAAGCCAGCCGCACCAGCGCCCAGCGGTATGCGCGC
>NZ_JARJMT020000060.1 GCF_029335975.1 Tepidimonas sp.
TTGGTGATGCGCCCGTCCTCCTGCAAGCGGGCCAGGATGCGGCGATCCACTGCGTCGATGGAAGGGCTGGGCGGCATGGGGCTCTCCTGAGTCGGATATTCATCCAAGTATGCCCCGAAACCCGCAACGACCTTGCGCCAATGCGGGTTTACCGGGGGTCGAAATGCAAGCCCATTGCAGTCACGTGGACATATGCTTTCAGTCTCCAATACCGCTATAGGAGTCGTGACCGTGCCCGACCTCTTCGACAACCCCATGGGGTTGTGCGGATTCGAGTTCGTCGAATTCGCCGCGCCCGCCCCCAACGTGCTGGAGCCGCTGTTTCAGGCGCTGGGCTTTACCCGCATCGCGCGCCACCGCTCCAAAGATGTGGAGCTGTGGCGGCAAGGGCAGATCAACTTCATCCTCAACCGCGAGCCGCGCAGCCAGGCCGACTACTTTGCGCAGGAGCACGGGCCCAGCGCCTGTGGATTGGCCTTCCGCGTGAAGGACGCTCACCGGGCCTACTACCGTGCGCTGGAGCTGGGGGCACAGCCCATCGACATCCCCACCGGCCCGATGGAGCTGCGCCTGCCCGCGATCAAGGGTATCGGCGGCGCGCCGCTGTATCTGATCGACCGCTACGAGGACGGCAAAAGCATCTACGACATCGACTTCGAGTTTCTGCCCGGCTTCGAGGACCCGGCCAGCCGCCACCCTGCGGGACATGGCTTTCAGGTCATCGACCACCTCACGCACAACGTCTACCGCGGACGCATGGCCTACTGGGCGCAGTTTTACGAGCGCCTGTTCAACTTCCGCGAAATCCGCTACTTCGATATCCAAGGCGAATACACCGGCCTCAAGAGCCGCGCCATGACCGCGCCAGACGGCCTGATCCGCATCCCGCTCAACGAGGAAGGGGGCTCTGGCGGCAACGGCCAGATCGAGGAGTTCCTGATGCAGTTCAACGGCGAGGGCATCCAGCACATCGCGTTGCTGACAGACGACCTGCTGGCCAGCGTAGACGCCCTGCAGATGGCTGGCGTGCCGCTGATGAGCGCGCCCAACGATATCTACTACGACATGCTCGAAGAGCGCCTGCCCGGCCATGGCGAACCCGTGGCCGAGCTGCAGGCGCGCGGGATCCTGCTCGACGGCTCCACCGCTGGCGGTGAGAAGCGCCTGTTGCTGCAAATCTTCAGCCGGCCGGTGCTCGGGCCAGTGTTCTTCGAGTTCATCCAGCGCAAAAACGACCAAGGTTTTGGCGAGGGCAACTTCAAAGCCCTGTTCGAAAGCCTGGAGCGCGACCAAATCCGCCGCGGCACCCTGAAGGTGGAGACCACCGCGGCCTGACCCCCAGAAGGAAAGCCCCATGACCAAGCTCGAAGGCCCCGCCCTGCAAGCCGCCCTGGCCCAGTTGCCCGCCTGGACGTTCGACGCCGAACGGCACGCCATCCGGCGCGCGCTGCGTTTTGCGGACTTCAACGCGGCCTTCGGCTTCATGACCCGCGCCGCCCTGGAGGCTGAGCGCCGCAACCACCATCCGGAGTGGTTCAACGTCTACAACCGGGTGGACATTCTGTTTTTCACGCACGATGCCGGGGGGCTGACCGAGCGCGACATCGCGTTTGCGCACTGGGTCGATGCGACCGCCCCGGCTATGGGGGCGGTCGATGAGCGCAAGCCCTGAACCCCATCTGCACGGCCTGGCTGCGGGCGAAGCCGGCCGCCCGGACAGCCCGGACTGGACCATCCCGCAAAACTGGGCTGCCTACACCCCACAGGAACACGCCACCTGGGCCACCCTGTACCGGCGCCAAACGGCGCTGCTGCCCGGCCGGGCGTGCGACGCCTTCGTCGATGGCCTGCGCCGCCTGCCCATCGAGCCCGACCGCATTCCGGACTTCGAGCGACTATCCGAGGTGCTGATGCGCCACACCGGCTGGCAGGTGGTCGCCGTGCCGGGGTTGGTGCCGGACGACGTGTTTTTCGGGCACCTGGCCCACCGGCGCTTTCCGGCCGGGCAATTCATTCGCCGCGCCGACCAGTTGGACTATCTGCAGGAGCCCGACGTCTTCCACGACGTGTTTGGCCATGTGCCGATGCTGATGCACCCGGTCATGGCGGACTTCATCCAAGCCTACGGACACGGCGGCCTGCGCGCGCAACGGCTGGGAGCGCTGGACATGCTGGCCCGGGTGTACTGGTACACGGTGGAGTTTGGCTTGGTGCAAGAAAACGGCGCGCTGCGCATCTATGGCGCTGGCATCGTGTCCTCGGCATCCGAAAGCCGCTTTTGCCTGGAATCCCCCTCGCCCCACCGCCTGGGCTTTGATCTGGCGCGGGTGATGCGCACCCGCTACCGCATCGATGACTTCCAGCAAACCTACTTCGTGCTCGACCGCCTGGACGACCTGCTGCGGCTGGCCGAAATCGACTTTGCCCCGCTTTATGAACAGGTGGGCCAACTGGACCCCCTGCCGGCCGACGCGGTACTACCCACCGACATGGTGATCAGCCGGGGGATGGCAGTGACCACCGGCAGCGGTGGGCAGCGGGTTTGACGCCGCCGCCCACCGGGTACAGCGGCGCACGGGGTATTCCAACATCACCCATAAAAAAGCCGCCAGAGACTCTGGCGGCTCGATGATCTGACCCAGTCAGGCCTGGCGGCCGCTGGTCAGAACGTGTGCTTCAGGCCAATGCCAAAACGACTGTCTGGCGTATCCGCGAGGTTACCAGCGCGGCCTGTGACGGCTGCGGCGTTGGCATCGAAGAAGCCGGCATACGCCGTGGTCCGCTTGGACAGGGCATACGCCGCCGCCACGCTCCAACCACGCTCTGCCTTGCCGCCGTCTTGCTTGCTCTGCGCATAGCCAACCGAAACCACCAGGTTGGTTGCCACCGGCACATCCGCGCCGATCGACCATTCGTCGATATCCGCATTCTTGGCGCGGCCGTAGCTGCCCAGCAGCTTGGCCACACCCAAATCGTAGGACACACCGATGCGGGTGTACTTCTCGATTTTCGGCTCGTCGTCCTGATAGCCCAGCGCGGCATACAGCGGGCCGCCTTCGTACTGGATGTTGAAAGCCGACACACGGCGTTTGGCAAACCCTTCGCGCAGATTGGTACTGAACGCAGCGCTAAAGCCCCCAAACGACGGCGACGCGTAATAGAAACCGTTGTTCGGGTTGGCGCTGTAGTCGTACTGGCTTTGGAAAATCAAGTTGACTGGGCCCAAGACATTGGCGTTGAAGGCCGCATCGGTGGCTCCGGCGACATCGTCATAGGCCGTCCAAATTTTGCCCAGCCTGACCTCACCAAAGCCGCCCGCCAGGCTCAAATAGGTCTGGCGATCGAAGCCTGGGCCGGCAGCGCCGTCGTCGAGAGCAATCCTTTGCTCGAACAGGAAGCCAGCCTTCAGACCACCCCCCAGATCTTCCGTTCCCTTGAGACCCCAACGGCTGGTGGAGACACCGCCGCTGGTCAGTTGGGTGGAGACTTTCTTGTCCTTGTGCACGACCAAGTCGGCCACGCCGAAC
>NZ_JARJMT020000145.1 GCF_029335975.1 Tepidimonas sp.
TGGACATATTTTTCGATCAGCACCGCCGCATCGCCAAAGCTGTTGAGCGCCTCGCGCTGGCACGAGGCCAGGGCCTCGTCGAAGCCCTCGGGTGCGTCCACGCGCCGCATGCCCTTGCCGCCGCCGCCTGCGCTGGCCTTGATCAACACCGGATAGCCGATGCGGTCGGCCTCGGCCTTGAGCAGGCGCGCATCCTGATCCGCGCCATGGTAACCCGGCACCAGTGGCACACCGGCGGCTTCCATCAAGCGCTTGGACTCCGCCTTCAGGCCCATGGCGGCGATGGCCGACGGCGGCGGGCCGATGAACACCAGCCCCGCGTCTGCGCAGGCTTGGGCAAAGCCTTCGTTTTCGCTGAGGAAGCCGTAGCCCGGGTGAATGGCCTGCGCGCCGGTGGCCCGCGCCGCCTCGATGATGCGCTCCCAACGCAGATAGCTGTCCTTGGGTGCCGCACCGCCGACGCATACCGCCTCGTCACAAGCGGCGACATGGCGCGACAGCGCATCGGCCTCGGAGTACACGGCGACGGTGCGAATGCCCAGTCGGCGCGCCGTGGCGGCCACGCGGCAGGCGATCTCTGCGCGGTTGGCAATCAGAATTTTGTGGAACATGCGGTCGACTCCGTCACGCCAGCCACTGGGGCTTGCGCTTGTGCAGAAAGGACTGGACCCCTTCGCGCCCTTGCGCGCTGGCGCGGATGTCGGCGATGGCTTCGACGGTGCGGGCCACCAGGGCATCGTCCAGCGGGGCTGCGGCCACATCGCGCACCAATCGCTTGGCGGCTGCCACCGCCGCTGGAGCCGCGCTGCACAGGGCGTGCACGATGGCGTCCACCCGGGTATCCAGCGCGTCGACCGACACCACCTCGTGCACCAAGCCGATGCGCAGCGCCTCGGCTGCGTCAAAGCGCTCGGCCGTCAGAAAATACCGGTGCGCCGCGCGCGCGCCCATGGCGCGCACCACATACGGCCCGATGGTGGCGGGAATCAGCCCGAGCTTGACCTCGCTCAGGCAAAAGCCCGCGGTGTCCACCGCCACCGCCATGTCGCACGCGGTCACCAACCCCATGCCGCCGGCATACACATCGCCCTGCACCCGGGCCACCGTGGGCTTGGGACACTCGTGGATCGTGCGCAGCATCGCCGCCAGGCGGCTGGCGTCGGCCAGATTCTCCTCGCGGCTGTAGTCGGCCATGCGGCGCATCCAGTTCAGGTCCGCCCCGGCGCAAAACGCCGGCCCTTCGGCGGCCAGCACGATGGCCCGCACATCGTCGCGCCCCCCCAATTCGGTAAAGGCCGCGCTCAACTCAGCGATCACCTCATCGTTGAAGGCGTTGCGCAGCTCGGGGCGCGCCAGCGTCACGGTGGCGCGGTGGCCGGTGACGGTAACGGTCAAATGTCTCATGCTCACCCCCTTGCTCACATGCGGAAGACGCCGAAGCGGGTGTCCGGGATCGGCGCATTGAGCGCGGCCGACAGGCCCAGCGCCAGCACGCGGCGCGTGTCGGCCGGGTCGATGATGCCGTCATCCCACAGCCTGGCGGTGGCGTAATACGGATGGCCCTGGCGCTCGTATTGCGCTCGAATCGGGGCCTTGAACGCCTCCTCCTCCTCGGCACTCCAGCTGCCACCCTTGGCCTCAATGCCGTCGCGCTTGACGGTCGCCAGCACCGACGCGGCCTGCTCGCCGCCCATCACACTGATGCGGGCGTTGGGCCACATCCAGAGAAAGCGTGGACTGTAGGCACGGCCGCACATGCCATAGTTGCCGGCGCCAAAGCTGCCCCCGATGATGACGGTGAGCTTGGGCACCTGCGCGCAGGCCACGGCCGTCACCATCTTGGCCCCCGCGCGCGCAATGCCGGCGTTTTCGTACTTGCGGCCGACCATGAAGCCCGTGATGTTCTGCAAAAACACCAACGGCACCTTGCGTTGGCAGCACAGTTCGATGAAGTGCGCGGCCTTGTCGGCGCTTTCGGCAAACAGGATGCCGTTGTTGGCGACGATGCCCACCGGCATGCCTTCGATGTGCGCAAAGCCGCACACCAACGTCGTGCCGTAGCGCGCCTTGAACTCGTGAAACGCCGAGCCATCGACCAGGCGCGCGATGATCTCGCGCACGTCGAACGGCTTGCGCGCATCGGTCGGGATGACGCCGTACAGTTCCTCGGCCGGGTACAGCGGCGCGCGCGGCTCGCATCGCGCCACCGGCCAGTCTTTGCGGCAGTTGAGTCGCGCCACCGCCTCGCGCGCCAGCGCCAGTGCATGCAGGTCGTTTTCGGCCAAATGATCGGCTACGCCCGACAGCCGCGTGTGCACATCGCCGCCGCCCAAGTCCTCGGCGCTGACGACCTCGCCGGTGGCGGCTTTCACCAGCGGCGGGCCCCCCAGGAAGATCGTGCCCTGGTTCTTGACGATGATGGTCTCGTCGCTCATCGCCGGGACATAGGCCCCACCCGCCGTGCACGAGCCCATGACCACGGCGATCTGCGCGATGCCCTGGGCGCTCATATTGGCCTGGTTATAAAAGATTCGACCGAAATGGTCGCGGTCCGGAAACACCTCATCCTGGTTGGGCAGGTTGGCGCCGCCGGAGTCAACCAGGTAAATGCAGGGCAGGCGGTTTTGCTGCGCGATCTCTTGGGCACGCAAATGTTTCTTGACCGTCATTGGGTAATAGGTTCCGCCTTTGACGGTGGCGTCGTTACAAACGATGACGCACTCCACGCCCGATACGCGCCCGATACCCGCAATCAAACCGGCGCAGGGCGCCTCATCACCGTACATACCCAGCGCGGCCAAGGGCGCGATCTCCAAAAAAGGCGTGCCGGGGTCGAGCAACATCTCGACGCGCTCCCGCGGCAGCAGCTTGCCGCGGGCGGTGTGTTTGCTGCGGGCGGCCTCGCCGCCACCCTGTGCAACCTCGGCGATGCGGGTGTGCAGATCATCGACCAGTGCGCGCATTGCCGCGGCATTGGCCTGAAAGTCCGCTGAACGGGGGTTGAGTCGGGAGTTCAGTACACGCATGATGCGCCGAATTGTGGCGTCCCGCGGTGTGGCACACCAGCGGGGGGCAAGCATCAGAGGTTGCAAAATACGCCAATCATGTCGCCTCTCCTGCAACCGCTAGCCCAACGCCGCAAGCCCATGGCCGCCACACCCATGGCGTTCGTGCGCGCGATTGCGCTGGCGTACCGGCTGCGTGGCGCCGACCCTGCCGCAGCGCTGCGCGAGGCGGGTGTGGGCCGTGCGGATCTGCTCGATGCGCAGGCACGCCTGACCAGCTTGCCGTTCGAGCGGCTGGCGCTGCGTGCGATGCGCGAGCTGGACGACGAAGCGCTGGGCTGGTTTGGCCGCCCTCTGCCCTGGGGCAGCTACGGCATGCTGGCGCGCGCATCGCTGAGCGCGCCAACGCTGGGCGTGGCGCTGGCGCGCTGGTGCCGCCACCACGCTTTGCTGACCAGCGACGTGATCCTGACGCTCAGCCGCGACGGCGCCGTGGCGCGGCTGGCGCTGCGTGAGCGCGCGGTGCCCGGTGCAGCCTTGCCAGACGTTGCCGAACGCGCCGTCGTGCGCGAATTTGCCCACATCTCCCTGCTGCGCAACGCGTTGGGGATATCGGCATGGTGGATCGACGCTCGGCTGCCGCTGCTGACGCTGGATTTGGCCTGTCCTGAGCCGCCCCACGCCGACGTCTATCCCCTGCTGTTTCCCGGGACGCAGCTGCGCTTTGGCAGCGCCCACATCGAAGCCAGCTTACCCAGCGACATCTTGCACGAGCCGATCCGCCGAGACGAGGCCGCATTGCGGGCCATGCTGCCGCAGGCCATTCGGCTGATGGTGCGCCCGTACCGACACGATCGGCTACTGCTGGAGCGCGCACGGCTGGCGCTGCGCGCCCACCCTGAGACAGACGCGGCTCAGCTGGCCGCTTTGCTGCATGTGTCCGTGCGCACGCTGCAGCGACAACTGGCCAGCCATGAAACCTGCGTCCAGGCGCTGCGCACACGCGTTCGGCAAGAGCTCGCCGAGCACCTGTTGCTGCGCACCAGCTGGCCGATCAAGCGCATTGCCACTGAGGTCGGCTTTGCCAGCGACAAAAGCTTCTTGCGCGCCTTTCGCACTTGGACTGGAATGAGCCCGACCGATTGGCGCATGAGCCAATCGGGGTGAGCCAACACTGCGGTATGCGCAGGCCAAGAGGGGGATACACCCCCGCAGCGATCCAACATCACTGGTTGATCGGCGACTGCGGCGACAATAAATAAGCCGTCAAATCCGCCACCTGTTTGGGCGAGAGTATACCGTGATGACCCAAGCGCGGCATCTGGCTGCACGCGTTATAGGCCTTGGCGTTGTAAATTTTCTCGTAGGTGTAACGCACGACTGCGTCGCTGGTGCCGCGTAACTTGCCATAATGCAGCAATGAGGGGCCGAGATTGCCATAAGCCACCTCTTTGGCTTCGCCTTGGTGGCAAGCGTAACAGTTACCGCCCCGCACCGCCTTTGGGTTGCTCGGTATGAAATGTCCAATGCGGTAGGCAAAGCCGCCGTTGAAGACCTTGGCTCCCTCTTTCCAATCGCCCATCAGCTTACCGTCGGCTGGATAGGCGATGTGATTCTTTTCTTTGGCTTGGATCGACTCAGCAACCGACGCGGGTGGTTGTCCACGGTATTGGGTGCAGAGTTTTTGCGCCTCGTCTTGATTCAAGCGGCTCAGATACTGCCCAGGCCCAGGCAAAAAGCTCTCACGCAGCGTTTGCTGCGCCAATGCATCCAGATCGGTCTGCGCCGTGGTGGCCGACCCCGTTGCACAACCCGACGCCAACCCAACGCTGGCCAGGATGACGCTCGCGCTAACCATGACTCGCTTCATTTGCATAATCCCTCCGGAATTCGTTTAAACCAACGGCTCCCAAGACCCGCTCGCATCGCCCCACTCAGCGCCGCATACCCGGCAAATCCAGCGTCGCCCCGTCAGCTTTTTTGGTCATGTAGGCAATCAAAGCCACCGTCGCTGGCGATCCCAGGTCGACATCGGGCAGCCGCATCTGCCACATGCAGTCCCACATGCGATGCTGCATCGTGCGCACGGCCGAGTGGGACACCCGGTAAGTGGGCCAGGCACCCATTACATTTTGCGCCTGTTTAGGGTCTGTTAGATTGGCCAGGGATTGCAGACGGATGCGCTTCCCATCTTCCGCATGGCAGGTCGCGCATGAGAAATCCAGGGGCCCGATGTTGGTGAAAAAGATCCTCTCGCCGACCGCAATGGCCTGTCGTTCCAGCGGATGGGACGTGGGCATGCTAAGCTTCATGCCATCCGACTGGGCAGCGATATACGCCACGATCTTTTCCCAGTCTGTATTGCGCTCGTGCTTGGTTTCATTGGCAAAGCGCTGGTCTTTGATCATTTGCGGATCTTTGCCCTGCAGCGTCACCATACAGTGCAACAGCCGCGTCTCCAGGTCCTCCACCCGACCCGTGTCGCTCATGTAGCGGGGCATCTGGGCATAGGCACCTTTGAGCACCCCGGGACCCAAGCCGAAATCGCATTTCTCCAAACTGACATTCTTCGGACCATCCGGCTTTTTGAATAACGCCGCGCCCTGTTCGACGATCAGTACTCCAGGGTTTCCGTCTTTGTCGGACAGCGCTTCTCGGTATGCCCGCACCGCCGGATCAACCGTCTGCGCCGACGCCCCTCCAATCACCCCTCCGACCGAAACTGCCACCAACCACCGATTTCATTCCATACTGCGCTCCTGCATGTGACGGTTTGACTTAACGCTAAGTCAGCATATCATCAATGGCCGCCTCGACTGATTAGGGGATACCCTGGGTTAGGCGCCATCTATTTTGGGGCACACCGCCGCATCCAGCGGGGTCGGTGGCATCGAGCCATCGCCTGTTCGAGTGGTTTTGAACGGCAAGCCCGCTGGCGCGTATTTTTGATGCCGATCAAACCCAAACCGTACCCAGTTGGGTATTATTTCACCAATGCCTATGCGGATCGGAGCCCACCATGCCCATCATCGACCACAGCGACCTTATTTGCGATATCAGCGCTCAGCTCAACCAGCTGCGCAAAGCCCAACCCGAGGCCATGCGCGGTTTCACACAGCTGGCGCAAGCTTCCATGGCCGACGGCGCCATCAGCGCCAAGCACAAGGAGCTGATCGCGCTGGCCATCGGTATCACGCAGCGCTGTTCAGCTTGCATCGGCTACCATGTGCGCGCGCTGATCAAGCTGGGGGGCACACGGCAAGAGCTGGAGGAGCTGTTGACGATATGCACCTATATGGGCGGCGGCCCGGCGCTGATGTATGCGGCCGAGGCACTCAAATGCTGGGATGCGATGAGCGCCAATCAGGCCTGCAGCGTGACGGTTGTGGCTTGAGGGTCGGCAAGGGCCAGATATTGGCCCGCAGACATATCAGCGCCGCCAAAACGCACGGGTAAACAACACCAACACGCTCAGCAGTTCCAGCCGACCCAGCAGCATCGCAAAACTCAGCACCCCCAGCTGAAAGGGCGTGAGTCCGCCGTAATTGCTGGCCGGACCGATCTCGCCCAAACCGGGGCCGATGTTGTTGAGCGTCGCGACCACGGCGGAAAGGGCTGTGACCAAATCCAAACCCGACAACAGCAGCAAAAACGTCAGGCCCAGGGTTGCGGCACCGTAGATGAGCATGAAGCCCAGTACCGCCGCCATGACCTGCGGCGGGATGGCCTGCCCCCCCAGCGTGACGGGGTTGACCACATGCGGATGGATGCTGCGCACCAGCTCGCGCCGCGCCTGCTTGACAAGCAGCACCATGCGCACCATTTTGATCCCGCCGCCAGTGGACCCGGCGCAGGACACAAAGGTCCCCAAAAACAGCAGAAATACGGGGATGAATACCGGCCACTGCAGGTAGTCGGTCGTGGCATAGCCAGTCGTCGTGGCCAGCGATAGCACATGAAAGGCGGCCTGCCGCACCGCCGTGGATGCGTCGTCGTATACCCCTTCGGCCAACAGCATCAGCGCCACCAGCGCGACGGAAGCAGCCAGCACGATGGCATAGGTACGGACTTCGCGGTCATTCCACAGCGGCCGCAAGCTCAATCCGCGCAGCACCATGAAGTAGCGCAAAAAGCTGATGCCGGCCAGCGCCATGAACACCACAGCCACCCACTCCACGGCAGCGGACTGAAAGTGACCGATGCTGGCATCGTAGGACGAAAAACCCGCCAACCCCATGGTCGAGCACATATGCATGAAGGCATCGGCCCAGCCCATGCCCGCCCAGCGGTAAGCCAGTAGACAAAGCACCGAAAATACGAAGTACACCCCCCACAGCCCGCGCGCGGTCTCGGCGATGCGGGGGGTTAGCCGCGCATCTTTCATGGGACCGGGCGTCTCGGCCTTGTAGAGTTGCATACCCCCCAGCCCCAGCATGGGCAGCACGGCCACCACCAGCAGCATCACCCCCAAGCCGCCGACGTACTGCAAAAAGCAGCGCCAGATATTGATCGAGACCGGCAGCCGCTCCAGCCCGGACAGCGCCGTGGCGCCAGTGGCGGTCAGCGCGCTCATGGCCTCAAAGTAGGCATGGTGCCAAGTGATGCCGGGCACCATCAGCATCAGCGGTACGGCGGAGTATGCCGGCAGCACCAGCCACACCAGATTGACCAGCAAAAAGCCGTCGCGGGGCATCAGCTCTCTGCGGCGCGAGCGCGTGGTCAACCACAGCAGCGCACCGCTGACCAGGGTCAATCCCGCGCAGGCCGCCCACTGTAGCTCATGGGTCAGGTCGTCATGAAACCAGGCCCACGCCATCGGCACGCCATAGATGACGGCAAAAGCCATCAGCACATGCGAAAAGACATAGAGCGCAGGACCGAGGGATTGCATGGGCAGCGGTGGACGGATGCGGCCAGCAGGCATCACCCAAAAAAAGTGGCGCCGACTTGGAATAGTTTTTCCACTTCCCGAACCAAACGCTTGTTCGGAATGAAGATGATGACATGGTCATCGGCCCGGATGAGCGTGTCGTGGTGGGGCATGAGCACCTGAGCATCGCGCCCTTGGCCGCGCACGATGGCGCCGATGCGCGCGCCCTTGGGCAGGCGGATCTCCTCCACCCGACGGCCGACCAGCCGCGAGGTTTTGATGTCGCCGCGCGCGACGCCCTCCAGCGCCTCGGCCGCGCCGCGGCGCAGGCTGTGCACCGCCACCACATCGCCGCGGCGCACATGGGCCAGCAGCTCGCCAATCACCGTCTGCGCGGGCGATACCGCGATGTCGATGGCGCTGCCCTGCAGCATTTCGGCATAGGCACGGCGGTTGATCAGGGCCAGCACCCGGCGCGCGCCCAACCGCTTGGCGAGCATGGCCGACATGATGTTGTCCTCGTCGTCGTTGGTCAGCGCGAGGAAAAGATCCATGTCGGCAACGTTTTCCTCCTCCAGCAACGTCTCGTCCACGCTGTCGCCCTGCAACACAAGCGCGCTGGAGGGCAATTGGCTGGCCAGGTACTCGCAGCGCCGGGGATTGCTCTCGATGATTTTGACCTCGCACTGACCCACCAAGGAGCGCGCCAGCCGCAGCCCGACCTTGCCCCCGCCTGCAATCATCACCCGCCGCACCGGCTGGTCGATATTGTGGATAGCGGCCAACACCAAGCGGATCTGGTCGCTGGCAGCGAGCACAAACACCTCATCTCCCGGCAGGATACGGGTTTGGGCCGTCGCCTCCACCTCGGCATCCAAGCGGTAGAGGGCGACCACGCGCATCTCGGCGCGCGGGAAACGGTCGCGAAATTCTCCGATCGTGTGTCCCACCAACGCGCCGCCGGCGGCCGCACGCACGACGATCAGGCATACCCGCCCCTCGGCAAACTCGAGAACCTGCAGCGCCTCGGGGTAGTCGATGAGCTGGAGGATGTAGCGCATCACCGACTCTTCCGGGCAGATCACATGGCCCACCGCAAATCCGGCTTTGTCCAGCAGAGGGCTGCCCTCCTCGAACTCCGGCGAGCGCAGCCGCGCAATCGTCGTGGGCACCTGAAAGACGTCGTGTGCCACTTTGCACACCACCAGATTGGATTCGTCTAGCGCCGCGCAGGCAATCACCATATCCGCATCCTTGGCGCCCGCTTCGGCCAACACCGAGGGCTGGATGCCGTTGCCGACCACGCCGCGCAGGTCGAGCCGCTCCTCCAGCGCGCGCACGCGCGCCGGATCCTGGTCGATCACCGTGATATCGTTTTGCTCCGACACCAAACTCTCGGCCACGCTTTCGCCCACGCGCCCAGCGCCAAAAATGATGATGTTCATGGCCCGCCTATGATACGTTGGCGATGCCCGCGAGCGGGACGCTGCCGATCGGTCCGGGTCTATAGGGCGCGCTGGATCAAGATTTTTTGCACATCGCTGGTGCCCTCATAAATCTGGCACACCCGCACATCGCGCCAGATACGCTCGACCGGAAAGTCGCGCACATAGCCGTAGCCCCCTAGCGTCTGAATCGCGACCGAGCAGACCCACTCAGCCGTTTCGCTGGCGATCAGCTTGGCCATCGCCGCCTCCTTCAGGCAGGGCTGACCGGCGTCGCGCAGCGCCGCGGCGTGCCAGGTCAGCTGCCGCGCCGCCTCCAGCCGCGCCGCTGCGTCGGCCAGGCGAAAACCCACCGCCTGGTGTTCGAAAATTGGCTTGCCGAAGCTCTCGCGCTGCTTGGCGTAGTCGATGGCCACCTCCAGCGCGCTGCGCGCCATGCCCACGCTCTGCGCCGCAATGCCGATGCGCCCACCCTCCAGCGCCGACAGGGCTATTCTGTAACCCTCGCCCTCCTCACCGATGCGGAAGTCGGCTGGGATGCGGCAACCGTCGAAACGAATTTGTGCGGTGTCGCTGGAGTGCTGGCCGACCTTATCCTCCAGCCGCTCGACGATGTAGCCGGGCGTGTCGGTCGGCACGAGGAAGGCGCTCATGCCCCGCTTGCCAGCGGCCTTGTCGGTGACGGCGATGACGATGGCTACCTGACCGTTCTTGCCGCTGGTGATGAACTGCTTGACGCCGTCGAGCACATAGCCGTCCCCGTCGCGCCGCGCGCTGGTGCGCAGCGCCACCGCGTCCGAGCCGACGTGAGGCTCGGTCAGGCAAAACGCCCCCAGCATCTCGCCGCGCGCCAGCGGGGCGAGCCAGCGGCGCTTCTGCGCCTCGCTGCCGTAGCGCAGCAGGATCGCGCACACTGGGCAGTTGTTGACGCTGATGGCGGTGCTGGTGCCGCCGTCGCCAGCGGCAATCTCCTCCAGCACCAGCGCCAGGCTCAGATAGTCGAGCCCTGCACCGCCGTATTCTGGTGGCACACATACACCGTAGCAGCCCAGTTCTGCCAAGCCGCGGTGCGCCTCGCGCGGGAAGGTGTGCTCCCGATCCCAGCGCGCGGCATGGGGCCAGAGCTGCTCGCGGGCGTAGGCGCGCACCGCGTCGCGAATCATCTGTTGGTCATCGGTCAACCGCATCGCCGTCTCGCCCAAGGTGCAGCGCATCGGGCACCCGATCGGACGCCCAGGGGCGCGATCAAAGCATCTCCAGCGCGATGGCCGTGCCCTCGCCGCCGCCGATGCACAGGGTTGCCACGCCGCGCTTCAAGCCGCGCGCCTTGAGCGCATACATCAGCGTCACCATGATGCGCGCGCCGCTGGCGCCGATCGGGTGGCCCAGCGCGCAAGCGCCGCCGTGGACGTTGACGATGTCGTGGCTGACGCCCAGCTCGGCCATCAGCGCCATGGGCACCACGGCAAACGCCTCGTTGACCTCCCACAGTTGCACGTCGGCCACCTGCCAGCCGGTCTTGGCCAGTAGCTTGCGCGTGGCGCCCACCGGCGCGGTGGTGAACCAGTTGGGCTCCTGCGCGTGGATGGCATGGCCGACGATGCGCGCCAGTGGCGTGCAGCCCAGCCGCTCGGCGGTGGAGGCGCGCATGAGCACCAGGGCCGCTGCGCCGTCGTTGATCGACGAGCTGGACGCCGCCGTGATGGTGCCGTCCTTTTTGAACGCGGGCTTGAGTTGCGGAATCTTGTCGAGCTTGATCTTGCCCGGGCCCTCATCGCTGGCGACGACGCGCTCGCCGGCGCGCTCCTTGACGGTGACGGGGGTGATCTCGGGGGCAAAGGTGCCATCGGCCACGGCTTTCTGGGCGCGCGTCACCGAGGCGGTGGCAAACGCATCCTGCTGCTCACGGGTAAATTGGTACTTGGCCGCGCAGTCTTCGCCAAAAGTGCCCATGCTGCGACCGGGCTCGTAGGCGTCCTCCAGCCCGTCCAACATCATGTGGTCGAAGACGCGGTCGTGCCCCATGCGGTAGCCGCCGCGGCCCTTGAGCAGCAGATAGGGCGCGTTGGTCATGCTCTCCATGCCACCGGCGACCATGACGTCGGCCGTGCCCGCCACCAGCATGTCGTGCGCAAACATCGCCGCGCGCATGCCCGAGCCGCACATCTTGGACAGCGTCACCGCGCCGGCGCTCTTGGGCAGACCGGCCTTGAGCGCCGCCTGCCGCGCCGGGGCCTGGCCCTGACCGGCCATCAGGCAGTTGCCCATCAGCACCTCATCCACCGCATCGGGCGGGATGCCTGCGCGTTCCACGGCGGCGCGGATGGCAGCCGCCCCCAGATCGTGCGCGGCCAGCGTGGCGAAGTCGCCCTGAAAGCTGCCCATGGGGGTGCGTGCGGCACCGACGATGACGATTGGATCGGTTTGGCTCATGCTGTGACTCCTGTCGGTTGGGGTGTGGAGAGGGCGGCGGGCGCATGCGCGGACTCGGCCGTCGGGGAAAGGGGCACGGCGCGCTGGGCACAGAAGCGCCGCTCGCGCTCGTAGGGAAAGACGTCGTGGACATGGCCGGCCAGGATGCGCTCTTTGTGGCCCTGCCAAAAAGCCACGTCCAGCAAATCGGCGTGGTGGTGCATGAAGATGTCGCGCACCATCGGGTTGCCCAGGAGAAAGGGGCCAAAGGTCTCGGGGAAGACATCGTGCGGCCCCACCGAGTACCAGATCTCCCCGCTCATCTCGTCATCCTCGTTGCGCGGCGGCGGCACGCGGCGGAAGTTGCAGTCGGTGATGTATTCGATCTCGTCGTAGTCGTAGAAGACCACCTTACCATGGCGCGTGATGCCGAAGTTTTTCCACAGCATGTCGCCGGGAAAGATGTTGGCCGCCACCAAGTCCTTGATGGCGTTGCCGTATTCCACCACGGCATGTTCGAGCTGCTGGCGCGCCGTCGTGTTGCCCGGGTCTTTGCTCAGGATGTCGAAACATTCCTGCAAATAGATGTTGAGCGGGATCATGCGCCGCTCGATGTAGACATGCTTGAGGAAAACCTCGATATTGCCATCGTCGTTGCGGTCGCCGATTTCAATCTGGCTGGGCGCAAATTTCTGGATTTCCTCGATCAGCTCGTCGGTGAAGCGCTCGCGGGGAAAGCCCACACCGCTGAATTCCAATGTGTCGGCCATACGGCCGACACGGTCGTGCTGCTTGACGAGCTGGTATTTGCTGCGGATCTGCTCGCGCGTGGTGTCCTTTTGCGGCGGAAAGCGGTCCTTGATGACCTTGAACACGAACGGAAAGCTCGGCAGGTCGAACACCAGCATCACCATGCCTTTGATGCCAGGAGCGATGCGGAACTTGTCCGTGCTGTGCCGCATGTGGTGGAGGAAGTCGCGGTAGAACAGCGTTTTGCCCTGCTTGGCCAGGCCCAGCGCGTTGTAGAACTCCGCGCGGGGCTTGCGCGGCATCAGGCTGCGCAGAAACTGCACATAAGCGCTGGGCACCTCCATATCCACCATGAAATAGGCCCGCGCGAAGCTGAAGATCATCAGCAAATCGTCCTCGCCGTGCAGCAGCGCATCGATGACCAGTCGCCCCGACGCCCCGTGCAGGATGGGCAGCGCAAATGGCAGCTCCTGAAAGCCGTTGATCAATTTGCCGACCGCATAGGCCCCCTTGTTGCGGTAAAACAGGCTGTCGAGCACCTGGATCTGGAAATTGGCCCGCAGCCGACGGTGGTCGAACAGCGGCAACAGCGCCGACAGCACATCGGACACGTCACGCGCCAAGTCCTCGAACGGGACGCGAAGGCCAAAATCCTCGATCAAGCGCACCAGGGTCGCGGGCAGTTCATCGACCGATTTGGGGTAATAGCAGCGGTAGGTGGTGTGCGACTTGGGGTCTTGCGGCTCGATGTACTCCGTGCTGATGGCCGGCCGCACGAAGATGAAGTCATTCTGAAAATAGCTGCGGTGCAGGATCTTGGTGGTGACCGAATTGAAGAAAGTCTCGGCCAGCTCCGGCTGGCGATGGTCGACCAGCATGCCGATGTAGAGCAGCTTGACCTGCTGCCATACCTCCATCGGCTGCTGCGAGGCGTGGAACTCCCGCTCCAGGCGCGTGACACACTCTTTGACGCGCAGGTCGTAGAACTCGATGCGCTCGCGCTGCGCCCGCTGCTGGCCCACCCAATCCGCGGTCTCGAAGCGGTGCTTGGCGCGCGCCGACTCGGCGCGAAAGAGCCGGTAGTGGCGGTTGAAGCCATCAATCATCGCGCGGGCGATGTCGTAGGCGAGCGAGGAGTCGAGTCGGCTCGGCAGCATGCGATCTTTCTTGCGGCAGGAAACAGCGCATCATCATGACAGATACAGCCGGTGGCGCTGCACCACCGCTGCGCAGGCGCTGCGGTGAACCTCCTCCACCTCTTCGGCGCTGCGCATGGACACGCACAAGTCCTGCAACAGGCCGTCCCTGAGGCCGTACACCCAACCGTGCAGCATCACAGGCTGGCTGCGCGCCCAAGCGTCCTGGACGACCGTGGACTGCGCGACATGCCGCACCTGTTCGATGACGTTGAGCTCGCACAGCACATCCAGCCGGCGTTGCGGGGGGCACGCCTGCAGCAAACGCCGATGGCGGTCCGCCACGTCGCGCACATGGCGCAGCCAGTTGTCGGCCAAGCCGACGCGAATGCCCTGCAGCGCCGCTTGCACCCCGCCACAGCCGTAATGCCCCACCACCATCACATGCTGCACATGCAACATGTCCACCGCATATTGGATGGTACTCAGACAATTGAGGTCGGTGGGCACCACGACATTGGCCACATTGCGGTGCACAAAGACCTCGCCCGGCTCCAGCCCGGTGATCTGGTTGGCCGGCACGCGGCTGTCGGAACATCCGATCCACATATAGCGCGGCGACTGCTGACCGGCCAGCCCCGAGAAAAATCCCGGACGCTCGGCCTCCATCCGCGACGCCCACTCGCGGTTGCGGACCAGCAGGTGGTGCAGGGACATTACGCGGTCTCCGCAAACAGTTCGCGGCCGATCAGCATGCGTCGGATCTCGCTGGTGCCAGCGCCGATCTCGTAGAGCTTGGCGTCGCGCCACAGGCGGCCGAGCGGATATTCGTTGATGTAGCCATTGCCGCCAAAGATCTGGATACCGTCGCCAGCCATCTTGGTCGCCTGCTCGGCGCACCACAGGATGACGCTGGCGCAGTCCTTGCGCACCTGGCGCACATGCGCAGCGCCCAGCCGGTCCAGATTCTTGCCGACGGTATAGAGGAACGAACGCGCTGCCTGCAGCGTGGTATACATGTCGGCCACCTTGGCCTGGATGAGCTGAAACTCGCCGATGCTCTGACCGAACTGCTTGCGGTCGTGGATGTAGGGGATGACGTTGTCCATCACCGCCTGCATGATGCCCACGGGGCCGGCGGCGAGCACGGCGCGCTCGTAGTCCAGCCCACTCATCAACACCTTGACGCCGTTGTTGAGGCCGCCCAGGATGTGGTCGGACGGTACCTCGACATTCTGGAACACCAGCTCGCCCGTGGGGCTGCCGCGCATGCCCAGCTTGTCGAGCTTTTGCGCGATGGAAAAGCCCTTCATGCCCTTTTCGATCAGGAAGGCAGTGATACCGCGCGCACCCAGCTCGGGCTCGGTCTTGGCATAGACCACCAGCACATCTGCGTCCGGACCGTTGGTGACCCACATCTTGCTGCCGTTGAGCAAATAGTAGCCGCCTTTGTCTTCGGCGCGCAGCTTCATGCTCACCACGTCGGAGCCGGCGCCGGGCTCGCTCATGGCCAGTGCGCCCACATGCTCGCCGCTGACCAGCTTGGGCAGGTATCGGCGCTTTTGCGCCTCGGTGCCGTTGCGGCGGATTTGATTGACGCACAGGTTGGAGTGGGCGCCATAGGACAGCCCCACCGAGGCGCTGGCGCGGCTGATTTCCTCCATCGCAATCATGTGCGCCAGATAGCCCATCGCAGCTCCGCCGTACGCCTCCTCCACGGTGATGCCGAGCACGCCCAGTTCCCCCATCTTTGGCCACAGATCCACGGGGAACTGGTCGGTGCGGTCGATCTCCGCGGCGCGCGGGGCAATTTCCGCCTGGGCAAAGGCGCGCACCGCATCGCGCAGGGCATCGATGTCGTCACCGAGCTGGAAATCGAGGCCGGGCAAATGGGTCATGGACATCTCCTGGGAATTATTGACGTTTACGTAAACGTCAATTATGCCGCTTTTTCGGGCGGGACCTGGCCATCGCCCAGGCGAGCGAGCAAGGCGCGAGCCTCTTTCTCGTGCACCTTGATTTCGTCCAGGGTCGCTTGCAGGTCGGCCATCTGCTCTTCGATTTGGCGTCGATGGGCGGCTAGCACCTGCAAAAACTTGCGCAACTGCGGCCCGGTATCGCGGGGGCTGTCGTACATGTCGATCAAGTCCTTGGCCTCGGACAGGCTCAGGCCCAAGCGTTTGGCGCGCAGCACCAGCTTCAGGCGGGTGCGGTCGCGCGCCGTGTAGATCCGACTGCGCCCGCCCGGCCCCCCTCGACGCGGACTGAGCAGCCCCATGTCTTCATAGAAGCGGATCGCGCGCGTGGTCAGATCGAATTCGCGGGCCAGATCGCGGATGGTGTAAGTGGTGCTGCTCGCCATGACTGCTAAAATGAATTGCGGCGCCGACACGCGGGCCGCCAATCTGACGTTGACGTAAACGTCAAGAAGACCCAATCTTACGGCAGCGCAGCCCCAAACGGCAGGGCGCGCACGGGCGGCACACCAACCGGCGTAGGACACATCGCAACGTGCCGCGACTTGGCTATAGTGACACGGATGTCGGTATCCCCCAGCACCCCTTTGAGCCTGTCCGCGGCGTGGCGCCTGAGTCGTCCGGGTTTTCTCTGGGTGACCGTGGCCGCCGTGGCGCTGGGCTTGGCGATGGCGGCGGCCTGTGGTTGCGGATTCGATCCGCTGCGAGCGGGCATGACGCTGGCGCTGGCGGTCATGGCCCACGCGGCGGCCAACGTCTGGAACGACTACCACGATGCGCTCAGTGGAGCGGATGCCCTCAACCCAGCGCCGCTGTCGCCGTTTACGGGTGGCTCGCGCGCAATCCCGGAGGGTATCGCATCCCCAGCCCATGCGCGGCGCTTGGCGCTCGGGCTGACCGGCTGGGTGGTACTGGGCGGTCTGTGGCTGGCCCTGACGGCAGGCGGCGGACTGATCACCATTGGGCTGGCTGGCTTGTTCCTCGGCTGGGCTTACTCGGCCTCACCGCTGCGGCTCATGGCGCGCGGCTTCGGCGAGCTGGCGGTGGCGCTGGCATGGTGGCTGGTGGTCCTGGGGGCTTATTACACCCAACGCGGACAGTGGCAGGTCGTACCCATGGTATCGGCCATCCCTTTTGCGCTGTTGGTAGCGGCGATTTTGCTGGTCAACGGCCTGCCTGATGCCCCCTGGGACGAACCGGTGGGCAAGCGCACCCTCGCGGTGCGTCTTGGCCCAGTGGGCGTGGCGGCGCTCTACTCGGCGCTTGCGGTGCTGGCCCATGGCGTCTTGGTGGCCGCGGTGTTGGGTGTGATCGCGCCCGAGCGAGCATGGTGGGGTCTGGCCTCGCTGCCGCTGTCGCTTGCAGCGGCAGGCTTGCTGTGGCGCCACGTCGCCACGCATCAGCCCGTGACCCTGTTGCGCCCTGTCATCGGCCTGACCATCGGCGCGGCCCTGGTGCATGCGCTGGCGCTGACGGGCGCTTTCGCTGCCATCGCTCGGTCCCTCTGAGGCCGGGCCGAAAGCTGCACCGCGGCCCATCAACCGAGGACATACCGGCGCAGCGCCGCGCGCCGCTCAGCATAGTCTGGCAGTACCGCAGCCACCACGGCCCAGAAAGCGGGGCCGTGGTGCATTTCGCGCAGATGAGCCAGCTCGTGCACCACGACGTAATCGAGAAGCTCCACCGGCAGGCAGACGAGCCGCCAGTTGAGCGATACGGTGCCGCGCGCGCTGGCGCTGCCCCAGCGCGTGCGGGCCGACGACAGCCGCAGCGCCGCCGGACGCACGGCCAGCAGCGGGGCGTAGTGGGCCACGCGCGCGGCGAACAGTGCGCGCGCCCGCTCGCGCAGCGCTGGCGTCGGCTCTGGCCAAACGGGCTGCGGGCGGCAGGCTTGGCGCTGCAGATGGGCCAAAACCCAAGCGGCCTTGACTTGCAGAAAGCCTTCGATATCGGACCAAGTGGCCCAGCGCGGGGCGCGCACGCTCAGGCCGAGAGGGCCGACCGACAGACCAATCGTTCGCCGCGCACTGCGCCGACACTCATAGGCGATGTGCACACCGTTGAGCTCGACCGCGCGGTTGGCCCGCGGATGTACCCAGGCGGGCGACTCGGTCGGCGTTCCCGTGGCCGGCGGCATCATCACCCGTCGGTCCTCAAGCGGCCAACGTCGCCGGACGGTCGTCGCGGTAGGCCTCGGGATCGAGCCGGCGCATCTCCGACTCGATCCACGTCTCGACCTCGCGCATCAGCGCCTCGGGATCTCGGCCCTCACTCGGGATGGGCCGGCCGATGGAAAACACCACCGTGCCAGGCCGTTTGACGATGGCGCGCGGCGGCCAGCAGCGGCCCGACGTCACCGCGATGGGGATCACTGGCGCACCCGTTTGCACCGCCAACCGGGTGCCACCGCTTTTGTATTGGCCGCGCTGCCCGCGGGCGACACGGGTGCCTTCGGGAAATAGGATCACCCAGACCCCGCGCGCAAGCAAGCGGCGTCCCTGCTCGACCACCTTGTGAAAGGCTTGCGCGCGTTTGGCGCGGTCGATGTGTATCATGTCCAATCGCCCCAGCGCCCAACCGAAGAAGGGGATATACAGCAGCTCCCGCTTGAAGACGAAGGCCAGCGGATGCGGCATGAGTACCGGCAGGCAAAATGTCTCCCAGGTCGATTGGTGCTTGGCGAGCAAAATGGCAGGGGCCGTCTCGCCGTTCGGCAGATTCTCCCAACCGATGACATGGTTGCGGATGCCCAGCATCCAGCGCGCTGCCCAGACCTGCAGCCGCACCCAGGCCACGCAAAACCAGTACAACCGGTTGGCTGAGACGAATGGGGACATCAGGACCGCGGCCGTGGCCCAAGGAACGACCGTGACCCCCATGAACAGCAGGTGGAGCCAGGAGCGCAGTATGTTCATGGGCGCGCTCCCGCCCCCCCCTTGGCCGCATCCACTGCCTGGGCCCGCGACGCATCGCGGGCGATGAGGGCGTCGGCAAAAGCGAGCAAGTCCACGTGGATGGTGACGCCTTCGGGCAGACCGGCCGGGCGGGTGCCATCGCGATGTGCAGCGGACTGCCCAGTCAGCACCAGGTGGGTATCGCAGCCCGCGGCCACCCCGGCGCAAGCGTCACGCACCGAGTCGCCCACGGCCACCAATTGGGCTGGCGCAATGCCGTAGCGGGCGGCGATCTGCAAAAACAGACCCGGCGCGGGCTTGCGGCAGTCGCAGGCATCCTCCGGCGCATGAGGGCAGAAAAATACGGCGTCGATGCGCCCCCCCGCCTGAGCCAGCGCCTTGTGCATGCGGGCGTGCACGGCATTGAGCGTGTCGACATCGAACAGCCCCCGCCCCAGCCCCGACTGGTTGGAGGCGACGACCACGCGCCAGCCCGCCTCGTTCAGGCGTGCAACCGCTTCCAACGCGCCGGGCAACGGCACCCAATCGTCCGGGCCGCGCAAGAAATCTTCCGGATCCCGGTTGAGGGTACCGTCGCGATCGATGACGACCAGCCTGATGTCACGCACGCCCCAGTTCCCTTCAAGTCGCCAGACGCGACAGGTCGGCCACGCGGTTCATGGCCTGGTGCAGCACGGCCAGCAGCCCCAGCCGGTTGGCACGCAGGGCCGCGTCGTCGACGTTGACCATCACCCCGTCGAAGAAGGCATCCACCGGTGCCTTGAGCGCCGCCAGACGCTGCAAGCTGACGGTGTAGTCGCCCGCGACATAGGCAGCGTCGGCCGCAGGCTGCACCGCTTGCAGAGCCTGGTGCAGGGCCTGCTCGGCCGGCTCGACCAATCGGCTGGGGTCCACCTGGGGCGGCACGGCCGCCTCGGCCTTGCGCAGGATGTTGGTCACCCGCTTGTTGGCAGCGGCCAGCGCCGGCGCCTCGGGCAACGCGGCAAAGGCGCGCACCGCCGCCAGCCGGCGCGGCACCTCGCGCAGTTGCGCTGGGCGCAGCGCCAGCACGGCATCCACCTCCTGCGCGCTGTAGCCCTGCTCGCGCAGGTTGACGGCCAGGCGGTCGTAGAAAAACGCCCCCAGCGCCTCGCGCGGATCGCGGATGCGCTCACCAAAGACCGCCACGGCCGCGTCGATGAGCGCGGGCAGATCCAGCGGCAGATCGCGCTCGATGAGCATGCGCACCACCCCCAGCGCATGCCGGCGCAGGGCGTACGGGTCCTTGTCGCCGGTGGGCAGGCTGCCGATGCCAAACAGCCCAACCAGCGTTTCGAGCTTGTCGGCCAGCGCCACGCACAGGCCAACCGGGTTGCGCGGCAGATCGTCGCCAGCGTAGCGCGGCTTGTAATGGTCTTCGATGGCCTGGGCGACCGCCTCATCCAGCCCATCGTGCCGGGCGTAGTAGGCTCCCATGATGCCCTGCAGCTCAGGGAACTCGCCCACCATGTCGGTCAGCAGATCGGCTTTGGCCAACAGGGCCGCCAAATCGGCCTGACGCACCAAGGCATCCCCACCCAGTCGGGCAGCGATGGTGCGCGCGATTGCCCCCACGCGCTCCACCCGCTCGCCCTGGGTGCCCAGCTGGTTGTGATAAACCACCTTGGCCAGCCCCAGCACCCGCGACTCCAGCGGACGCTTGCGGTCCTGATCGTAGAAAAATTTGGCATCGGCCAGCCGCGGGCGCACCACCCGTTCGTTGCCGGCGACGACCGCACTCGGATCGTGTGGCGTGATGTTGCTCACCACCAAAAAACGGTGGGTCAGCCGCCCCTGCGCATCGAGCAGCGGGAAGTACTTCTGGTTGGCCTTCATCGTCAGAATCAGGCACTCCTGCGGCACTTCCAAAAAAGCCTCGTCGAACTGGCAGACCAGCACATTCGGGCGCTCCACCAGCGCGGTCACCTCATCCAACAGGGCGTCGTCTTCGATGGGCCGACAGCCACCGCCCACGCGGGCTGCCGCCTGCGCGAGCTGGCGCTGGATCTCGGCGCGGCGCTCGGCAAAGCTGGCGATGACGGCCCCTTCGCGCGCCAAGGTCTCGGCATAGGCGTCGGCGTGCGGCAGCTCGATCGGATCGCACGCCGCCTCGAAACGGTGACCATGGGTGTGGCGGCCCGCCGTCAACCCCAGGGCCTGCACCGGCACCACCCGATCCCCGTGCAGAGCGACCAGACCATGCGCGGGGCGCACGAAGTGCACACTGCTCCAGCCATCGGCCAGCTGATAGGTCATGACCTTGGGGATGGGCAGGCGGCGCAAGGCCTCGTCCAGCGCCTTTTGCAGCCCGACCTCCAGGGCCACCCCGGCCACCACGCTGTCCCAGAACAGGGCCTCGGCCTTGCCGTCGGACTGGCGGCGCAGCCGGGCCGTCAGTGCGGCGACGTCGGTCGTGTCCACGCCCAGGCTGGTCAGCTTTTTGCGCAGGGCTGGCGTCGGCTGGCCCTGTGCGTCCAGGCCCACGGCCACGGGCATGAGCTTGAGCTGCACCGCGCGGTCGTCGGCCTTGGCACGCACCCCGCTCAGGTGCGCGGCCAGCCGGCGCGGGCTGGCATAGGGGGTGAGCACGGCCCCGGCATCGACCAGGCCTTGGTCGCGCAGCTGGTCGGCCAGCACGCAGCCAAAGGCCTCGCCCAGGGTCTTGAGCGCCTTGGGCGGCAACTCTTCGACGAACAGCTCCACCAGCAGGTTTGCGGTCTGGGTCGTCATGCGGCCCCCTTTTTCGTGAGCTGACCGAGCACTTCGTCGGCCCATGCGCGTGGCGCCATCGGGAAGCCGAGCCGCGCGCGGCTGTCCAGATAGCTTTGCGCCACGCTGCGCGCCAGATTGCGGATGCGGCCGATGTAGGCGGCGCGCTCGGTCACACTGATCGCGCCGCGCGCATCCAGCAGGTTGAAGGTGTGCGCGGCCTTGAGCACCTGCTCATAGGCCGGCAGGGCCAGTTGCTGTTCCATCAGGTGCTTGGCTTGCCGCTCGTGCGCGGCAAAGGCGGTGAACAAAAAGTCGGGGTCCGAGTGTTCGAAGTTGTAGGCGGACTGCTCTACCTCGTTTTGGTGGAACACATCGCCGTAGGTCAAGCCTGGGGCGTAAATCAGGTCGTAGACGTTCTCCACGCCCTGCAGGTACATGGCCAGCCGCTCCAGGCCGTAGGTGATCTCACCCGTGATGGGCTTGCAGTCGATGCCGCCGACCTGCTGGAAATAGGTGAACTGCGTCACCTCCATGCCGTTGAGCCAGACCTCCCAGCCCAGGCCCCAGGCGCCCAGCGTGGGGTTTTCCCAGTCGTCCTCCACGAAGCGGATGTCGTTCTTCTTTAGGTCGAAGCCCAGCGCTTCGAGCGAGCCCAGGTAGAGATCGAGAATGTGGTTGGGCGCGGGCTTGAGTACCACCTGGTACTGGTAGTAGTGCTGCAGGCGGTTGGGGTTTTCGCCGTAGCGCCCGTCCTTGGGGCGGCGGCTGGGCTGCACAAAGGCGGCTTTCCACGGCTCGGGGCCGATGGCGCGCAAAAAGGTCGCGGTATGGCTGGTGCCCGCACCCACCTCCATGTCGTAGGGTTGCAGCAGCGCGCAACCCTGGGCGTCCCAGTACGACTGGAGCTTTAGGATGATCTGTTGGAAGGTCAGCATAAGCGCCCGATTCTACGGCGCGCCCCGGCGTGGCCGCCCCAGCCAGCCCAAGGCCAGCGCCGCCATGCAGACTGCCACCAGCGGCCACAGGCCCCAGCGCGCCGCCCAGGCGGCATAGGGCGTAATGCCGGTGCGGGCCTCGACGGTCGCATCCAGCACGCCGCGCTGCCCGCGCGGCAGCTCCGCCACCACACGGCCGCGGTGGTCGATGACAGCGGTGGCACCGGTGTTGGTGGCGCGCACCATGGGCCGGCCCAGCTCTAGCGCCCGCAGCCGCGAAATGTGCCGGTGCTGGTCTATGGCCACTGTATCCCCAAACCACGCGATGTTGCTGACATTGACCAGTATGGTCGGGGCCGCGGCCGGGTCCCGAAAACCCGCGACCAGCTCCTCGCCAAACAAGTCCTCGTAGCAGATGTTGGGGGCGATCCGCTGCCCGGCCCATGCCAGCGGCGGCTGGGGCAGCGCGCCGCGGTCGAAATCCCCCAGCGGGATGTGCATCAGCTCGGTGAACCAGCGAAAACCGCGTGGGATGAACTCGCCAAACGGCACCAAATGGTGCTTGTCGTAGCGGTAGCGGCTCAGGGCCTCGAAGGGATCGCTACCGTCATCGATCAGCGGCTCGCCTGGCGTCCAGCCGACGACCGAGTTGGTGTAGCCATCGGCAAAACTGCCCAAAGGCACGCCCAGCAGCACCGCCACGCGGCCTGCGCGCACGGCCCCGCCGAGTGCGCGCCAGTAGTCCCCGTCGACATCCTGCGGCAACAGAGGGATGGCCGTCTCTGGAGCGACGACCAGCCCTTCGGCCAGCGTCGGGTCGGCGCTGGCGCGCACGATCTCTTGCCCATACCAGCGCAACGCGAGCGGTACGCCCGCCTCGCTGTCGAATTTTTGGTCTTGCGCAATGGCCCCCTGCAGCAAGCGCACAGGCAGGGTGCCCGCAGCCCGAGTGGCATCGGGCAAGCTCGCCGCCAGGCCTGGGCCGGTGGCCGGTACCGCCCACAGGGCCAGCGCCAGCACGCCCGCTGCGGCGCGCGAAACCCTGCCCCCCAGCGCCAGCACTGCGGCCAGCGCGGCCGAGGCCGCCCCCATGCCATAGACGCCGACCCAGGGTGCCAGCCAGCCCAGCGCCTCGATCTGGGCATAGCCCCCCGCGCCCCAGGGAAAGCCGGTCCAGAGCACGCCGCGGGCCACCTCGGCCAGCGTCCACAGCGCGGCAAACGCCCCGACCCGGGCTGCGACACCCGCGTGGCGCCAGCGCCACCACAGGGCGGCGGCCAGTGCGTAGTCCAGCGCCAGAAAGGCCGCCAGCGCCAGTACGGCCGCGAGCGCCAACGGTGCGGCCAGCCCACCGTAAATGTGCATGGAAACGAACAGCCACCAGAAGGTGCCCGCCAGCCACGCGAGGGCAAACCCACCGGCCCGCACCGCGGCGGCAGCGGCCGTCTGCGCGCGGGCCAGCAGCGCAACCAGCACGACCAGACTCGCCCCCTGCAGCCCTGCCACCGGCTCGCCCGGGCGCAGCCAAGCGCCCAGTGACCAATCGAAAGGCCAGGCCAGCGCCGCCGCATGCGCCAAGCCGGCCAGCACGACCGCCGCGCCGCCCAGCCCCTTCATGCGGCCGTCTGGCGCGAAACCTTGAACCAGCGCACGGCGCCGCCACGCGCATGCTGCACCTGGAACACCAAACCCGCGGCCTGATGGGATTCGCCCCGGCGGGGCACGCGCCCCATGGCGTGGGCCACATAGCCGCCGATGGTGTCGAAGTCTTCCTCCGGCAGCGCGACCTGGAACCAGTCGTTGACGCGCTCGATGGGGGTGTCGCCGCTTACCCGCCAGCTGCCGTCGGCCAGCGCAAAGATGTCGCCCTCTTCCTCGTCCTCGTCGAACTCGTCCTCGATCTCGCCGACGATCTCCTCTAGCACATCTTCGATGGTGATGAGGCCGGCGACGCGCCCGAATTCGTCGATGACGACAGCCAGGTGGTTGCGGTTGCCGCGAAATTCGCGCAACAGATCGTTCAGACCCTTGCTCTCGGGCACGAATACCGCTGGCCGCAGCAGCGCACGCACATTCAACTCCGGCGCACGCTGCAGCTTGAGCAGGTCCTTGGCCAACAAGATGCCGATGATGTTTTCGCGCTCGCCCTCGTAGACCGGAAAGCGCGAGTGCCCGGTGTCGATGACGGTGTTGAGCAGCTCCGGATAGGGAGCATGGATGTCGAGCACATCCATGCGCGGGGCGGCCACCATGACATCGCCTGCGGTCAGGTCGGCAATGCGGATGACGCCTTCGAGCATCGCGCGCGACTCGGCGTCGATGATCTCGTTGTCCTCGGCCTCGGCCAGCGTCTCGATGAGCTCATCCTTGGAATCCGGCCCAGGATGCAGGAACTCGGCGAGCCGCTGCAGAAAACCGCGTTTGTCTTCGTGCCGCGCGCCAGAGCGCGGCTCCGCAGAATGGGAGGGATCGGCCACGGGTGTGGTCAGGGGTTGCGATGGTCGTTAGGATACAACAGGGTGATGATCCTGGCATCCTTGGCCGCCCCGCATCAGCGGCGTGCGGCCAGCCAGCGCATCAGGCGCCGCCACCCTCGGCGATAGGCCTTGAGCCAGTAGTCGGTGCGCGCCGCCTCTTCCTCGATGAATTCGCTAACGTGCGATTCGAAGTCGGCTGGGGGCAGTGCCAGGTGGCACTCGCTCTCGCCGGCGTGCTGCACGACCACCGCCCCCGCGCTGCGCGCAATGCGCAGCATCGGCGCATTTTCGCTCAGGGCGTGGATATACAGATAGCGCACCCCGTGATTGCGCGCGTGCACCACCGCCCGGCGGAACAACTGGTGACCATAGCCGCGGCCGCGTGCATGGGCGCTGACGCTGACCCCGAACTCAGCGCTGTCGCTGCCGCGCTCGGGCGAGACCATATACGCCAAGTGGGCCATAGCGATGAGCTCCAAGCGCCGATTGAAGATACCAAACACCTCGTCCAGGCCGAACCGCAGACCATCGACGTAGCGTCGAATATGCTCGTCTTGCGCGGCGTAGCCGAAGCGCAGATAGCGGTCGCGCTCATCCAAGGCAAGCAGGTGGCGCAGGATGGCATCGCGGTGCTGGGCGTCCAGGGTACGGATTGGCGCGCGCGGTCGCCGCATCCGCACCGGGCCGGGGTCGGTCGCCGTGGGCAGATCGCGCACGGGCGCGCGCTCGCCGCGCGCAGGCGCAGCGACGTGGGGCGGAGTGACCAACATCACCATACCGACACTATACGGCGAATCGACCGAAAAGATTAGGGTTTTCCCGAATACCCCTGCGTTACTTGTTTTTTATCCGACAGCTCGAGGCATCTGGCAGCCCTCCAAGCAACTGTGCCGCCGGCGACATCTCCTAGGGACATCCCCTGAGCCGGGCGACGCAAGACTTCTACCACAATGGGTAATTGATACGATCGTTTTTCCACCATGCAAAGAATTTGGCTATCGAGCTACCCCCCCGGGGTGCCTTCCGATATCGACCCGACCCAGTACGATTCGCTGGTGAGCCTGCTGGAAGAGGCCTTCCGCCGGCATCCGCAGGATCCGGTTTCGGTGTGCATGGACCGCTGGATGAGCTATGGTCAACTCGACCGCTACAGCGCCGCCCTGGGCGCGTACCTGCAGTCGCTCGGTCTGTCCGCAGGCGCGCGCGTGGCCATCATGCTGCCCAACCTGCCGCAGTTCCTAGTCACGATGGCCGCAGTGCTGCGCGCCGGCTACACCTGTGTCAATGTCAATCCGCTCTACACGGCACGCGAACTGGAGCACCAGCTTCGGGACTCGGGGGCCGAGGCCGTCGTCATCCTGGAGAATTTCGCCCACACGCTGGAGGAGGTGATCGACCACACGCCGGTGCGCCATGTCGTGCTGGCCAGCTTCGGCGATCTGCTGGGTTTTTGGTACGGGCGGTGGATGACCTTCCTGGTGCGGCATGTGGCCAAGTTGGTTCCGGCGTTCAAGCTCCCGCTGCAGGGACCGGGCGGCGCGCGCACCATCGTGCCCTGGCGCCAAGCGCTGGAGAGCGGACAGGCCCAGACCCTCAAGCCCGCCGCGGTCAACCGCGACAGCATCGCCTTCCTGCAGTACACGGGCGGCACCACCGGCCCGTCCAAGGGCGCGGTGCTCACACATGGCAACGTCATCGCTGCCATCCTGCAGGCCGAGGCATGGTTCACCCCTGCGCTCAGCAAAGTGGGCGATCCTCGGCATGCCAACCACATCATGGCGCTGCCGCTCTACCACATTTTTGCGCTCACCCTCATGCTGCTGGTCATGCGCCACGGCGCGCACGCCACCCTCATCCCCAACCCGCGCGACATCCCCAAGTTCGTCGAAGTCCTCAAGAGCCGGCCGTTCAATGTCTTGCCCGCCGTCAATACCCTGTTCAACGGGCTGCTGAATAACGCGCGTTTTCGCCAACTCGACTTCTCGTCGCTGGTGCTGTCGCAAGCCGGCGGCATGGCAGCCAGCGAGGGCACGGCGCGGCAGTGGCAAAAGGTCACCGGCTGCGCCATGATCGAAGGCTGGGGCATGAGCGAGACCTGCGCCATCGGCACCAACAACCCGGTCACCAACACCGAGTTCACCGGCACCATCGGGCTGCCGCTGCCCAGCGTCGAGATCGCCATCAAGGACGACGACGGTCAGGACCAGCCGCCGGGCGGTGTCGGCGAGATCTGCATCCGCGGCCCCAATGTCATGACCGGCTACTACAACAAGCCGCAGGAGACGGCCCAGGTCTTCACCCCCGACGGCTATATGCGCACCGGCGACATCGGCATCATGGACGAGCGCGGCTATATCCGCATCGTCGATCGCAAGAAGGACATGATCATCGTCTCGGGCTTCAACGTCTACCCGACCGAGATCGACAACGTCGTCTCCACCTGCCCCGGGGTGCTCGAGTGCGCCGCCGTGGGCGTACCGGACCCGCACTCCGGCGAGGCGGTCAAGCTCTACGTCGTGCGCAGCGACCCCACGCTGACCGAGGAGCAGGTGTTGCGCTTCTGCCACGATAACCTGACCGGCTACAAGCGGCCCAAGTACATCGAGTTCCGCGATGAGCTGCCCAAGAGCAACGTCGGCAAGATCCTGCGCCGCGAGCTGCGTGGCAAGACATGAGCCACCCCACCCTGCCCCCCGGCGTGCGCGTGTTCGAGCGCGGCTGGCTGTCGGCCAACAAAATCCTCGCCGCCCCGGGCCACGACCCGGACGCGGTGATGCTGTTCGAGCCAGCTTCGCGCACACTCATCTGCGGCGATGCCCTGTGGGCGCACGGCTTTGGCGTGGTATTTCCCGAGCTGGAGGGAGAACCCGGCTTCGATGCCGTGGCGGCGACGCTGACGCTCATCGAGCGGCTGGCGCCGCGCGTCGTCATCCCTGGCCACGGCAGTCCCTTTGGGGACGCGGAGTACTGCGGGGCCGGACCCGCCGAACCCGTCGCATCGGCGCTGGCGGTGGCGCGCCAGCGTCTGCAGAGTTTTGCGGCCGATCCCGCGCGCCACCGCCGGCACGCGCTGAAAGTGTTGCTGAAGTTCAAGCCGCTGCAGTGGCAGCGCCAGCCGCTGGCGGCGGTGTACGCTTGGGCGCAGCAGGTGCCGCTGTTGCTGCGACTGCATGCGCGTTGTCGCGATGCGCCGCCGTTTGCACAATGGTTGGATGCCGTGATCGATGATCTGTGCGCCAATCAAGCGGCCAGACGTGTCGGCGACATGCTGGTGGATGGGACATAAAGGCGATTGGCCACGCCGACCCGATGCGGGACCATGAACGGCTGCGACCCAAGCGCCGCGGCGTGGCCAGCGCCACTGCCCCCACCCTTTCCGAGCAAGCAGCCCCATCTTTGCCACCCACGACCGGGTGCGCATGGGCAGCATCGGCATCTGGTGGCACGCGCATCATGCGTGAGCAGCCGCTCCAAGCGCTTCGCAGGCACGTCAGGGCAACCCGTTTCTTTGAAATTAGCGCCCCAAGCCCGCCCGATGCGTGCTTTTTCAACGATCTGTTAGAACGTCAAGTGATCAGGGGTTTCCTAACGGATACTCTACCACGCACCATGCGCCGGATTGAACCGGATGCGCCCGGCAGTTTCATCCTGCTGTCGATTTCTTCAGCATTTTCTGATAAATCATTAGATTACCTGATCCGCCGATCTGCTCAGCTCAACGCACACAATTCCTCTTTACCACCATCTACCAGCGCGTCAATTCCATGGTGTGCCCATCAATGTGGCGAGATCCCGGCGCGAGAGTACTGCAGTAAACTCGCGCCAGTCCTTCTCCGGTGGCATCATCGTGCCCGTGTAACGCAGATCGAAACCTGTCGCTTTCTTCTGGGCATCAATGTACATATCGAGCTTTTCACCTAAAGACTCGATATCCTCGATCCATTCATCCTTGATGGTATCGGGTAGAGCCCCGAACAAGTCGTAGCGGTTTCGCATACGCTCGGACAGCCGCTCGTAGATCTTCTCATCCACGGTCTGCTCGAACACCAGGTTGAGCATGTCAACCGTCTCTCGCCTCTGGCCGAAGCGCTTAATTCGTCCGATGCGCTGTTCCAGCCGTGTCGGGTTCCAGGGCAGATCCACGTTAATGAGCGTGCCGAGCGTCTGCAGGTTGAGGCCTTCGCATGCGGCATCCGTGGCCACCATGACCCGGATCTGGTGCTCGGCGACCATCCGCTTCAGGGTCTCGCGCTCCACCGCGACGCTGTCGCCTTGCTGATACAGGCGGCTGCGGCCCGCGCCGGCGTAGAGGCCGATGGCCTCTTCTGGATACCGGGCGGCCAGCTCATCCGCGAGCCATTTCGCGGTGTCGTAGTACTGGCTGAAGATGATCACGCCGAGATCCAGCCACTTCTCCTTGTCCAGAAAGTAGATCACGGCCTGCATCTTGGGGTCGACGTCCAGTCGCTGCAGCCTGTCGATGAGGCGCTCCAGCACGTCCCGCTCTTCCTGCGTTTCAACGGCCAGGTTGGCCTCGAACTCGTCTCCCTCTTCATGCACAACCTCCCCTTGCAACAGTCGTCGAGCTGTCACGAGTCCGGCTTGGATGCTGGAGCAAATGCGCTGCTCCAGCATGTTCTTCATGAACCCACTGCCCTCGCCGCGTTTTGCGAGTGCCTTGCCGAAGGCGCGTGCCTGGCTATAGGCCTCGCGGAAGTCTTCTGAAGTTCGAAGCGCCTTGCCCTCGAACAGGACGTCGAAGATCCGTGGTTCGGCCACCTTGGAGCGATCCGGGTGAATTTCGACCCCGACCCGTGTGAGCAGGTTCGCATCTTCCAGCTGCTGTCGTTTGCGAAGCACGACGTGCCTGACCAACGGGTTCTCACGTTGGAACAACGTTGCTCCGGCGATGCGCCGCTCTAGTTCCTCTTCCAGGATCTCTCGCGTCTCCTCGGCGAGATCGGTCAAGGGGCGATTGGTTTGCCATTCTCCGTTGGTTAGCCCCAAGTCCTGTCGGATAGCCGACAGCAGTTTACGGGCATGTGGCTCGTTGGTGGACTCGACGCGTGGCAGCGGAGAGCGCAGCAACTCCCAAGCATGGTTGGGGTCCAGTACCTCTTGCCGACCGGCCAAGATGTCCAGCACTTCATTGGGCCGATGCCAAGCCGCCAGGTCATGTCCCAGGACGAAGCGCCCTAGGCCTTGATGCAGGATACCCAGCAGGTCCCACAGGTCCCTCGGATCGGTTTGGATGGGGGTGGCTGTACCAAGCAACACATGATCGCCCCGGGCGGCGATTTCGCGCATGAAGGCCAAGAGTTCGTTCGGCGTTCCGGCGTCCCTGCCGAAGCCCTGGCGCGTGCGCGCCTTGTGGGCTTCGTCCAGGATCACTACGCCGAACCTCAAGCCTAGCAGGTGCTGCTTCTCCAACGAGTCGCGCATCATAAGGCCCGTGGACACGATGCCGATGCGAAGCGGACAGCGTGCAATCTGCTCGCGACCCGCCGGAGAAATGGCGCGCTCGTCCGTATCCAGCCACACCTTGCGCACCGTATCCCAGCGTGCGGTCGGGATGCCGAGCTTATCCAGCATCTCGGTCTGCCATTGCTCGGTGAGGGTGGCCGGCGCAAAGATCACGACCGGGCGTCTTGGCCCGTTGTCACGATCAGAGAGCAAACACAGCGTAAGCGCTGCGGTGGCGAGCGACAGCGTCTTGCCCAAGCCCACCTCATCGGCCAGCAGCAGCCGCACTACGCCATAGAGCCTGTAGTGGCGCAGGCATTCGGTCAGGAATCCTTGCTGCCACGGCTGTAACTGCTGCCCCTCGCGGTAGAGCGGGGACTCGATCAGCGCAGCCGGCGCAAGGTTCTCGTCCTCATCGATCTCGTCGAAGACCACTTCGCGGCGCCAGCCACGGCGATGAACTTCTCGGATGACCGCCTGCGGCAAGGGCTTCGCCGCTTTCCAAAGGAAGTCGAACTCTTCTTCGATCCAGGCCACCCCCTCGGGGGACTCGTCTTCCCACAAGATCTCGTAATGACGCTGCCAGCCGCTGCGCGTCTCATTCATTGAGCCGATGAAGCCCAGCCTCCGGCCATCCGCCAAGGTGATCACACCGGCCTTGCCATGCACGAAACCGCAGACATTGTCGGGCGCTACCCGCACGGCCTGCCCATGCTTCTGCAAAAAGGCATCGAGGCGCCGATAGCGGTCGCGGTGGAGCAGGACTTCTGCCCCCAGAGCACGCTCATTCCAGCGTCCCAGCATCTTGCTTTCGCGCAACTGGGCGACCTTCAAGTCATCCGGATGGATATCGACGTTGCAAACGATCTTGACTTCGGGGATGCACTCCAAGATCTCACCAGCCACCTCAAATAATGAACTGGTGAAATAGCCCGCAATGCGCTTGTAGCTGCGAGCGCCCGCCAAGTGCCTCATTAGGAAGCTGGCATCCAGCCGATGCGTTCTGGAGGAAAAGCGGCGAATGCCCATGGTGCATCAATTGCGTGGCTTTACGCCGCCCTTGCGGCCCAGGCCAAAGCCCACGCGGTATAGGTCCGGCATATCGATCCGACCGTCCTTTTTGGTTTCGATCAGCCCAAGACGCTGCAGATCCTCCCGGATACCTTTCCAGCCGCGGTCGACATGTTGAGCAGGCAAACGCTCCGAGCGAATCTCCTCGGGCCCCGTCGAAAACTTCTCTTGCCACCGAGTCAAGACATCCTCATAGGTACATGGGACATTCATTCCTTGGAGCGCCGAGAGGACTTCCGGTACCCAGGGATAATCCTCGGCGACTTCGGTCACCCGGATTTCGGACGCCTTTTGAATGCCGCGTTTGATACTTTCGTAATGCAGGGCAAACGGATGATCCTGATATCGTACACTGGAATCCTCCGCTGCCTGACGAATGGCCGCAAGAAACGAGCGCGGTGAAGTCTGACCGCGGCCATCCGCGAGGTGCCCGACCGACCATGTGTAAGGGATGCCGCGGCGCGGATCGCGCCCCATCCATGGTCCGGCGAGTCGTTCGAACGCCTTGCGTTGTGTTTCGGTTTCGCGTTTCATCTCATCGGCAACCAGCCAAGCGCCTTCGCCTTGTTCTGCCGGACAAATTTTCCGCATCAAGCTGCCATGATCGCCGCAGGCATTGATCAAGCGCTGCCAAAGCAGTCCATGCAAATCATGTCGCGCCCAATTTAGGTCAGCTTTGGTGGCCAACAGCTTGGAAGCATCCGGAAAGTTGAAAACAGTGCGTTCCGCCTGATCTTCCCGCAGAAAAATCTTGCCATGAAGCCCAGGATAAGACTTGAGCCATAGCAGCGCGCGCAGCAGCCCACGTACGATGTCATCCATGCGCTTCCAGTCATTGCTGGTGCGATCGAGAGAATCGAAAAGAATGAGGCCGCGCCATGTACGTGGCTGCTGCATCAGGCGCGCCGACTCTTCCGGCCTGTTTTTTAGCCAGGCAACGGTTTCTGGCCAGCTTGCAGACGGAATGGTCTGCTGTGCATGATCTGCCACCCAGCGCAGCATGACTGCACGCCAAAGATCATAGGGATCTCCACCTTGGGCGATGAAAGCTGAGAAAACATCGGCATTGGGATAGCGGTCGATGGCCTCCTTGCCCGCAAAGCCCACTTGCACCACGATGTCTTTCAATTCTGGCGCCGCAGAGCCCAGCAGGCTTCGCAACGATTCAGACTGCAACGCGGCGGTCCAAAAGGATTTGCCCACCCCGCGGCCGCCGATGATCACGTGAGCATCCAGCTTGAGCGCCTTCAGATGTGACAGGGGAACGTAGAGCGTCCGCGCATCCGGTATCTCGCCGAAGTTGCTGGTTTCCAGGGGTGCCGCCAAGATGGCATCCCGCAACGCTTGAGCTTCAGTCATGGTTAATCTCTGAATCGAGCAAGCCCCTAACACCCTCGATCAAGCCCCCGAAGATGGCATTCACTTCTGCGGCATCGATGACGGCAAGTCGCCCCTGCAATGAACGAAGTCCGGCGAAGCTCCTGTGCCAATGCACCACCCAAGGAGAATGCGGAGCGCCTTCGTCCGCCTCGTCGAAATTCCATCCCTCCACGATTTCCCAGACTCGCCACATCTCACGCTCTCCTTCCTTCTTCCGTTCAATGGAATCAGGAGGTGGAGGTGCAATTTCGTCATACAGCGAATCAGCAAAAACTTGGTACGCGCCCTCGCGAAGCCCCTTGAGATAGTCGATCCGATCAACCTCTGGAACCAGGGCCGCCACGCTTTTGAGGCGTTCACGAATCTGTCGCGCTACCCCAGCACGCCGCCAGTGCTCGAACAGGATGCGGTAGCCGTTCCAGGTCTGGCAGCCTTCCAAGGTGAACAGCAGCACCAGGTTTGCGCCCAGATCGGTGACGCAGGCGGACGCCACCTCGTCGATACCCGCACGCGAATCGATCAACACCACATCGGGACGAATACGCCCCTCCAGCGCCTGCAATAGTCGATGCAATCGGCTGGACCATGACTGTCGTGTCCCGTCCGCTTGAATCTTGGGCATCCACACCCGCCCCAACTTGGCCACATATTCACCGGGATCGGCGCCATGCGCCGGCGCCACATAGATTTCGCCATCATAGGCGAGGTCACTGGTGGCGATCATGCTTTCAAACACCGTATCGGCGTTTTCCACCAGATCCTCCACCAGCCAGTCGGTTATGCCGTACTTGGGCTGCCGTTCGGGTGGCAACAGGCTGGAAGACAGGCCGGGGGATTCCAAATCTAGGTCCAGCACCAGCACACGCTTGCCCGCTTGTGCCAGCCGCCACGCGCAGGCGGCCAGCGCCGTGGAACGACCGACGCCACCTTTGATCGAAAAAAACACGATGCGACGCGGTCCTTGGGTTTCTGGAGCAATTTCCGCCCAGTTGCCTTCGGTCGCCAGGCGGTCGATCAGCCAGACATTGGTGAAATCTTCCAGCCGAAAACCCGTGGCGCCAGAGCAAGCAGCCTCGCGGCTCACTTCGAACAATAGGCCGGATTCGGGCGGATACGCATGCGGAGCAATGCGCTCGGCAAGCTCCCGATAAATCCTCTCGACCTGCCGCCGCGGCTCTTCCTGGCGCTCGACGGGTTCAGGCGCGATGAAGCGCGCACGCCCGTTGAGGTCGCGATTGACGACGAGCCAATCGATCTGCTCAAGCGCATCACGGTGTGCGTTCAACACCCCCACCGTTGCGGTGAGAATTTCATCGAACGTCGTCATAGCAATCCGTCCTTTTGCGCCTTTTTGATCAGTGCGCGGACAACGCTTGCGCCAGACTGGTGCGCCTGCGTGCGCGCCTGATCAAAGTTGGACTGATGGGCATAGCGCTGCGCCACGTCCCAGTCACTGAAGGGATTGGGCGTTGACAGTGCATACGCCGCGCCTTGATGATGACCGCAGCGATAGCTTTCATAGCGGTCCCAGATTTTGTTGGCATGCACTTGGTCTCGGCCCTCGGCTGGGCGGTCGCGTGTCGAGTCATACGGCATACCGAAGGCCAGCATCAGTCGCTTCAAACCGCACTCGGCCGCCACACCATACAGATGATCGGCATTTGCCCAGCGTCCTGTCTGGAACAAGCCCTCCGCATCGGTCCAATGCCGCTCATGCGCATCCAGGAAATCTGCTTGCATGTCGTCTTCCTCAATCCCCAAAGCGCAGGTTCTTCAAGCGCGCGCCCAGCACCTCGGCGGCGCTGCGCACGTTTGGTTCCATCGACTTGCGCTCGATGAAGGCCAGCACGTCCACCAGCAGCGGGCGCGTTTCGAGAAAGTCCGCCATCTCGTTCTTGATCTGCTCGACGATGATTTGCGGCTCGGTGTCCTTGAGCATCTGCTGCAAGGCGATGATGAGACGGCCCAGCCGGGTTGGGCCGAGTTCGGTTGCGTCGGTCAGGTCGCGCGAGGCGAACTCAGTCACGCGCTTGAGCCGCGCGTGATTGGGGCGCATATCGCCCATCACGCGGCTGTAGTCCTCTACACGGAAGGCTTTGGCAAAGTTCTGATAGTTGTCGAGCTTCTGCGCGCCGGTCGTCTCCATGTCCAGCATGCGGCAATAGAAGCGCTCGATGCCGGTGAGCTTGGCCCAGGTGTCCGGGGCAAGGCCTTCGGGTACCAAGAGGCTGGATGCCGTTTCTGCCGCCTGTTGGACGATTTCATCGACGACGGTCACTTCCCCGCGGGCACGCGGGCGCAGAGCAAAAGTCGTCACGTCCTCGCCACCGATGTGGGTGTAGGCGGTCAGCACCTTGAGCGCCGCTGCATAGCCCGCCATTTGCAGGTCGGCATCGCTCCACACCGGCTCGCCGTGATGCGCCTTCATCGTGTCGTTCAAGTGCATCATGGTCTCGATTTGACGCTGAACCTCCTGTCGCACGGCGGGCAGGAGGCGCTGTTTGAAGCCCGTGCGCTCGCCTGCGGGGCGCTTCTTCAGCATCAGGATGACGGTGCCCTGCACATAGCCCCCCTTCTTGAGCTCGGAGGTCGTCTCGGTGGCGATGTACCAGGCGGCCACGACTTGCAGGCCCGCCGCCCAGAAGATGCCGATCAGGTCGCTCCACACCCCGGTATCCTGGTGCGTGAACATCACGCACTGCAGGCCGTTGTCGGGCATGTGCTCGCGCATCGCGGTATAGGCCGCCACCATGCCGCGGCGGAAGTCCTCGCCCGTGCCTTTGATGGCCAGCGCCCGGCGCGAATCCCACACCCATGCATCGAACGGCTTGGGCGGATTTTTGCGCAGCCAAGCGATAAAGAACTCGGTGATCTCGTGGTAGTTGACCGCGTCGGCGTAAGGGGGATCGGTGATCCAGAGCTCGCAGTCCTGGGCGGGACGATCAGCAGTCGCCGAGACGATGGATCGCTCTACGTCGGGCAGCGGCGCTTCTGCCATCTTGAACGACGAGGCGCCGAACCCGAGCCAGGCCCGTGTGGCGTAGTTGTAGAAGGTGTTGAGGGCTTGATTCGAGAACACGCCCTTGGGGCCGCCCAACCCGCCGCCCTGCGCGGTTGCCCACCGGCACAGCTTCGAGTTGAAATCCGCTGCCTTGGCCACGTTCAGCCAGCCAAGAGGCGCCGCATTCGAGGCCCGCCAATGCTTCTGCATCAAGGCCTGCAGCAGCAGTTGCCGTGCATTGTAGAGATGGTGCCAATGCGTCCAGCCGCGCTCGCGGAATAAACGCGTGGTCTCGTCCCCCGGCTCGATGGCCATGTCGGGTGCCAATCCCTCTTCCTGCCAGCGGGCGAGGTTCTCGGCAACGAGGGCTTCCACCTTGCGCTCGCGATCGAGGTCCGCTTCCGTGGGGGCGGCAAAGAAGGTCTCCTGACGGGGGGCGTCGATCGTTTCCTTCTTGATCCATTGGATGCAGTAGAGTCGCTCCTGGAAGATGTCGTCCGGCCGCGGCTGGAATTCGCTCTTCTCCCAGCGGCGCAGCCGGTTGCCTGTTGAGCCATTCGCCAGCCGGTAGTCGCCACGCAAGGTCTTGATGGGCGTGCGGTAGGTCTTGCCATCGAGCTCGTAGACCATATCGCCATCCTGCACCGTGCCAGTTTCGGCTGCTGCAATCGCCTTCGCCGAGGCACCGGTAACGATCTCGATGTCAAAGCGCTTCAGGGCAGGGTCCGGCACCAGCTTGGCGATGGCGCCTTGCTTGGGCGAGATCACCCAGCTGGGGGCGAGCGGCACCCTCCAGCCGGTTTCCGGGCAGCGCGCCTCCAGGCAGTAGAGGTAGGCCTTGGCGCGGTTGCCTTGTTCGTCATGCTCGATGCCAAGTCGCGTGATCTCGGCATCCACCTCGGCAAACACCCGTTGCTGCGCGGACTCCAGGGCGGCGCGCCGGTCGGTCGGGGCACCGATGACATTGAGCGCCCCCCAGGTGAGCATGCAGGCGATGGGGTTGAGATCGGAGGCATAGGCATCGCACCCGATGCGTGCTGCCTCGAAGGGGATGGAGCCGCCACCGCAGAACGTGTCGCCCACGCGCGGGCGATGGCCATAGCGCAGGATGCCGAGCTGCTCGATCAACTCCGGGAACGAATGGGCATCGATGCCCAAATGCGCGTAGTGGCGGTTGACCTTGGGCCATACTGGTGCGTAGAGCCAATCTGGATCGACCTCTTCAGGGCGTTTGCACAGGCTCGCCTTGGCCTCGTAACTGGGAAGCCGCGCCAGGGCGCGCCGATACAGCGCCAGCTTGTCGTCGTCGGTGGCGTCGCGCCGCCAGCCGCGCGCGCTGAAGTAGCGCTCTGGGTTGGATAGCGCAAGCATCTCCGTAAGCCTAGCCGCCGAGAAGGCGTTGGCGGCGAGCGCCCGGCGGGCCAGGCCCTCATCGTCGAAAGCCATCAGCGCCTCGAACACCGCCAGATCGGCCTCGGGGTCGTGGGTAGGCGGCAAAAGGCTACCCAGCACGATGGCGCGTACCAGGATCAAGGGTTTCCTGCCCTTCCAGTAAGAGCCAAGCCCAGTCAAGGTCTGCGCCGCAACCGCCTTCCGTTCACTCTGCGCCTCGAAGGAAACCTTTTGCGCGGGGAAAACCGTCTCGATCAACGCCGGTGCATCTTTCAGCGCCAGCGGGGCGAGGGTTGTTCTTGTTTGTGCAAGCATGGCAAGGTGATCTTCAAGCGGTCACTGCCTGCACCCAGCCTTGGGCGGCCAATCTGTCGGCGGCGATGGCGATCTGCCGGAGCGTGAACTGGCGCTTGCGCGGGTTCCAGGCGTGAATGCGCTTGGCTACCTCGTCGAGCTGACTCACCCCCTCGCGCGACAAGACCCAATGCACGGTCGAGAGCAACTCAAGACCGTATGGTGACTCGAAGCCTTCGACGAGACGGGTGACGCGCTCGAGGCGTTCGCGGCTGTCGGCATGTTGGTCGAGGAAGGCGGACGCCTCCTGGATGGCGCCGGGAACCAGCGTCAGAGGCTTGTCCGGCGCATCGCCGCCGTCGGCGTAACCGGCGATCAGGTGCCCCTCGACCGTGCGCAGCACGTGGCGCAGGTTTTCCGCGTAAGGGCCATAGGGTGCCTTGACGTACTTCAGGCGCAGCGGCTCCCCAGCCTCCTGCATGAAGTACATCAGCTTGTGGATCTCCAGCAAGGTCACGAAGGGGTCGAGCAAGCCGCTGAGATAACGGTGGATCAATTCAACCAAGGCCGCACGACCGGCAGTCATGGTTGGCACTTCACGCACATGGGCCATCTTGTCAGGGGTGGGCGCACCAAAGGGCTCGAACACGAGCACGTACACGTCCTCCAGTTGCTCCAGCGCTCGCTCGATGCGTGGGCGTACGTCGTTCCACTCCAAGCCTCCCAGGCCGCTGCCCAGCGGTGGGATGGCGATGGACCGGATGCCCTTCTCGCGAATGACCCGGGCCAGATCGACCAAGCCTGCTTCGATGTCCTCGATGCGGCTCTTACCGCGCCAATGGCGCTTGGTTGGGAAGTTGATGATGAAGCGCGGCGGCGTGAGCTGCCCCGTCTCGAAGACAAACATGCGGCCGGGTTGCACGGCCTCGCGCTTGCAGGCAGCCTCGTAAGCCTTGAAATTCTCAGGGAATGCGTTCTTGAACTGCAAGGCGATCCCGCGCCCCATCACGCCGACGCAGTTGACGGTGTTGACCAGCGCGTCCGCTTCACACTTGAGGATGTCGCCCGAGGTAAACTCGATCATGGCTGTGCCCCTCTCATTTCTCAGTAATACCAATCCGGGCGGATTTCGACCGTAGGTCGGTGTCCGTTTACCGGAAGGGCGTTCACAACCTGCTGGTAGATCGTGCGATTGAGTACGCCAACGCGCTGGATCAGGTGCCAGGGAAAGCTGTGCTCCAGCAGAAACTCGGCTTGCTTGCCTTCCTTGCACTGCCGCCAATCTCGCGCTTGAACAGCCACCCAGTCGATTTCGTCGAGGCGTGCCAAATCGCAACGGTCCTCGAAGAAGTACGAACCAGCGTTCGAGAGGGTGAAGGCCCACCGCCTCTGTTGGGCTTGTGCCCAAGCAACGGTGGCATGCAGATCGGCTTCGAAATGCAGGATCGGGGCCTGTCCACCGCGGTAGCCAAGCTCCGGATGATTGCCCTGGTGGATCAGGTACAACATCACCGAGCGCGGGCAGAAGTAGAACGGCACGCAGTCGCCCACGTGCAGGTCGGGATGGCTGCTGAGGCGCAGTTCGTTCAAGCGCCGCTGCTTGATGCCATTCATGCCAATGATAGTGCCCGGCGGCATGCGTCGCACGATCTCCGCATCGCACCAAAGAAAACCGTCCGCCACGATGGAGGGTAGACGATCTACGTGGGCAATGTGGTAGATCTTTGGCTGCGGGGGTACGAGGCCGTTGGTCATGCCGTGTCGTCCCCGAACAGATCCAGCGATGGCCGGGTGTCGTCGCGGTCGTTTTGGCTGCGGCGGCCGCGGGTGCACAGCAACTCGCTCTGCGCGACATCACCCAAGGCATGCTGAAGCGCGATGCGCCACCCCTTGCCGGCGTCCATGACGCCGCCTGTCGCCATGGCGGTCATGCCAAACAGCCACCAGCGCTCCTCGGGCCGAAGCGCCAGCCAGTTCCTTACGGCGACGGGGATCTTGGATGCCTCCAGCTGCTCGACGGCCCAGGCCAGGACGCAGAGTTCCTTGCCGAGCAGGCGATCCACAGGGTTCTCGCCGATCTTCCATGCACTGGGCTTCAGCGCATGCGCGGTGAGGCGTGCGTTGAAGGCCCGCTGCACCTCAGCACGGATGGCCGTCCAGCGCGGCCGGTCGAGCAAGACGCGGTCGATCACCGCGGTATCGCTTGATGCCGATTGCAGGCCGAGGTACTCGCTGATCTGAACCTTGCCCGTGCTGCTCTTGGGGATGAGCACCTTGAAGTGATGCGGGTCTGAGGTCGCGGGCACCCCGAAGCCCAGCGTATGCTGGACATGCGCACGCCCTGCTAGCGTCCGGGTTGCGCGGCGCAAGGCTTGCGTCATGGTCATTCCTCCTGGCTCACGTCGCCCGGCTTGAGCTCGACACCAGCAATCTTCGCGAACTCCTTGAGCGCAAAGCCCGTGTCGAACTGAATGCCTTCAGCGATGGCGATGTTAACCATGGCTTCGGGCTCACCCAGAACGTCGCGAAGGCTGTTGACGACGCCTTCGATCATGGCGGCCGTGACCTCGCGCTCTTGGAAGCGCACGGTCACGGTGTTTTCGCCCTCGCCGATCTCGATGCGAACGCCCTTGAAACGAGTGCCCGGCTGATCGCGGAAGCGATTGATGACCCCGAACACACGGTCGGTAGTGTCCAGAGACACGCGCTTGCTCTGCAGGCGGGCCGGCTTGGCATCGACGATCTGGACCGTCTTATCGCCGCTGGCCTGGATCTGGAAGTCGGCCGTCTTGTTGGCTTCGCCTGCTCGTGCAAACACCAGCAGGCGAAAGCTGCCTACGCCGATTTCGAAGGGGCCGTCGTACCGCGTACCGTCCTTAGGGTTGGACCCGTCCAAGGTGTAGTAGAGCTCTGCCCGCGGGGTGGCCTCCAGGCGCACACGGCGCTTATCGGCAGCCGGTTCGACTTGGTGACGGATCTTCAGATCGGCCAGCCAGCGCACGGGCGGGGCGCTTTCGTGCTGCCCGGTGGTGTCCTTCACCCAGAAGTAGAGTGTTCCTTGCGTCGTCGTGAAGTTGTCGAGGTCATCGACCTTCTGGTCCTTGTCCGTAACCTCGGGCTTGGTCGACCAATAGACCACTGGGCTGTCACCCGCATGGCGGGGCGTCAGACTCAACACCGTCTCTCCCGAGTCGGCCTTGATGTTGACGACGGACACGTTGACAGTGGCCTTGTCCTTGGGGAAGGGGCCCTTCTCGATGTAGCCGTCTTCACCCAGACGCCAGCGTCCTTGCTTCAACGCCTCCGTCTTGAGGGTATCCAGACCGCTCGCGCCCGGCATCCAGGGCCAGATGGGCGAGCACTTGGCGCGCATGACGACGTCCTTCCAGGGCGTGCGGCGGTTGTCCTTGCCCGATGGCCAGAGGTACTCTTCGGCCATCGCAAAGTACTCGTCCAGGTTGCCCTTGGTGAGTTCCCGTACGAGCTTGTAATCCGCCCTGGGGCTTGCGAGCAGACTCTCGATCTGCGCTTCGGCGGATTGATCTCCTTGGCCGATCTTCAGTCCTTGGTCGATGGTGACGCCGGCCAGGACGTCGCGACCATCGACCGGGTCGTTCACTGGGAAATAGAGGCGGTTATAGGCCGCCGACAGGGCCTTGCCGAAGCGGTCTTCCGCTTCTTCCAGTCGGTCGCGTGCTTCTTCGAACAGCGTGTCACCAGGGCGAAGCCGCTTGTGGATCTGCTCGATGGCGTAGAGCTCACGCAAACGCTCCTCGACAGCGTCCGCCAACAGGCTATCCTGACCCGTGAGCACCAGCAGGTTGTTTTTCTCCTGCTGATAGTCAAAGAAGTTCTGGAGTTCGCTCGGCGGAACCTTGCCATCGGGCTTGATGACGATGAGCGTCCGCGGGCCGGAGAGCTTCAATTCGTCGAGCTTGGGCAGGACCTGAACATCCTGGTATGCAATCTTGCGGACCGGTTCAAGGATGCCGGTGAGCCGATTGATCAGCGCCTGATCGACCTTGGGCTGAGGAACCTCCTTCGCGTTGCGCTCGATCTGGCGCGAGAGGTTTTCGGTTTCCTTGATGAAGAAGCGTCGCTCCTCGCGGTGCAGGTACCAGGCGGCCTCCCGCAGCCGCTGCATCGCCTGAAGGAACTCGTCTGGCTTGCGCTGCGGTGCGGCCAGGAACTCGATGAGTTCGCTCTCGGAAAGGCCGATCCGCCCCCCGACCGCGCGGGACAGGCTAGAGGCCAGCAGCAGGGTCATCACCTGTCGCGCGGCATCAGAACCCAGCTCGTCGTCGATGTGTTCGGCAATTGCGTTACCGTTGTCGGCGATGTCCCGCGTGACGGCTGGCATCAGCTTCGGCGCGATGCGTTCGATCTCGTCTTTGACTTGGTCATCGTTGAGGTTGAGATGCTGCGTGCCGATCAGGAAGACATCATCCGTATCGCGCTCCTCGACGCTCTTGAGGAGTCGGGCGGTAAATTGCATCAGGCCGCGGGTTTGGCGGAACCCTTCGTTTTCCTTGAACAGCGCGACAAGGTGCTTGAACGAGGGGTGGAAGGGGTAGGTCTCGCGCACCTGCTCGGCAATCTGCTCGATGCTGCTGGCAACGATGTAGCCGCCGTCTTCGGCCTTCTTGATCTGCTGGGCGTATTCTTCGGCCACATCCGAAATGACGCGCTCGTCGGGCAGCTCGTCGATGAGCCGCTTCTTCAGGATCTCGTAGATCTCGTTGCCGGCCAGTTGCACCGGTGTGATGGTCATGGCTTGGCGGCGCGTCTCCTGCTGAAGATTGGAGATTGCGTCGGAAAGGGCCTTCGTCTGCGCCTTGTAACTACCCGCAAGGTTCGCAACGACAATGGCGCAGTTGGGCAACTCCAGCGCCGCGCTCATCAGGCTAGAGAGGCTGTAGACCACCATATTGGCCAGTGTGCCCTGACCAAACACCTGTGTGCTGGCGTTGTCGAGATAGGGTGGCAGCTCATCCAGCAGGATCAACGTCGGCTCACTGCCTATGATTTCCTTCCACTTGCGTTGATCGACGGCCTTGGGGCCGTTGGCCCAGTAGGGCTTGATGGCATCCTCGGCGCCAAGCTGGCTTGCGATCTCACCCCAGATGTAGTTATCCGGGTTGTTGCGACCGTTGAAGGCAGCGATGCGTGCCGTGTCAAAGTCCACACGGGCAGCGAGATCAGGGGGGAGGACATCGGAACGCAGGTGCGGGTGACGCGCTAGCAGGCCGAGCGCGATCATCATGTGCGTTTTACCGCCACCCATGGCCTGGGTGAGCTCGAAGACCGCCTGATCTGACTTGCCCGACAAGCGCAGCAGCCCCTCGCGGAACAGTTGCTCCATGCCGTGCGTGACGAAGTTGCGTGAGAAGAACTCCCGCCCGTCTCCCTCGTCATTGATGAGTTCTGCCAGATTCTCGATGCCTTGGCTCATCCGGTAGTCTCGGATGATCGAATTGAACCGGCAGGCCTGCTTGACCGTCTTGATCATGAGCGCACTTCGCTGTTGTTCTCGGCTTCGTCGGAGGGCGGAATCTCGATCCCGCATTGCTCGCAATAGTCGCGAATCAGGACCTCGACCATGTTGGCGATCGACCGATGTTCGAGATTTGCCGCGAGGCGCAGCGCCTCCTTGAGAGCGGGATCGATCCGAAAGGTCAGGGTAGCGGTTTTGCGTGCGACCATAGCCTCTCCGGAAGCCACTGCAAATGTACTGCACTTTACAGTATCGCAGCGGCGCCAACAATGTGGAGTAGCCGGGCCCCTGTGCGCGTTGTCCGCCAGGACGACCCCACGCCGGCCGAGCGCGCGGGGCAGTTGGCGGCGGTCGTTGGGAGAGATGGGCGTCATGGCGGCTGGTCGTCGGCGTGTGCGCGTATGAACGCGCTTTTTCGCCGAACAGCCAAGCTGGCAGGTAGGCAGTCCTGGTAAGCGCGCGCCGCGGTGGCACGACGTGCGATGCTCCAAGATACCGCGTGCACGAACCCGCTCACTTGAGCTGGATTCCTAGGGTTCCCGTAGTCGTTTAACAGGCCGTTGAAAAATCCCGTGCGAGCGCCCGACTCGGCCGCTACGATCTGACGCCATCTGCAAACGCCCCAGTCGAAGACGATGCGAGGCAAGCAAAACTTCCAACGGGGCGATGTTCAGCGACATCGGCCTAGCAGAGCGAGTGCCGCAGGCCCATCCGCTGCTTTATCCGCAGCGAGCGCCATGCGGGCGGCAAGACCAGCCTCTAAGCGCGCAAGCGCATCAAGCACATCGAAGGGGCCTTTGGCAGGATCAAGACCGTGGGCGGTTAAGGCCAAGACCCCACTGATCGGCCAGGCCAAGCTCGCGGGCCAAGCGCTGCTGTGCTTTGCCAACTAAGACCGGGTGCGCATGGGCAGCATCGGCATCTGGTGGCACGCGCATCATGCGTGAGCAGCCGCTCCAAGCGCTTCGCAGGCATGTCAGGGCAACCCGTTTCTTCGGAATCAGCGCCCCAAGCCCGCCCGATGCGTGCTTTTTCAACGGTCTGTTAGGCCACCCCCACTGCGCAGCACCTCAGACGCCCAACATCAGCCGCAGATTCTGCACCGCCGCGCCGCTGGCGCCTTTGCCCAGGTTGTCCAATCGGGCCACGAGCAGGGCGTGGCGGCGTGCGTCGTTGCCGTACACCCGCAGCTCCAGCCGGTCGCTGCCGGCCAGCGCCACCGCGTCCAGCTTGCCGTCGGCGGTTGGCGGCTCGACCGATACCCAAGCGCTGCCCGCATAGTGGGCCGCCAGCGCGTCGTGCAGATCGGCCGGACGCACCTGGCCCGGCAGCGCATCCAGATGCAACGGCAGTTGCACCAGCATGCCCTGCGCAAAGTTGCCCACCGAGGGCACGAACAGCGGGCGTCGCTGCAGGCCGGTGTAGGCCATGATCTCCGGCAGGTGCTTATGCTCCAGCCCCAGGGCGTACAGCTCGAAGGCGGGGGCGTGGCCGGATTCGTACGCCTCGATCAGGGTGCGCCCGCCCCCGGTGTAGCCGCTGACGCTGGGCAGGCACAGGGGGTGGTCGATCGGAATCAGACCGGCATCGACCAGCGGGCGAATCAACGCGATGGCCCCCGTGGCGTAGCAGCCGGGGTTGGCCACGCGATCCGCCGCTCGGATGGCTTCGGCCTGCCCTGGTGCCAGTTCAGCAAAGCCATACACCCAACCGGGCGCCACCCGATGCGCGGTAGAGGCATCGATGATGCGCGGCGCACGCCCCGTCTCGGCGCGCAAGGCGTCGATCAGGGCGACGGACTCGCGCGCGGCCTCGTCGTGCAGGCAGAGGATGACCAGATCCGCCCGCGCCATGCACTCGCGCTTGGCCTGCGGATCTTTGCGGCGCTCGGGGTCGATCGACAGCAGCGTCACGCCGGCCAGCCCCTGCAGCCGTTCGCGGATCTGCAAGCCGGTCGTGCCCGCTTCCCCGTCGATGAAGATATGGGCCATCTCGATACTCCACGGGGGTCACCCCCATTGACATGATCAAAATCCAGACCGGCGGGTTGGCGCGGCCCGTCAGCTTCCCATCAGGCTTGTGCGACGCAGCATGATACAGTTCGCGCTGGCCCGCGCTGGCCCGCCGGCTGCGGCGCTGCGCACCGCGGCGCCGCGCACTCGTGCACGCGGCGGCGCAAGCGATCTTGCCGACCCCTCACCTGCTGCCGGGCGGACCTCCCGTCAGACGCCATTCCAGACAGGAACCACATGAAGATTCACGAGTACCAAGGCAAGGAAATTTTGCGACAGTTCGGCGTGCCGGTGCCGCGCGGTATCCCCGCGTTCACGGTGCAGGAAGCGGTCGAAGCGGCCCAAAAGCTGGGCGGGCCGGTCTGGGTGGTCAAGGCCCAGATCCACGCCGGTGGCCGCGGCAAGGGCGGCGGCGTGAAGGTCGCCAAGAGCATCGACCAGGTGCGCGAACTGGCCGGCCAGATCCTGGGTATGCAACTGGTGACGCACCAAACCGGCCCGCAGGGCCAGAAGGTGCGGCGCCTGTACATCGAGGATGGCGCCGACATCCAAAAAGAGTATTACGTGTCGGTGGTGACCGACCGCGCGACGCAGAAGGTGGCGATCATCGCCTCCAGCGAAGGCGGAATGGACATCGAGGAGGTCGCCGCGCACACGCCCGACAAGATCGTGAAGATTTTTGTCGATCCGCTGGTCGGCCTGAGCGAGGCCCAGGCGCGCCAACTGGCCGAGGGCATCGGCATGACCGGCCGCACAGTGGACCAGGCAGTGACGCTGCTGCAGAACCTGTACCGCTGCTACATGGAGACAGACGCCTCGCTGGTGGAGATCAATCCGCTCAACCGTGACAGCCAGGGCAACCTGATCGCGCTGGATGCCAAGTTCAATTTCGACTCCAACGCCCTGTTCCGCCATCCGGAAATCGTCGCGCTGCGCGACCTGGACGAGGAAGACCCGGCCGAAATCGAAGCCTCCAAGTTCGACCTGGCCTACATCAGCCTGGATGGCAACATCGGCTGTCTGGTCAACGGCGCCGGGCTGGCCATGGCCACCATGGACACGATCAAGCTGTTCGGCGGCGAGCCGGCCAACTTCCTGGACGTCGGCGGCGGCGCCACCGCTGAAAAAGTGACCGAGGCGTTCAAGATCATGCTCAAAAACCCCAACGTCAAGGCCATCCTGGTCAATATTTTTGGCGGCATCATGCGCTGCGACGTGATCGCCACCGGCGTCATCAGCGCGTGCAAGGCGGTCAACCTGAATGTGCCGCTGGTCGTGCGCATGAAGGGCACCAACGAGGACCTGGGCAAGAAGATGCTGGCCGAATCGGGCCTACCCATCATCAGCGCCGACACCATGGCCGAAGCCGCCCAGAAGGTCGTCGCCGCCGTTGCCGGCCGTTGATTGGCCCTGCCGAGAGGAAAGCGCATCATGTCCATCCTGATCAACAAAGACACCAAGGTCATCACCCAGGGCATCACCGGCAAGACGGGCCAGTTCCACACCGAAAAATGCCAGCAGTACGCCAACGGGAAGCACTGTTTCGTTGCCGGCGTCAACCCCAAGAAGGCCGGTGAGAAGATTTTCGACATCCCCATCTACGCCTCCGTGAAAGAAGCGGCGGCCGAGACGGGCGCGACGGTCAGCGTCATCTATGTGCCACCGGCGGGTGCAGCGGACGCCATCTGGGAAGCGGTGGAAGCCGACCTGGACCTGGTGGTCTGCATCACCGAAGGCATTCCCGTGCGTGACATGCTGATGGTGCGCAACAAGATGAAGGCCAAGGAAGCCGCCGGCGGCAAGAAGACGCTGCTGCTGGGGCCGAACTGCCCGGGCCTGATCACGCCGGACGAGATCAAGATCGGCATCATGCCGGGTCACATCCACCGCAAGGGCCGCATCGGCGTCGTGTCGCGCTCCGGCACGCTGACCTACGAGGCGGTGGCGCAGCTCACCGAGCTGGGGCTGGGCCAGTCCAGCGCCGTCGGCATCGGTGGCGACCCGATCAACGGGCTCAAGCACATCGACGTCATGCAGATGTTCAACGACGATCCCGATACGGACGCCGTGATCATGATCGGCGAGATTGGCGGCCCAGACGAGGCCGAGGCCGCACGCTGGTGCAAGGACCACATGAAGAAGCCGGTGGTTGGCTTCATCGCCGGCGTCACTGCCCCCCCGGGCAAGCGCATGGGCCACGCGGGCGCGCTGATCTCAGGCGGTGCCGACACTGCCGAGGCCAAGCTCGCCATCATGGAGGAATGCGGCTTCAAGGTCACGCGCAACCCCTCCGAGATGGGCAAGCTGCTTAAAAGCCTGCTCTGATCCAGTCTGCGGCCCGCGCTCAGGGTGCCTGCCACAGCGCTGCGCGCGTGCATTCGGCTTGCGCGCGGGCGGCGCTGGCAAAGTCCTCGCCCGCGCTGGCGTACAGAACGGCACGCGAGGAGTTGACGATCACCGGCCCGATCGTGCGGCCCTGAGCGTCGCCGCGCCAGCCGGCTTGCACCGTGGTGGCGGCGTCTCCCCCTTGCGCGCCAACACCTGGGATCAACAACGGCACGGTGGGGGCGATCGAGCGCACGCGCTCGATCTCTTGCGGGTAGGTGGCGCCGACCACCAGTCCCATCTGGCCGTGGCGGTTCCACGGCCCCTGGGCCAGCGCCGCGATGTGCTCGTACAGCCGCGGCTGCCCCGGTACATCGGCCAGGCGCTGCGCCTGCAGGTCGCTGCCGCCGGGGTTGCTGGTGCGGCAGAGCAGGAACACCCCCTTGCCGGGGTAGCGCAGATAGGGCTCCACCGAGTCGAAGCCCATGAACGGCGACAGCGTCACCGCGTCGGCCCCGTAGCGCTCGAAGGCTTCCTTGGCGTACTGCTCGGCGGTGCTGCCGATGTCGCCGCGCTTGGCGTCCAGGATGATCGGCACATCGGGTGCAGCCACGCGGATGTGCGCCATCAGCCGCTCGAGCTGCGCCTCTGCCCCGTGCGCGGCAAAGTAGGCGATCTGTGGTTTGTAGGCGCAGACGAGGTCGGCGGTGACATCGACGATGGCCGCACAGAAGTCGTAGAGGTGCTCCACGCGCCCCTTCCAGCGGCCGGGCAGGCGAAGCGGGTCCGGGTCCAGCCCGACGCACAGCCGCGAGCGATGGCGCGCCTCAGCCTCCAGCAACCGATCGACAAAGTTCATGCCGGCATTGTAGAGGTGGCCAGCGCGACATCCGATCTGCGCCCGCGGCATGCAAGAAGTCAGCCCGGCTGACTGGCTGACGCGCCGGCGCTGGGCGCGGCACTTGCCACCGCCGCCTGCAGCGCATCGACGAAGCGCGCCGCCACGTCGTAGCCAGTCTGCTGCGTGATCTCTTGAAAGCAGGTCGGGCTGGTGACGTTGACTTCGGTCAGGTGCTCGCCGATGATGTCCAGCCCCACCAGCAGCAGCCCGCGTGCGGCCAGCCGCGGCCCGAGCGCACGCGCGATGGCCCAGTCGGCCTCCGACAGCGGCTGCGCGACGCCCCGCCCGCCGGCGGCCAGATTGCCGCGCACCTCGCCGCCCTGCGGAATGCGCGCCAGGCAGTAGGGCACCGGCTCACCGCCGATCACGAGCACGCGCTTGTCGCCCAACGCGATGCCGGGCAGAAAGCGCTGCGCCATGATCGTGGCGTGGCCGTGCTGCGTCAGCGTCTCGACCACGGCACCGAGGTTGAGCCCATCCGGACCGACACGGAAAATCCCCCTCCCGCCCATGCCGTCCAGGGGTTTCAAGATGATGTCGCCGTGCTCGGCGTGGAAGGCGCGAATCGCTTGCGCCGAGCGCGTCACCAGCGTTGGCGGGGCCCACTCGGCAAACTCCATGAGCGCCAGCTTTTCCGGGTGGTCGCGCAGTGCCGCCGGGCGGTTGAAGACGCGCGCGCCTTCGCGCTCGGCCTGCTGCAGCAGGTGCGTGGCGTAGAAGTACTCGGCATCGAACGGTGGGTCCTTGCGCATGAGCACGGCGTCGAAGGCATGCAACGGCTCGTGGCCCTGCCGGCAGATGCGAAACCAGTCGTCGGCCGCACCGGTCAGCTCCACCTCGCGCACCAGCGCCATCACCGGCTCGCCGCTGCGCCAATGCAGATGCGCCGGCTCGCACGCAGCCAGGCGCACGCCGCGGCGCGCCAGCTCGCGCATCATCGCAAAGGTGCTGTCCTTGTAGGTCGCAAAGCTGTGCAAGGGATCGGCCACCACCAGCACGCGGCTCAGGCCACCGGCTGCGATAGGGGCCTCAGGCATCGTACTCGGCCTCCGGGTCGGTGGCTTCCAGCTCGTAGGCGGCGGCCAGCATGGCCAGCCGCGCCACCACGCCGTACATGTAGAAGCGGTTGGGCACGCTCGCCCCTGGCGGCGTGCCAGGCTGTGGCTGCAGCGCGCTTTTCTCGAACGCCAGCGGCACAAAGCTCGCCCCGGGGGCGTTGAGATTCTCGTCCACGCCGCGCTCGGCATGCACACGGTAAAAGCCGCCGACGACATAGCGGTCCATCATGTAGACCACCGGCTCGGCCACGGCGTCGTTGATGCGCTCGTGCGTCATGACGCCCTCTTGGATGATCACGTCGCTGACCTGCTGGCCGTCCTTGATGACATTCATCTTGTTCTTGGCACGGCGGTTGAGACTGGACAACTCGGCTGCGTCGCGCACCATCATCACACCCATGCCATAGGTGCCGTTGTCGGCCTTGATAACGACGAAGGGGCGCTCTTGGATGCCGTACTCCTTGTACTTGCGGCGGATCTTGGTCAGCAGCGCATCGACATTGCCCTGCAGGCACTCGAAGCCGGTCCCCTCGGCAAAATTGACCTGGCCGCATTGGGCGAACATGGGGTTGATCAGCCACGGATCCATGCCCAGCAGCTTGCCAAAGCGCTTGGCCACCTCCTCGTAGGCACGGAAGTGGTTGCTCTTGCGCCGCACATGCCAGCCTGCATGCAGGGGGGGCAGCAGGTACTGCTCGTGCAAATCCTCCAAGATGCCGGGCACACCCGCGGAGAGGTCGTTGTTGAGCAAGATGGTGCAGGGATCGAAGTGCTTGAGCCCAAGGCGGCGCCCCTCGCGAATCAAGGGCTCGAGCGTGACCTGGTCGCCGTTGGGCAGATCGATGGTCACGGGGGCCTTGATCTCGGGGTTGAGAGAGCCGAGCCGCACATGGAGTCCGGCCGAGTAGAAGATGCGCTGCAACTGCGCCACATTCATCAGGTAGAACAGGTTGCGCGTGTGGTTCTCGGGGATGAGCAGCAGGTTTTTCGCCTCGGGGCAAATCTTCTCGATGGCAGCCATGGCGGCCTGCACCGCGAGCGGCAGCATCTCGGGCGTCAGGTTGTTCCATCCGCCGGGAAACAGATTGGTGTCTACCGGCGCGAGCTTGAAGCCGGCATTGCGGATGTCCACCGAGGTGTAGAAAGGCGGCGTGTGCTCCATCCACTCCAGGCGGAACCAGCGCTCGATGACCGGAGTGGATTCGAGGATGCGCTGCTCCAGCTCGTTGATGGGGCCGGTCAGCGCGGTGACGAGATGGGGAACCATGGTAGGCCCTCTCTGACGGAAAGTGGAAGGGAGCCGCCCGACGGGACGGCGTCAGCGGGGAATAGACCGATTGTAGAAAGTCGCGCGCGGCTTTCACAGCTCGGGCGGGCGTCAGTGAGAACCACAGTCCGCGCGCCGCAACTTGGGGCGGTTGGCCACCGCGAACGGAGCCTGTCTTTGACCAACGACGTCGTCTTCATCGCGATCGACGGATGGGCCGACCTGTGTCGGGCGCCAGCCGCAACCCGTTTTCAACGCCGGGGATTTTCCTGCCTGGGAGGCGGCACAGACCGAGCAGCACGAACCCATCGCCGGCGAGGTGTTCACGTGGAACTCGCCAGCGTCGGCCTGTCCTTGCCTATCGAGCCGATCGACCAGCACACCCTGCCGGAGACCGGTGACGCTAGACCCGCCTCGGGCAGATGACCCCTCCGCTGCCCTCGCGCAAGCGCACCGCCCTGGGGGCCATCAATGGACCGACGCGGGGTCGGCCGGGTCCAGTGGCGCTGGCCGACCAAAGTGATAACCTTGAAACAGCCGACAACCCATGGCGTACAGCGCCTCGAATTGAGCGGCGGTTTCCACGCCCTCTGCCACGACATCCAGTCCGAGGCTGTCTGCCAATTGCAAAATGGTTTGTGCAATCGCAGCATCGTTCGGATCATCGAGCAAATCCCGCACGAATGTGCGATCGATTTTGAGCTGAGACAATGGAAGCCGCTTCAGATAGGCCAACGATGAGTAGCCGGTCCCGAAGTCGTCCAGGGCGAATCGGATACCGCGCGCCGACAGCGCCTCCATTTTTTTGATGGTATCTTCCACATCGTGGAGCAGCTGGCTTTCCGTGAGCTCGAGCTTGAGTTTTTTCGGATCGCATCCGCTGGCGTCGATGACGCGCAACACTGTATCGACCAAATCCGGTTGCCGTAACTGGCGAGCGCTCAGGTTGACGGCCAGTGTCCAGTGCGACCGCTCAGGATCGGAAGACCAGCGCGCCAGGGTTCGACAGGCCTGCTCCAAAATCCATTGCCCCATGGGAACAATCAAACCGCTTTGCTCCGCCAAAGGAATGAACGCAGCGGGCGACACCATGCCCCGTTTGGGATGACGCCAACGGATGAGGGCTTCCAAACCTTGGATACGCCCCCCGCCATTCACGATGACCTGTCCGTGCAGGGCAAATTCTTGCTCGCGCAGTCCATGGCGCAGCTCGTGCTGCAGCGTGGCGCGCTCCATCACCTTGGCCTGCATGTCGGGGTCAAAGAAGCGTATGGCATTGCGCCCTGCCGCCTTGGACTGATACATGGCCAAATCGGCGCGCTGCAAAATTTCTTCCACCGCTTCGTGACTACCCTGGAATAACGTAATGCCAATACTGGGTGTGACCTGCACCTCCTGACCATCGTGAATCGATGGTCGCTCCAATTCGGCGCGAATTTTTTCGGCAATCATCTGGGCATTCCAGAGTGCCCCGCTTTGCGAGTCTCCCAGATTTTCCAGCAAAACGACAAACTCATCTCCCCAGAGCCGACCCACGCTGTCTTCGTCGCGCAATATGGTCTGCAACCGTTTGGCACAATCTCGCAGCAAGGCGTCGCCCAGCTTATGCCCATAGGCATCGTTGACGTCTTTGAAATTATCCAAATCGATGAAATACAACGCACCCCATTGGCCTGAACGATCGGCGGCGGCCTGAGCCTTGCGGAGTTGATCTTGAAACGCCCGACGGTTGTATAAACCCGTCAAACTGTCATAGAAAGCCAGGCGCTGGACTGTGGCTTCGGCTTCTTTGCGCGGCGTGATGTTGCGTCCGACACCCCGATAGCCGGTACAGTGGCCGTGTTCGTCCATAATCGGCATACCGCTCAGCGAAAACCACACCGACTGGCCATCGGGCAGGATGCGCTGGATTTCCCAGCCCCGAAACACGCGCCGTTGCGCGATCAGATCTTGTAAGGGCGCCCAGTCCCGAGGTTGAGGCCGGTTGGGGGAAAACACATCCCAAGGCCGTTTGCCCAGAAAGTGCCGAGCCAAATCATGTTCTTCGACCGTCCGACCCTCCAGACGGGTGTAGCGACATTCGGCGTCCCACTCCCAATACCAATCGGCAGACAGCTCGGTCAGACTGCGAAAGCGCGCCTCGCTCTCGCGCAGCGCTGCCAGAGCCTGGGCATGCTTGGAGATATCGGTGTAGACGCGCACCCAGCCGCCCCCTGGCAGCGCAATCGTCGAGCCCTGCAAGGTGCGGCCGCTTGCCGTGGTGTAGGTGTACACATGGGGGTGAGCCTCGGTCTGTGTGGTACGCAAATGGTGCCATACCCGCTGTACGATGGCGTCGGCGTCGCCACGCAGGTCGCCGCGCCGGATCTGCCAGCGCACGACGTCGTCGATGAGCGCGCCCTCGGCCAAAACGGTCTGCGGCAGCTCCAGCAGGCGATGAGCAGCGTCGTTGTGCCCGACCACGAAGCCCTGTTCATCCAACACCACCAGCGCGTGGTTCAGATGGTCCAGCAATTCGGCCACCGACAGCCGGCCGTGGCGAGCCGCATCGTCAGCGGCAGCGCTGGGTGTGCCCGGCAGGGTCGAGCTGAATTGCATGGACGCGTTGTTTTAGAAGGTTTCCCACTGGTCGTCTGCTCCCGCTGTGGGCGATGTCGATGGACCGGCGGACTTGGCCGCCGGCGGCGCGGCTTTGGCGCTTGGCGCAGGCGCCGGCAGCGTCGGCTCGCGCCGCGGGGCGGTGTGGGTCTGCCCCGCCACGGGTTTGAGCGAGCCGGTGGGCGCACGCGCAGGCTTGCGGGGCGCCGACAGCGGCCGGACGGGGGCGGAGACCACCGCCGGCATGGACTCGCCGGTCTTGAAGCGCGCCACCACCTGCTGCAGCTCATGCGCCTGCTGCACCAGGCTTTGCGCGGCTGCAGCGGCCTGCTCCACCAGGGCTGCGTTTTGTTGAGTGGCCTGATCGAGCTGTCCCACCGCAGCGTTGACCTGGGTGATGTTGTCGTTTTGCTCATTGACCGAGGCGCTGACTTCACCGATCAGGTCGGCGACCCGATCGATGGCCTGCACCGCTTCTTGGACCGTGCGCCCAGCCGCATCCACCTGCTGGCCGCCTTCGCGCACTTGCGCCACGCTGGCTTCGATGAGGGCCTTGATTTCCTTGGCTGCCTGGGCGCTGCGTTGGGCGAGCTGGCGCACCTCGCCAGCGACGACGGCAAAGCCCCGGCCCGCTTCGCCCGCGCGCGCGGCCTCCACCGCGGCATTGAGCGCCAAAATATTGGTCTGAAAGGCGATGCCATCGATGACTTGAGTGATATCGGCAATCTTGGCGCTGCTGGCCTCGATACCTTGCATGGTGCCCACGACCTGCTGCACCGCTTGCCCGCCGCGCTTGGCGGCATCGGCAGCCTGTTGAGCGACCTGGTTGGCCGTGCGAGCCGATTCGGCCCCGTGGCGCACCGATTCCGTCATGCTCTGCAAACTCGCGGCGGTTTGCTGCAGGCTGGCAGCCGCGCTTTCCGTGCGGGCGGAGAGGTCCTGGTTGCCCTGCGCAATTTCGCCCGCTGCCGCGGCCACCTGGTCGGCCGCGCGGCGCACCCTGACGAGCGCCTCGCGCATCGCCTGCACGGTTTTGGCCTTAGAGCGCAGCAGATCGCCAATTTCGTCGCCGCGGCCGCCGTCATGCACGGCCATGCTGAAGTCGCCTGCCGCCAGACGCTCGTTGACCGCCAGGAGCTGGCGGATGGGCCCGACGGTGGCGCGGGTGAGCGCCACCGCGATCCACACGCCCAGCAGCAACGCCGCCACCACCACCGCTGCCTGCACCATTTGGACCGTGCGCGTCAGCCCTTGCGCGCCTTCGCGCGTGCGCTCTTTGCGTTGTTTGAGCATCTGGGTCAATTCGCTTTGCGCCTGTTGATAGGCTTGCGCAGCGGCTTGGTAGCGGCCGTCGAACGCTGCTTTGGCCGAGGCGAAATCTTGAGCGTTGAGCGCCTTTACCACCTCGCGGCGCGCCTCAAGTGTCGCCTGGCGCAGCGCCATGAGGCGCCGCAGCTCCTCTTCGACCCCAACCTGAGGGGCCAACTCGGCCACGCGTCGTTCGAGCTCTTCGACGCGCCCGCGTGCGGCCTCCAGGCGCTCGCTGAAGTAGTCAAGGACCGCTTGGCCATTGTCCCCCGAGCCCAGCTGCAGCATGGCGTCGACTCGCCCGGCCTGCGCTTCCGTGACCTCTTTCCACTGGGCAGCCAGATCCTCGGCTTCGGCCATGCGCTGCTCGATCGCCCGCGCCTGCTCGATGCGCCATTCACCCCAGATGGCAGCACCAAATACGGCCAGCTGCAGCGCCAGCATCAAGCCCATGGCCCATGCCAGCCGGGTGCCGATGCGCCAATGACTCCAATTCATGGTCTATCCTCCTACCGATCCTTGCGGCTGCCGTATCCAGTGGGCGCGCACGACCGTCGTATGAACATCAGCTTATCACAGCGCCCGGCCGGCGCCGGCGGGCCGCCCATCGGGCATCAGGTCGAGAGCGCCGGTGCGCGGCCGCGCCGCTCTGGCCCGTGGTAGCTGGACGGGTCGCCCTGCCCGCGCACCTGCACCGCCGACAAAGGGGTATGGGCGCCCTCATCCTGCGCCAAGCGAAAGATGGCCACTGTCTGGGCCATGCGCTGCGCCTGGGCGCGCACATGGCTGGCGGTGTCGGCGCTGCGCGCCACCAAGCCAACGTTTTGCTCGGTCATTTGGTCCACCTCGGCCACGGCCGCTTGGATCTGCGCCAGCGCCTGCGCTTGCTGCTGGATGGCCGCGCTAATGTCGCGAATGAAGGTCGAGACCTGCTCGGCATTGGCGACGATGTCGCGGATGGTGGCGCCGGCCGCATGCACCTGCTCGGTCCCTGAGCCCACCTGCTGCACGCTGGCTTCGATCAGGGTTTTGATTTCTTTGGCCGCCTGGGCGCTGCGTTGGGCCAGTTGCCGCACCTCGCCCGCCACCACCGCAAAGCCCCGGCCCGCCTCGCCCGCGCGCGCGGCCTCGACCGCCGCATTGAGTGCCAGGATGTTGGTCTGAAATGCGATGCCGTCGATGACGCCGATGATGTCGGCGATTTTGCGGCTGGCCGCCTGGATACCGTCCATGGTGGTCACGACTTGCGTGACGGCGTGTCCTCCCCGGTCGGCCACCTCGGCGTTGCGCCGAGCCAAATCGATGGCGGCCTGCGCGGCCTGGCTGCTGGCTTGGGCATTGCGTGCCAGATCATCCAGGCTGGCCGCGGTTTGGCGCAGATGTTCGGCCGTCTTTTCGCTGCGTTCGGCCAGGTCTTGGCTGCCTCGGGCCACCGATTCGGCGGTGTGGTTCATGCGCTGGGCCGTCTCGCGCACGGCGCCTACGGTGCGGGCCAGCGAATCTTGCATGTCCGCCAGGCTGCGCATCAGCTCGGCCAGCTCATCCTGCCCGCTGGTGTCGGCACGGGTGGACAGGTCACCCCGCGCGATCGACACTGCCAGCGCCTGCGCCTGCTGCACCGGATCTACGATGCTACGCATATTCATCCAGGTGGTGGGCACGACGATGACCAGCGCCACGACCAAGGCAGCGCCCAAGGCCCACAACGCCTGGGCGCGAATTTGTTCGCCGCGCTCGGTCAGTTGAATCATCTGCTGTGTGAACGTTTCATCGCCGCCAGTGCCGGTGGCCATCCAGGCCAAGGTCAGCGCCTCGTGCTGGGCGATCTGCATGTGATGCACCGACCACACCCCCACCGCAGCCAAGGCCAACAACAGCGCGAGCACCACGCCAATGGCTCCCAGCATCCGCACTCGCACGCTGAAGGCGCGCATCCAATGGCTCGTCCCCATGAGTGTCCGTCCTCTACCAGTACCCGGCGCGGCGCCTGCGGCGTTCAGACGTCCGTCAGCCCCATGTCAGGACTGCCCAACAGGGCTTCGATGTCCATCAGAATCAGCATGCGTTCACCCACGCTGGCAATGCCAGTGATGAAAGCGGTGTCCACCGTCGATGACGCCATCTCGGGCGCAGGGCGAACCTGCTCACGCGGCAGTTCCAGCACGTCGGAGACCGAGTCAACGACCGCACCGACCACCCGCCCCTTGACATTGAGGACGATGACCACCGTCAGCCCATTGTATTCGACCGTGTCGCAGCCGAGCTTGATGCGCAGGTCCACCACCGGGACGATCACACCGCGCAGATTGACGACGCCCAGAACGTGGCTGGGCGCGTTGGCGATGCGGGTGGGTTTTTCGAAGGAGCGGATTTCCTGCACCCGCAGAATGTCGATACCGTACTCCTCCCCCCCCAGCCGGAAGGTCAGAAACTCAGAACTCGAACGAACGCCGTGAGCGGTATCGATGTGGTTGACGTTCGAGGCGGCAACAGCGGTCATGGGGTGACTCTCCTCTTGAGCGAGACGGACGAGGCCGGCGGCCCCACAGCCATCGGCGGCGATCTGCGGCACAGAGCCAATGGTGCCAGAGTATCAACCAAAAAGGTCTGTTTCGATCTGTCGAAAAACGCGTCAAGCCGCGTCGGCGTCTGCAGCGGCGGCATCGATGCGCCCGATGGCGCGCATGCGCACCATCAATGGCCGTCGAAGCACACCAGGGTAAACAGGGGCAAGCCCGCTTGCTGCAGGCGCTGCAGGCCGCCGAGCTCGGGCAGGGCCACGATGGCTGCGCCCTCGGTGACGGTGGCGCCCAGTTTTTCCAGCAGCTTTTTGCCGGCCATCATGGTGCCGCCGGTGGCGATCAGATCGTCGATCAGCAGCACACGGTCGCCGGGCTTGACCGCATCGGTGTGCAGCTCCACCGTCGCGCTGCCGTACTCGAGCTCATAGGTCTCCTCGACCGTGGTGAAGGGCAGCTTGCCCTTTTTGCGGATGGGCACGAAACCGACGCCGAGCTCGTAGGCCACCACCGAGCCGATGATGAAACCGCGCGCATCCAGCCCTGCCACCACATCGGGGCGCCGGTCGCGGTCCATGTAGCGGTGGACGAAGGTGTCGATCAGCACCCGAAAGACCTTGGGGTCTTGCAGCAGTGGCGTGATGTCGCGGAACTGCACCCCGGGCGCAGGCCAATCGGGCACGGTACGGATGTGGGCTTTGAGGTAGGCGGCGGTGTCCATGAGGGCCGATTATCCGGCCAGCAACTTGCTTTCGGCCAGCGCCAATGCCTCGGGGCTGCCGTACAGCACGACGGCATCACCGCCCTGCAGGCGCAAGTCGTCGGCAGGCTCCTCGTGCCGACCGCCAACGCGGCGCACGCCCACCACCCGCACCCCGACTGCGTGCAAGGCCAGCTCGCCCAGGGTCTGGCCCACGGTTGGCCCACCCGGGGGCAGCACCACCGTGGCCAAGCGCTCCTGATAGGGCTCGTCGATGGCATCGTCATCGGCACCGTGGAAGTAGCCGCGCAGCAGCTGATAGCGCGCCTCGCGCTGCTGCTGGACCAGCCGCACCACGCGGCGCAGGGGCACGCCCACCAGCGCCAGCGCATGGCTGGCCAACATCAGGCTGGCTTCCAGGGCTTCGGGCACCACCTCGGCAGCACCCGCGGCCTGCAAGCGGGCCAGATCGGTATCGTCCACCGTGCGCACCACCACCGGCACGGCCGGTGCGTGTTCGCGCACATGGTGCAGCACCTTCAGCGCGCTGGGGGTGTCCAGGTAGGTAACGACCACGGCGCTGGCGCGCGCCAGCCCGGCCGCCATCAGCGACTCCAGGCGTGCCGCATCGCCAAACACGACGGAATGCCCCGCCGCTGCGGCCTGCCGGACCCGGTCGGGGTCCAGATCCAGCGCCATGTAGGGGATGCGCTCGCCCTCCAGCAGTCGGGCCAGGTTTTGCCCGCAGCGGCCATAGCCGCAGATGATGACGTGCTTGTCGGCCGCAATCGCCTTGCGCGCGATGTGCGTCATCTGGACCGATTGCATCAGCCAGTCGCTGCCAACCAGCCGCGCGACCAGGGCGTCGCTGTGCTGGATGATGAATGGCGTGAGCAACATCGAGATGACCATCGACGCCAGCGTCGGGTTGAACAACGCCGGGGGCACCAGACCATTCTGATGCGCCAGCTGCAGCAGCACCAGGCCGAATTCACCCGCCTGCATCAGATACAGCCCCACACGCAGTGAGGTGCCGGTCGGTGCGCCGAATGCGCGGGCCAGCGCGGTGATCAACGCCACTTTGAAGATGAGCGACAGGGTCAACAGCAGCAACACCAACGGCCAGCGCTCCAACACCAAGCGCCAGTCCAGCATCATGCCGATGGTGATGAAGAACAGCCCGAGCAGCACATCGTGGAAAGGACGGATGTCGGTCTCGACCTGGTGCCGATACTCGGTCTCGGCGATCAGCATGCCAGCCACGAACGCGCCCAGCGCCAGCGACAGACCGGCGTGCTCGGTCAACCAGGCCAGCCCCAGGGTGACGAGCAGCAGATTGAGCATGAACAGCTCCTGGCTCTTGCGCCGCGCCACCAGCGTCAGCCACCAGCGCATCACCCGCTGGCCGCCGGTGAGCAGCACGGTCAGCAGCACCACCGCCTTGGCCAGCGCCAGCAGCAGTGCACCCAACAGATTTTCGCTGGAGGCACCCAGGGCCGGAATCAGCACCAGCAGGGGCACCACCGCCAGATCCTGGAACAGCAGGATTCCAACCACCCGCTGTCCGTGCTCGGACTCCAGCTCCAGCCGGTCGGCCATCAACTTGACGACGATCGCCGTGCTGCTCATCGCCATGACACCGCCCATGGCCAGCGCCATCTGCCACTGAAGCTTCCACCACTGGGGCAGCCACCATCCCAGCGCCAGCGACGCCAGCGTGGTCAGCAGCACCGTCGCGACGACCTGGGCCGTGCCCAGCCCAAAGACATGGCGCTTCATCGCGCGCAATTTGGGCAGACTGAATTCCAGCCCAATGGCAAACATCAAGAACACCACGCCAAACTCGGCCAGATAGCGCAGACCCGCGGAGTTTTGCGCCAGCGCCAGCGCATGCGGGCCAATCACCACGCCCACTGCCAGGTAGCCGATCATCGCGGGCAGCCGCAAGGTGCGGCAGACCACGACACCCAGCACAGCGGCCAGCAGATACAACAACGCAAGGTCCAGTGAATTCATCCCTCCGATCTTACGGCGGCACGGTCGATGGCCTTGTCGGATAATTCCTGCATGACGCTGGCCTGCCCCGCCCATCCCTGCCCCGCCCATCCCGCACCCGATGCCGATGCGCTGCTGGCCCTCGCGCGCGCGGCGCTGGACACCGAAATCCAGGGTCTGCAGGCGATGGCCGATCGACTGGACGCCCGCTTTGCGCAGGCGGTGCACACGGTGCTGGCCTGCCGCGGGCGGGTGGTCGTCACAGGCATGGGCAAAAGCGGACATGTCGGCCGCAAAATCGCCGCGACGCTGGCATCGACCGGCACGCCTGCCTTGTTCATGCACCCCGCCGAAGCCAGTCACGGCGACCTGGGCATGATCACGCCGGCCGACGTGGTGCTGGCCATCAGCAACTCGGGCGAGAGCGAAGAGCTGACCGCCATCTTGCCGCTGATCAAGCGTATGGGGGTGCCGCTGTTGGCAATGACCGGGCGAGCGGACTCCAGCCTGGGCCGCCATGCCGATGTGGTGCTGGACACCAGCGTGGCGCGCGAGGCCTGCCCGCACAACCTAGCGCCCACTGCCAGCACGACGGCGCAAATGGCCATGGGCGACGCGCTGGCGGTGGCGCTGCTGAGCGCGCGCGGCTTTCAGCCGGACGACTTCGCCCGCTCGCACCCTGGCGGCGCGCTCGGCCGCCGCCTGCTGACGCTGGTGCGCGATGTGATGCGCCCGCTGCAGGTCACGCCGCAGGTCCCCCCCACCGCCACGCTGATCGAGACCATGCGCGCCATGAGTGCGGGCGGGTGGGGTGCGGCGGCGGTGGTGGACGACACGGGTGCGGCCATCGGCATCTTCACCGATGGGGACTTGCGCCGGTTGATCGAGCGGCGCGAGAGCGCCGATCTGCGCCACCTGACCGCCAGCGAGGTCATGCACCCGCAGCCACGCACCGTGCGGCCGCAGATGTTGGCTGCGGAGGCGGCCAAGCTGATGGAAACGCACCGCATCACCAGCGTGCTCGTGGTCGACGAGGGCGGGCGGCTGGTGGGCGCCCTCAACCACCATGACCTGATGCGCGCCAAGGTGATCTGATGTCCGCACCGGTGCTGAATTTTCCCCCCGAAATTCTGCTGCGGGCGCAGGACGTGCGCATCGCCTTCTTTGACGTGGACGGTGTACTCACCGATGGGGGACTCTACTATGGACCCGACGGCGAGGCGCTCAAGCGCTTTTACAGCCTGGACGGCCACGGCCTGAAATTGCTGCACCACGCCGGCATCGTGCCCGCGGTCGTGACCGGGCGCGACTCGGCCGCTTTGCGCCATCGCCTGCAGGCCCTCGGCGTGCAGCATGTGCGCTACGGCACGCAGGACAAGCGCCCGGCTGCCGAAGCCATTTTGGCGTCTTTGGGTCTGGACTGGTCGCAGGCCGCCGCCATGGGCGACGACTGGCCCGATCTGCCCATGCTGCGCCGCTGCGCACTGGCCGTGGCCCCGCCATCGGCGCACATCGAGGTGCGGGCGTGCGCCCACCACATCACCCAGGCTGTAGCGGGCCATGGCGCGGCGCGGGAGTTTTGCGACCTGCTGCTGGTGGCGTCGGGCCGCTACGCCAGCCTGCTGGCCGAGGCTGCGGCATGAACCCCAGCCCCGCTGTAGCATCCCCCGCGGCTGCACGTTGGTACGGGCTGTGGGACCGGCTGTCGCTGTACCTGCCGGTGCTGTTGATGGGGGCACTGGCCTTGGTCACCTACGGCATCGTCCAGCGCATTCCGGGACCAGCCGCCACGCCCGATGCACCGCTGGCGCAAGGCCAGCCCGACTACCGTCTGGAGGGCTTTACCCTGCGCCGCTACGAGGCCGATGGACGCCTGGGATCGATGCTGACCGGCGCGGTGCTGGAGCATTTTCCAGACAACGGCCTGCTGCGGGTACAAAACGCCACGCTGGAGCGCATCGACCATGCCGGTCAGATGCGACTGCGGGCTCAGGCCAGCGAACTTCGCACCGATGATGGGCGCACCCTCTACCACCTGCGCGGTGATGTGCGCCTGGTGCGCGAGCCTTGGCCCACAGACAGACGCAAAAATGCCACGCCGCGCCTGACTTTCGAGGGCCAGACCCTGACGTGGCATGAGGATCAGCGCCTGCTGGAGTCGGATCAACCGGTGCGGCTGAGCCGCGGTGCAGACACGCTCATCGGCAACCGCCTGCGATACGACGCGCGCAACGGCATCGTCGACCTGCAGGGGCAGGTGCGCGCCACGCTGATGGCGCGCACTCCGCGCGATCAGTAACCGCTGCGGTCGTCGCGTCGGCGGCCGCTGCCGTACGGGCTGCGGAATTGGCCTTCGCCGCCGAAGCCGCCACCATCACGGCGACCGCCGCCAAACCCGCCGCTGCGCGGGGGGCGCGGCTCCATCGGGCGCGCCTCGTTGACGACCAGATTGCGGCCGCCCATGGACTGGCCGTTCATGCCGGAAATGGCAGCCTGCGCCTCGGCATCGCTGCCCATTTCGACGAAACCAAACCCCTTGGAGCGGCCGGTGTCGCGCTCCATCATGACCTTGGCGCTAGACACTTGGCCGTACGCGCTGAATGCCTGTTCGAGATCACCGTCGCGCACCGAATACGGAAGATTGCCGACGTACAACTTGTTGCCCATCTGAGGGACTCCTGAAAACACACGAGACAAAGGGTAGCGATGGAGCCCCGACGGCACACAAGAAAACTGCAGCACGCGAAACCGACCGATCACCGAGATGCAAGCGTCGCGGACACCTGCAACCCTCATTATGCGCGTTCCCCGCGATCCGCGCTCATCTTTTCGACGATCGGCCCGACAAAGGGTGTGGGCGATGCGCCAGAACAACACATGCGCGGCGCTGCCACCCACCGGCGTGAACGGGATGCCGCGCTTGTAGCGCTTGTATACTTTTGCCGAGCGCCGATTTGAGTCCCGCTTGCGGGCGCGTAACAAATACCGCTAAAGAGGAAGGCGTGGCCATCGGCCAAGTCCGCAAGCCCTCGATCACGGCGCGACTACAGGATCGATACCGTGATCGTCACTGCCCAGCGTCATGTTTTCGATGCCCCCTTGCCCCTGCGCGGGGGGGGTGTCCTGCCCGCCTTCGAGCTGGTCTACGAGACTTATGGCCAGCTCAACGCCGCGCGCGACAACGCCGTGCTTGTCTGCCACGCGCTCAACGCCAGCCACCATGTCGCCGGCCAGTACGCCGACGAACGCGGCCAGCCCATCCCCAAAAGCGAGGGCTGGTGGCACAACATGATAGGCCCCGGCAAGCCGGTGGACACACGCCGCTTCTTCGTCATCGGGGTCAACAACATCGGCTCGTGCTTTGGCTCCAGCGGGCCGACGCACGTCAACCCGGCCACCGGCCAGCCGTGGGGCGCGGACTTCCCCGTGGTGACGGTGGAGGATTGGGTCGAGGCACAGGCGCGGCTGCTGGATGCGCTGGGCATCGAGCGGCTGGCGGCGGTGATGGGCGGCAGCCTCGGCGGCATGCAGGCGCTGAGCTGGACGCTGCAGTTTCCCGAGCGCGTTCGCCACGCCATCGTCATCGCCAGCGCCCCCAACCTGACGGCGGAGAACATCGCCTTCAACGAAGTGGCGCGCCGCGCCATCGTCAGCGACCCGGACTTCCACGGCGGGCATTACCTGCGCCACGGCACCAAGCCGCGGCGCGGGCTGCGCATTGCGCGCATGATCGGCCACATCACCTACCTGAGCGACGATGTCATGAACAGCAAGTTTGGCCGCCGCCTGCGCCCGCTGGCCGAGGCGCTGCGCGCCGGCGATGCTGACGCCGCCGAGCGGCTGGCCTACCGCTACACGACGCAGGACATCGAGTTCGAGATCGAGAGCTATCTGCGCCACCAGGGCGACAAGTTCAGCGAGTATTTCGACGCCAACACCTACCTGCTGATCACGCGCGCGCTGGACTACTTCGACCCGGCGCGCGACTTCGACGGCGATCTGTCGGCAGCGCTGGCACGCGCACAGGCCGATTTCCTGGTGGTGTCGTTCAGCACCGATTGGCGCTTTTCGCCGGCGCGCAGCCGCGAGATCGTCAAGGCGCTGCTGGACAACCGCCGCGCCGTCAGCTACGCCGAGATCGATGCGCCGCACGGGCATGACGCCTTTTTGCTCGACGACGCGCGCTACCACGCCGCCGTGCGCGCCTACTTCGAGTACCGCGTCGGCGCCCATTTGCAGCCCCCCACTGCCGGAGGTGCCGCATGAGCGATCGCCAGATCCAGCAACTCATCGCGGACCTGGTGCCGCATGGCGCGCGCGTGCTCGACCTGGGCTGCGGGGATGGCGCGCTGTTGGCGCACCTGTGCGAGGCGCGCGGCTGCCACGGCTACGGCATCGAGCTGGACGACGCCCAGGTGCTGGCGTGCCTGAAGCGCGGGCTGGATGTGCTGCAGTTCAATCTGGAGGAGGGACTGTCGATGTTCGCCGATGACAGCTTCGACGTGGTGCTGCAGATCGACACGCTGCCCCATCTGCGCAACGCCGAGACAATGCTGCGCGAGACCGCGCGCGTCGGCCGCAGCGCGATCGTGGCCTTCCCGAACTTTGCGCACTGGCCGAACCGCCTGCGCGTGCTGGCCGGCCGCATGCCGGTGACCAAGCGGCTGCCCTACCAGTGGTACGACACGCCCAACATCCGCGTCGGCACGTTTGCAGACTTCGAGGTGCTGGCGCAACGCCTGGGCCTGCACGTCGAGGATGCGTTCGGCCTGGAAAACGGGCGCGTGGTCCGCACCCTGCCCAATCTGCTGGCCAGTACCGCGGTGTTCAAGCTGACCCAGCGCTGAGGCAACGGCCCCAACGCGGACTGGGGGTGGTCAGGCGAGCGCGTGGATCGTCTCGCCCAGCGCGTCCACAAGCCGGTGGATCTCGGCCTCGGTGCTGATAAACGGCGGCGCAAGCTGGATCGTGTCCCCGCCATAGCGCACATAAAAGCCCTTGGCCCACATGCGCATCGCGATCTCGAAGGGGCGCTTGAGCGGCTCGCCCGGCACCGATGCCAACGTGAACCCAGCCGCCAGCCCGTAGTTGCGGATATCGATCAGGTGCGGGCTGGCCCCGCGCAGGCCGTGCACGGCAGCCTCCAACACCGGGGCAAGCGCGCGCACACGCTCGATCGCGTCGTCCTGCTCCAGCAGCCGCAGCGACGCCAGCCCCGCAGCGCAGGCCACCGGGTGCGCGGAGTAGGTGTAGCCGTGGGGAAATTCCAGCGCATACTCGGGACCACCCGCAGCCATGAAGGTGTCGTAAATTTCTTGCCGCACGACGACACCCCCCAGGGGCTGTACGCCGTTGGTCACCTGTTTGGCGAAATTCAGGATGTCGGGTGTGACGCCAAAGGCCTCGGCGCCGGTCCAGGCGCCGCTGCGCCCAAAGCCGCTGATGACCTCGTCGAAGATGAGCAGGATGTCGTGCGCGCTGCAAATCTCGCGCAGGCGCTGCAGGTAGCCCAGCGGCGGGATGACGACACCGGCCGAGCCGGAAAACGGCTCGACGATGACAGCGGCAATCGTCGATGCGTCGTGCAGCGCGATCAGGTCCAGCAGATGGTCGGCCAGATGCTGGGCATAGGCGGCATCGGCCGGCGGCTGTCCGCGGTAAAAGCCCCCGGCCGGCGGCTGCGTGTGGGGCAGATGGTCGGCCTCCACTCCCTGGCCGAAGAGCTTTCGGTTGCCCACGATCCCCCCGACCGAAATGCCCCCAAAGTTGACTCCGTGGTAGCCTTTGGCGCGACCGATGAGGCGCGTTTTGCTCGCCTGCCCCTTGGCCCGCCAATAGGCGCGCGCCATTTTGAGCGAGGTGTCCGCCGACTCGGACCCAGACCCGGTGAAAAACACGCGGTTGAGCCCCGCCGGCATGTGCTCGACGATGCGGTTGGCCAGCTCGAACGACAGCGGATGGCCGAACTGGAACGCGGGCGAATAGTCCAGCGTCGCGACCTGGCGACTGACGGCCTCGACGATCTCGCGCCGGCCATGTCCCAGCCCGGTGCACCACAGGCCCGACAGGCCATCGAAGATGCGGCGCCCATCGGCATCGATCAGATACGCGCCCTCGGCGGCGACCACCAAGCGCGGATCGGCCTTGAACTGCCGGTTGCCCGTAAACGGCATCCAGTGCGCGGCCATCCAGTCGGCGCCGCCGGGCACGACCTCGGCGCTGGTGGGCGTGAACGCCCCGGCCGTGGGGGCGGCGATGTGCGAGCGGTCCGACAAATCCATGGCAACGACCCTTTGCATGCGGATCGTGCCATTATGCGCGCCATGCACATCGACCCGGATCCACTCCTGGCCTCGCCCAATGGGCCACCCCATCCCGGCGCGGGATTGATCCTGTTCGCCCATGGCGCCCGCGATCCGCTCTGGGCCAGCCCCTTCGAGCGCGTGGCGGCGGCCGTGCGCGCCGCACGGCCGGAGCTGGCGGTATCGCTGGCGTTCCTGGAGTTCATGGCGCCGGACTTGCCCGCTGCTGGCGCCGCCCATCGGCGAAGACGCGCGGCTGGTGGAAGCGATGGCAGCGATCGCAATCGCCGCCATATGAACAGCAGTTATAGATATTAAAAAATATTTTCGTTGGTTTTTTCATAACCGAAATGGGGAATTGCGGGCATTCATGACTGGATGCCCCGCGATGTACCGGTACTCCGACTTCGACCGACGCCTCATTCGCCAACGTGCCGCCCAGTTCCGCGATCAGTTGCGGCGGCACCTGGCCGGGCAGCTCAGCGCCGACGATTTTCGGCCGCTGCGGCTGCAAAACGGCTGGTATGTGCAGCGCCACGCGCCCATGCTGCGGGTGGCGCGCGAGTTTGACCGCGTCACCGACGGGCCGTGGGCCGGCCAGGGTGGTTTCGGCCACTTCACCACACGGCAAAACATCCAGTTCAACTGGATCCCGCTCGCCCGCGCGGCCGATGTGATGGATGTGCTGGCCGAGGCCGACCTGCACGGCATCCAAACCAGTGGCAACTGCATCCGCAACATCACCACCGATGCACTGGCCGGCATCGCCCCGGATGAGATCGAGGACCCCCGACCCTATTGCGAATTGCTGCGCCAGTGGAGCACGCTGCACCCGGAGTTCGCCTTTCTGCCGCGCAAGTTCAAGATCGCCGTCACGGGCGCGGCGGACGACCGCGCGGCCATCGCCTGGCACGACATCGGCCTGCAACTGCGCCGCGACGCCCATGGCGCGGTGGGCTTTCGCGTGCTGGCAGGCGGCGGCATGGGGCGCACCCCGCTCGTCGCGTCGGAGCTGCGCGCCTTCGTGCCGTGGCAGGAGATCGTGCTGTATCTGGAAGCGATCCTGCGCGTGTACAACCTGTTCGGGCGACGCGACAACCTCTATAAAGCCCGGCTGAAGATTTTGGTGAAGGCCGAGGGCCAGCGCTTCGTGGACGCGGTGGAGGCCGAATACCGGGCGCTGCGGGACGACGATGCGTTGGGCGCGCAGTTGCGGCTGACGCCATCCGCCCTGGCCGAGGTGCAGGCGCACTTCGCCCCCCCAGCGGATTGGGTGGCTGCGGGTCGGCCGAGCGCTCCATCGACCACAGCCGTACGGGCCGCGGCGGGTGCAGCGCAGCCACCCGCCTACCGGCGTTGGCGCGAGCGCCATGTGCAGGCACACCGGCTGCCCGGGCTGTGTGCGGTCACCCTCACGCTCAAGCGCCCCGTGCGGGCGGAGGGTTTTGGCGCCGCCAACCATGGCCTGCTGACCGACCTGATCGCCTGCCCAGGCGGCGACCTGTGCAGCTTGGCCAACGCGCGCACCCTGCCCATCGCAGCAGCCGTGCTCGAGCGCTACCAGGACCCGGACGAGCTGGAAGCGATCGGCGAGCTGGCGCTGCACATCAGCGGCTGCATGAACTCCTGCGGACACCACCACAGCGGGCACATCGGCATTCTGGGCGTGGACAAGGACGGCAACGAGTGGTACCAGCTCACGCTGGGCGGCTCCGATGGACAGGCGCGCCACGGCCCGGCACGCGCTGGGCGGGTGGTCGGCCCCGCCTTTGCCGCCGACGAGATCGTCGATGCCTTGGACGCCGTGGTAGCGACCTACCTGGCGCAGCGCACACCGGGCGAACGCTTCATGGACACGCTCACCCGGCTGGACCTGATCGCGCTGACCTTTCCCCGGTGGACCGACGGCCGGGCCTACAGCCTGGCCCGGCTGCTGCGCGGCCGCTGGCGCTGGCAAGGTCAGATCCGCGCCGTGGGCGACGTCATCCCCGACATGGCACTGCTGCTGTGGCGCAGCGGCTTCGACGCGGCGGTGCTGCGCCCGGGCGAATCGATCGCCGTCGCACAGCAGGCGCTGCTGGCATTCGACGGCCACTATCAACCCGACGCCCGCCGCGCAGGCACGGCACCGGAGCGCGCCCATGGCTAAACCCCTGTCGCTGCAGATCGATATCCCCCCCGCCGAGCCGGGCCGTGCCATCGCGCTGTACGCCCGCGAGACGCCCGGCCATGCGCAGCGCGTGGCTGCCACGGTGCAGTGCTTGCGCGAGGCTGCGGTTGCCCATGCGGGCCGCATCGTGCTGGCCACCAGCCTGGGGGCGGAGGACATAGTGCTGACGGATTTGATCGCCCGCCACG
>NZ_JARJMT020000148.1 GCF_029335975.1 Tepidimonas sp.
CCGCCGAGGTGGGCGGCGTGCTGCTGCGCTGGAGTGCCGACGTGGGCCAGCCGGTGCGGGCGGGGCAGCCGCTGGCTTGGCTGGACGCCGCCGACCTAGAGCTGGCGCGGGATCGCGCCCGCGCTGCGCGCGACGCCGCCCGCGCCCGGCTGGAACTGGTGCAGGCCCAGCTGCGCCGTGCGCGCGAGCTGCAGGCGCAGGGCTTTCTGTCGCCAGAGGCGCTCAGCGCGCGCGAGACGGAGCTGGCGCTGCAAAGCGCCGAACTCGCCAGCGCCGATGCCGCGCTGCAGAGTGCCGAGCGTCAACTGGGCAAAGCGGTGATCCGCGCGCCGTTTTCCGGCACGGTGACGCAGCGGCTGGCGCAGCAGGGCGAGACCGTGGCGCCGGGGGCGGTGCTGTTCGTACTGGCGCAAACCGACGGCATGGAGCTGCAAGCCACGCTCGCCCCGGCGGAGGTGGCCGAGTTGCGCGCCGGGGCACAGCCGCGCTTCGAGTCTGATGACGGCCAGGTGCGCGCGGCACGGCTGCTGCGCGTGGTGCCGACGGTGGCGCCGGCCACGCGCTTGCAGACGGCTCGACTGGCCTTGTCGGGCCCCGCGCTGCCGCCAGGCACGGCTGGCCTGCTGCGTTGGGCGGCGCCGCACCCCCATGTGCCCGCCACGCTGCTGGTGCGCCGCGATACCCAACTGGGCGTATTCACCGTCGAGGGCGACGGCGCAGCGGCGCGCGCGCGCTTCGTACCCCTGCCCGGTGCGCAGGAGGGCCGGCCAGCCGCTGCAGCGCAGCTACCCCATGATATGCGCTTGGTGGTGCACGGCCAGCAGGCGCTGCGCGATGGCCAGCCGGTGACAGTGGCCCCGTGAGCGCGCTGCGCGGAGATCCAAGCCGATGCGACTGCTGCGAGCCCTCATCACCAACCACCCGCTGGCCAATATTGCGTTCGTGGTCATCTTGCTCATGGGGCTGCTGGCCTATCTGCAGATGCCGCGCGAGCGCGACCCCGAGATCAATTTCAACTGGGTCAATGTCACCGCGGTGCTGCCCGGGGCCAGTGCGGAGGACGTCGAGCGGCTCGTCACCAATCCGCTGGAGGATGCGATCAAAGGCGTGGCAGACATCCGCTTCGTCAGCTCCAGCTCACGCGAAAACGTCGCCAGCCTGCTGATTCGCTTCGGCGAACTGGATGAGCGCACCTTCGACAAACGCATCAACGACCTGCGCCGCGAAATCCAAAACAAAGCCAGCACCGAGCTGCCCGAGCAGGCCCAGCAGCCGCGCATTCTGGAGATCTCCACCTCCAACGGCTTTCCGACTGCGATCATGCGTCTGACCGGCGTGGCCGATGATGAGGTGCTGCGCCGCGAGGGCCGGCGCCTGCGCAGCCAACTGGAGCGGCTGCGCGGCGTCGATCAGGTGTTCGCATCCGGCTTGCGCGACCCGGAAATCCTGGTGCAGCCGGATGCGGCGGCACTGTCCGCGCGCGGGCTGACCAGCGCCGACGTCGCTGACGCGCTGCGCGGCTATTGGCGCGACACCGCCGCCGGTACGCTGGCGACGCAGCAGGGCGTCTGGACGATTGCGGTGGCCGGCATCACCCTGGAGCCGCAGCGACTGGCGCAGCTGGAGGTCAGCGCCGCAGGCCGGCCCGGCGCGCGCGCGCGGCTCGGCGAAGTGGCGCGTGTGGAGTGGGCGCGCAGCAAGCCGACGCAGCTGGCCTCGATGGATGGCCAGCCCGCCATATCACTGGCGGTAACGAAAAAAACTCGCATCAATACCCTGCAGCTGCTGGATGACCTGCGCGCTTTCATCGCACGCGAAAATACCGTGCTGGCCGCGCAGGGGCTGCAGCTGACGCTGACCGACGATCAGACCATCCCGACGCGCGAGGCCATCGGCGTGATGGAGTCCAACGCCCTGGTTGGGGTGCTGCTGGTGCTGGCGATCTGCTGGGTGTTTTTGGGCTGGCGCATCGGATTGTTGGTGGCGCTGGGCATTCCATTTTCGCTGTTGGGTACCTTCGCGCTGTTGGGGGCGCTGGGCTATACGGTCAACATCTCGATCCTGCTCGGCGTGGTCATTGCACTGGGTATGCTGGTGGACGACGCGGTGGTGGTGGTCGAGGCGATTTACTACCGGCTCGAGCGCGGTCAAGCGGCGCTGCAGGCCAGTCTGGATGGCATCGCTGAGGTCTGGAAGCCCGTGGTTGCGTCGGTGGCGACGACGCTGGCCGCTTTTTTGCCGCTGATGCTGCTGCCTGGCATCGTGGGCAAATTCATGTTCATCATCCCGTTCGTCGTCACGCTGGCTTTGCTGATTTCGCTGCTGGAGGCATTCTGGATGATGCCCGTGCACGTCAGCATGCTGCGCGTGCGGCTGGACCGCCCGTCTCGGGTGCAGGCGTGGCGCAACCGCTTCAACCGCACGGTGCGGCTGCGCTATGCGCAGGCGCTGGCCTATGCGCTGCGCCGCCCATGGGCATTTTTGGCCGGCGGCGCGCTCATCGTGGCCGGTGCCGCAGCGCTGGTGGTCACCGGCATCGTGCGGGTGCAATTCTTCGCCTTCGACCCGATTCGCGCGTTCTACGTCAACGTCGATATGCCCGCCGCTGCGTCGCTCGAAGAGACGCTGGCCGAGACCGAACGCGTCGAGCAGGTGGTGCGACGCCACTTGCGCGGCGTCGGCCCAGCCGAGGACGGCCACGAAGCGCGCGCCGTCACCTCCACCGCGGGCCTAAAGTTCACGCAGACCGAACCGGTCTATGGCGATGCCTACGGGCAGGTGTTCGTCTCGCTCAACCCACGTACGGCCGAGGCGCGTGAGGTGCAGGAGGTGGTGGCCGCGATGCGCGCCGAGGTCGAGGCACTGGACGGCCCAGGGCGCAAGAGCTTCACGCTGCTGTCCGGTGGGCCGCCAGCGGGCAAGCCGATCAGTGTCAAGGTGCGTGGCGACGACTGGACGTCGATCGAGGCCGCAGCAGCGGCCCTGAAGGCCGCCATCGCGGCGCTGCCTGGCGTGCGCGACGTGCAGGACGACAGCCTGCCGGGGCGACCGATGCTGCGGCTGGAACTGAAATCCGAAGCGCTGCGTGAGCTTGGCCTGAGCGCCGCCCAGGTGACGCGGCTGGTGCGGCTGGCGGTGGACGGCGAGGCGGTGGCCTTCACACGGGAGGGCGGCGACAAAATCGAGCTGCGCGTGCGCCAGCGACTGCCCGAGGCCCAAGCCAGCGACCCCTCGACGCTGCTGGCCACGCCGGTGGTGTTGCCAAGCGGCGGGGTCACCCAGCTGGGCGCCCTCGTGCGGGGGCAGGTAGAGCCGACACGCGGCTTCATCCGCCACCACAACCTGCGCCGCGCTATCACTGTGGAGGCCGATCTCGACAAAAACGTGCTCGACACCGCAGAGGCCAACCAGCGCATCCGCGCGGCCTGGGATGCGATGCGACTGCAGCATCCCGGCGTCGATCTGGACTTTTCCGGTGAGTTGGAGGACATCCAGGAAAGCCTGGCGGCCATGCAGCGGCTGTTTTTGTTGGGTGTCGGGCTGATCTACCTGATCCTGGCAGCCCAATTCCGCAGCTACTTCCAGCCGCTGATGATCTTGGTGAGCGTGCCATTGGCCTTCGCTGGCGTGGCCGTGGGGCTTGCGATCACACGCAACCCTTTGTCGCTCTATACGCTGTATGGTGTGATCGCGCTGACTGGCATCGCGGTCAACTCCGCCATCGTGTTGATCGATGCCGCCAATGAGCGGCTGCGCAAGGGCATGGGGTTGGTGCATGCCACCCTCTACGCTGCGCGCCGGCGCGTGGTGCCGATCCTCATCACCAGCACGACCACGATCGGCGGGCTGGTGTCGCTGGCCTTCGGACTCGGCGGCCATAGCTTGCTTTGGGGGCCGGTGGCTTCGGCCATCGTCTGGGGACTGTTGGTCTCGACCCTCCTGACGCTGTTTTTGGTGCCGCTGCTCTACCTCGTCTTCATGCGCCGCGCCGCACGCCGGCTGACGCGGTTGGAGGCGGCCGCATGACGACCCCTGCCCTGCAGCAGGCGCAGGCCTGGGCGCAGGAGCGCGCCGCCGCAGCGGGCAGCAGCTTCTACTACGCGTTTCTGTTTCTCCCGCCCGAGCGGCGAGCGGCGATCACGGCGTTTTACGCCTATTGCCGCGAGATCGACGACATCGTCGATGAGGTCAGCGAACCCAGCGTGGCGCAGGCCAAGCTGGCGTGGTGGCGTCAGCAGGTGGCGCTGGCCTTCAGGCCTGGTAGCACGGCTGACCATCCGGCGCTGATTGCGCTGCAACCGCATATTCCGGTATATGGCTTGCAGCCCGAGCCGCTGCTGGCCGTCATCGACGGCTGCACGCTCGACCTGCAGCAAAACCGCTGGCTGGATTTTGCGGCGCTGGCGCACTACTGCCATTTGGTGGCCGGCGTCGTGGGCGAAGTGGCCGCCCGCATCTTCGGCCAGACCGAAGCGGCGACCACCGCCTATGCGCATCGGCTTGGGCGCGCCCTGCAGCTGACCAACATCCTGCGCGACATCGGGGACGATGCCCGGCGCGGGCGCATCTATCTGCCGCTGGACGAATTGCGGCGTTTCGAGATCAAGCCGCGCGAGCTGCTCACGCTCGGGCGGGAGGCCGAGGTGGGGTTCGAGGCGCGTTTCGCGGCACTGATGCGCTTTCAAATCGAGCGCGCATGGGCTACCTACGACGAAGCCGTGGCACTGCTGCCGGCGGCTGACCGGGCCAACCAGAAGCCAGGGCTGATGATGGCCAGCATCTACCGCGCGTTGCTGCGCGAACTGGGACGCCAACCCCAGCGGGTGCTGCGCGAACGCGTGGCGCTGACACCGCTGCACAAACTGTGGCTGGCGTGGAAGATGCAGGCACTGGGGCGGTGGTGAGCGGGCCGTCCGTGGTGGTGATCGGTGGCGGCTGGGCCGGCCTGACTGCGGCGGTGGCGGCGGCGCGTGCGGGCTGGCGGGTGACGCTGCTGGAGGCCAGTCGCCACTGGGGTGGCCGGGCGCGGCGGCAATTCTTGTCGGACAGCCGGGGGGAACGGCTCGCGTTGGACAATGGCCAGCATATCCTGATCGGCGCTTACGGTGCCACGCTCGGCCTGCTCGAGCAGCTTGGCGTGCCGTGGCAACGCCAACTGCAGCGTTTGCCCCTGGCGTTGCCGCGCCCGGACGGCAGCGGCCTGGTGCCGCCCGGCTGGGCGGCACACCTGCCAGCGCCGCTGACGCTGGTGGCCACGCTGCTGACGGCGCGCGGCTGGGGCGTGCGCGAGCGCGCGGCAGCGCTGAGCCGCGCAGCGCGCTGGATGGCGCAAGGCTTTGCCTGTCGGCCACAGGCCACGGTGGCCGATCTGGCCCGCGGGCTGCCGGCGCGCGTGGTAGCCGATCTGATCGAGCCGCTGGCGGTGGCGGCGCTCAACACTCCGCTGCACATGGCCTGCGGTGCCACCTTCCTGCGGGTGCTGCGCGACGCGCTGCGCGCGCCAGCCCCGGCAGGTCTGAGTCCCAGCGACCTGCTGCTGCCGCGCAACGACCTCGGGGCACTGCTGCCCGATGCTGCCACCGCTTGGCTCCAGGCGCAGGGTGCCGCGCTGCGCCTGGGCTTGCGCGCGGTGGCGCTGGCGCGTTGCGGGGCCCACTGGCGCATCCAGCTCGACGACGGCGCGGCGCTCTACACCGACGCCATCGTGCTGGCGACACCGGCCCTGCAGGCGGCTCGGCTGGCCTCCACCTGGGCTGAGGATCCGGCCTGCCCCGCAACGCAGGCCGACGCCCTACGGGCCTGGGCCGCATGCGCCAGCGCCCTTGCGCATATACCGATCGCCACCGTCTATGCCCGCGCTGCACGCGGCTGGCGCTGGCGCTGGCCTCTGCCGTTGCTGGCGCTGCCCTGCGACCCCGAGCGCGCGCCGGCGCAGTTCGTCTTCCACCGCTGCGGCGGCAACGAGGAAAACGGCGCGCTGCTGGCTGCGGTCGTCAGCAGTCCAGCCCCACAATGGAACGGTCGGCGCGCGGGCCTGGCCGCCGCCGTCACCCAACAGCTTGCGGCGGCACTGGCCTGCCCCGGTGTGCAGGTACTGGCCACCGTGGTCGAGCGGCGCGCCACCTTCGCCTGCACGCCGGGTCTGCAACGCCCGCCGGCGTGGTTGGCTGACGGGCTGCTGGCCGCGGGCGACTATGTCCAGGGCCCCTATCCAGCCACGCTGGAGGGGGCCGTACGCAGCGGTCTGGCGGCGGCGGATATTCTGCGCCGCCTGCCGTGGCCTCAGCCCACGGTGCAGCACAGCGCCACCGATGGCCAGCGCCATCGATAGATGCCGCTTTCATCGCAGGCCATGCCCCTCACGGCAGGCCAAGCCGTTCGCACAATTCCAGAAGATGCGCGACCTGCGCGCGCGGGCGTTCGTGTGGCTGCGGCTGCACGGCCGCAGCGTGCAGCGCGCGGGCCATGTCCCCGCCGCTACAGCCGCAGTCCTTCGGCTGCAGCGCAGCGTCCCAGTCCTGGCCGTGGCGGTTGACCCAGACGGCAGCCAGCCCCGCCCGGCACGCGCCCACCACGTCCAGCAGCGGATCGTCGCCAATGTGCAGCGCCGCCTGTGGAGCAACCCCGGCGGCTGCCAACGCGGCGTGGTAGATCCCTGGATGCGGCTTGGCCACGCCCGCCTCGCGCGCACCGACATGGGCGATGAAATAGTCCCCCAAGCCAACGCGGCGCACATCCGCGTTGCCGTTGGAGACCGCCACCAACGGCCAACGCGCCGCGAGCCGCTCCAGCGCTGGGCGCACATCGGCAAACAGCTCGACGCGCTGGCGCTCGGCGTAGAACACCTCGAACGCCAGTTCCGCCAGCGCCGGGTCGTCGCCGCTTGCGCGCAGTGCCACGCGGATCGCCTCGCGGCGCAGGAAGGTCAGGTCGTGGTGGTACTGCGGATGGTCGCGCTGCACACCGGCGCGCACCGCGCGTGCCCAGGCACGGTCGCGCAGCCGAGCAGCGGTGGCCGGCGCGTGCGCCTGCAGCCATGCCTGCAGCGCCGCCTCGGCGCGCTCGATCGTGGGCCGCATGGGCCACAGCGTATCGTCCAAATCCAGGGTCAAGGCCCGCAGGCCGGCAATGTCCATCATCGTGCGTCAGAATATCACCATGCGCATGCACCCCGAACCTGCCTACACGCACGGCCAGCCCGCCCGCACCGGTATCCTCTGGATCAACCTCGGGACACCCGAGGCGCCAACCCCAACGGCGCTGCGGCGTTATCTGGGCCAGTTTCTCAGTGATCCACGCGTGGTCGAGCTGCCGCGCGCGCTGTGGTGGCCGATCCTGCACGGCATTATTTTGAATGTACGGCCGCGCAAGTCAGCGGCCAAATACGCCAGCATCTGGACGCCGGAGGGCTCGCCGCTGAAGATGTGGACCGAGCGTCAAGCCAAGCTGTTGCAGGGGCTGCTGGGCGAGCGCGGCCACCATGTGACGGTGCGCTGGGCGATGCGCTATGGTGAGCCGGCCATCGCGCGCGAACTGGACGCGCTCAAGGCCGCCGGATGCACGCGCATCCTGGTCCTGCCCGCCTATCCACAGTACAGTGCCGCCACCACCGCCAGCGCCTTCGACGAGGTTTGGCGCTGGGCTGGCGCGCTGCGCTGGGTGCCAGAGCTGCGCTTCGTCAACCACTATCACGACGACGCGGGCTATATTGACGCGTTGGCTACGCGCGTGCGCGCGCACTGGGCCGAGCATGGCCAGCCCGATCGGCTGGTGATGAGCTTTCACGGCATGCCAGCGCGCACCCTGCAGCTCGGCGACCCCTACCACTGCGAATGCCAAAAAACCGGCCGGCTGCTGGCCGAGGCGCTGGCGCTGCCACGCGAGCACGCCATCGTCACCTTTCAGTCACGCTTTGGCAAGGCCAAGTGGCTGCAGCCCTACACCGAGCCGACGCTGGTGGAACTCGCGCGCCAGGGTGTGGGCCGGGTGGATGTGGTGTGCCCAGGATTCACCGCCGACTGTATCGAGACGCTGGAAGAAATCGACCAAGAGGCGCGCGCGGCCTTCCTGTCGGCCGGGGGGCGCACATTCCACTACATCCCATGCCTGAACGACGATCTGGGCTGGCTGCGGGCGCTGGCGGATCTGACCGAGCGGCACCTGGCCGGCTGGCCGACGCGCGCGCCCTACGACGACGGCGCCGCCGAAGCCACCCGCCAGCGCGCGCGGGCGCTGGGGGCGCAGATGTGAGACCCACCGCGTGCCACCATTGCCAGCGATGAGCCGCGCATCCCGCGCCCTCGCCTGCGAGCCGGACTGCCCCGGCCGCGTCCGCCTGGACAAGTGGCTGTGGGCGGCGCGGTTTTACAAAACCCGCGCGCTGGCAGCCGAGACCATCGAGCGCGGCCGCGTGCTCGTCAACGGCGTGGTGGCCAAGGCCAGCCGCGAACCACGCGTAGGCGATGTCATCGAGTTGCGCACCGGCGACGTCATCCGCACCGTGGTCGTGCGCGGGTTGAGCACTGTGCGCGGGCCAGCGCCGCAGGCCGCGCTGCTGTACGAAGAGACCCCCGAATCCATTGCCGCGCGCGAGCGGTATGCGGAGCTGCGCCGCCTGGCGCCGGAGCCCGCCGCCACCCTGACCCAGGGCCGCCCCACAAAACGCGACCGTCGCCGCATCGAGGCCTGGCGCACAGCCCCCGAGCAGCGACAGTGGAACGCGCGCTGGAGCGCATCCCTGGACGATTGAACCCCCACACCCCACCGGAGGAGGCCCCTTATGACCACCCGCTACCCCCTGCCCGCTTTGGCCGACGTGCCCGAGGATATCCGTGCCCGCATCCTGGAGGTACAAGAGAAAGCCGGCTTCGTGCCCAACGTCTTTTTGATGTTTGCCCGCCGCCCCGCTGAATGGCGCGCCTTCTTTGCCTACCACGACGCGCTGATGATGCCGGAGACGGTCGGACGCAGTTCCAACCTGAGCAAGGGCGAGCGCGAGATGATCGTCGTGGCCACCAGCGCGGCCAACCAGTGCCTCTACTGCGTGGTGGCGCACGGTGCCATCCTCCGCATATACGAGAAAACACAGCTGCTGGCCGACACGGTGGCGGTCAACTACCGCAAAGCCGACCTAACCCCGCGCCAGCGCGCGATCCTGGACTTCGCCATGAAGGTGTGCCAGAACTCGCATGCAATCGATGAGGCCGACTTCGTCGCCCTGCATGCACATGGCCTCGATGACGAAGACATCTGGGACATCGCCGCCATCACCGCCTTCTTCGGCCTGTCCAACCGCATGGCCTCGTTCAGCGGCATGATGCCCAACCCCGAGTTCTACCTGCTGGGGCGGCTGCCCAAGGCCAAGTGACCGCAACCGGCTGGCGGAATCGGCCCGACGCTTCAGACACAGACCGTCAGCCGCTCGCGCAACGCCTCGGGCAATGGCAGCGAGCGCTGGGCGGGAAGATCCACCCACACCACGGTGGCGCCGCCGTTGGCGTAGACGGTGTCGCCACCGTCGGTGCGCAGCATCTCGTGGAACATATCGAACGAGCGCCGACCCAGCGCCCCGACGTAGCTGCGCACGATCACTTCGCCCGGGTATTCCAGCTGGCGCAGGAAATTGCAAAACGCATTGACGATCACCGGCCCCTGGCCCTGCGGGTTGGCCGGCATGCCCCACTCACCCATCCACTGCAGCCGCGCGATTTCCATAGAGCGGAAATACGCCGTGTTGTTGACATGGCCCAAGGCGTCCATGTCTCCCCAGCGGATCGGGATTACCATGGTGTGCGCGAGGCGTTTTTCGGCAGGCAGATCGAGTCGCATCAGAAGCTCCATCATGTCGGAGAGTTGACAGCGATGGTACGGCAGGCACCACTACAATCCGTCGCGCATCCGACAACGACGCCGGTGCACCATGCACCCGGCGAACGGCCACCCCCGAGGAAGACCCCAACGCCATGAAAACCCCGGCGCATCTGATCGAGCAATTCGGCCCCCGCGAGGCCATGGAGTACGACGTCGTCGTGGTCGGCGCCGGCCCGGCGGGGCTGGCCACCGCGATCCGGCTCAAGCAGTTGGCCACCGCCCAAGGGGCAGAGGTATCGGTCTGCGTACTGGAAAAGGGCTCCGAGCCGGGCGCGCACATCCTGTCGGGTGCGGTGATGGACCCGCGCGCCATCACCGAACTCTTCCCCGATTGGAAGACGCGCGGCGCGCCGCTGAACCAGCCCGTCAGCGGGGACGAGGTGCTGTTCCTGCAGGCCGAGGGGGCCATGCGCACACCGGGCTGGCTGGTGCCCGAGTGCTTTCACAACGAGGGCAACTACGTCATCAGCCTGGGTGCCGTCACCAAGTGGCTGGCCGAGCAGGCCGAGGCGCTGGGCGTGGAGATCTTCCCCGGCTTCACCGCCGCCGAGGTGCTCTTCGATGACCAAGGGCGCGTGGTGGGCGTGGCCACCGGCCACATGGGCTTGGGCAAAGACGGGCAACCGACCGATGCCTTCCAGCTCGGCATGGAGCTGCGCGCCAAGTACACCGTCTTTGCCGAGGGTGCACGCGGTCACCTGGGCAAGGAGCTGATCGCGCGCTTTCGGCTCGATGAGGGCCGCGATCCGCAGACCTACGGCATCGGCATCAAAGAGCTGTGGGAGATCCCGCCCGAGAAGGCCAAGCCGGGCCTGGTGGTACACACCGCCGGCTGGCCGCTGGACGAGCACACCTACGGCGGCGGCTTCCTCTATCACATGGAGGGCAACCGGGTCACGCTGGGCTTCGTCGTCGGGCTGGACTACCAAAACCCGTGGCTGAGCCCCTTTGAGGAGATGCAGCGCTGGAAAACCCACCCGGCAATCCGTGCCCACATCGAGGGCGGCAAGCGCATTGGCTACGGCGCACGCGCCATCACTGCGGGCGGCCTGCTGAGCCTGCCCAAGACCGTCTTCCCCGGCGGGGCGCTCGTGGGCTGCGACGCGGGCTACCTCAACGCCGCGCGCATCAAGGGCAGCCACGCCGCCATCAAGACCGGCATGCTGTGTGCCGAGGCGGCGTTCGAGGCGCTGCGCGCCGGCCGCGCGCACGACGAGCTCGCCGCCTATCCCGCAGCGTTCGAGCGCAGCTGGCTCTACGAGGAGCTGCACCGCGCGCGCAATTTCAAGTCCTGGTTCAAGAAGGGCAACACGATCGGTGCGCTGATGACCGGCGTCGAGCACTGGTTGTTGCCGCGCTTGGGACTCAAGAGCCCGCCGTGGACGGTACACCGCCACGCGCCCGACCACGCGCGGCTGCACGCCGCCAGTCAGGTCGAGCCGATCCGCTACCCCAAACCGGACGGGGTGCTGACCTTCGATCGGCTCTCCAGCGTATTCCTGTCCAACACCAACCACGAAGAAAACCAGCCCGCGCACCTCACACTGAAGGACGCCGCGGTGCCTGTGGCGGTCAACCTCGCCGTCTACGGCGGGCCGGAAAGCCGCTACTGCCCCGCCGGCGTCTACGAATTCGTCGAGAAGGACGGCGCGCCCGAGCTCGTCATCAATGCGCAGAACTGCGTGCACTGCAAGACCTGTGACATCAAGGACCCGACGCAAAACATCGTCTGGGTCACGCCGGAGGGCGGCGGCGGGCCCAACTACGCCGGCATGTGACGCACCGCCGCGCTGCCGCTACAATGCTTGTCCATCAGGAGAGAGCCGCTCTGCCCACCCCCAAGGGAGCCAACCTGCGGCCGCCGAAGGCGCAGGCCCCCGCCGAACGCTCAGGCAAAAGGACTGATGCAGCACCCCGCGGGGTGCTTGCCTGCTGGAGAGAGGCGTCGCCACTGGCCTTTGCCCTGGCGCCGCCCACCGAAGGAGCAAGCGGGCCCACCACCGCACGGACGGTGTCGGCACGTGAATCTCTCAGGTAAAGCGGACAGCAGGTGTGCCCCGGCGCCGTCGAGCGCCGGATGCGACCACCTGTTTGGAGCCGCCCCATGTCCGCCGCCGACACCCTGCTCAAGACCCCCTTGCACGAACTGCACCTTGCGCTCGGTGCGCGCATGGTGCCCTTTGCCGGCTACCACATGCCGGTGCAGTACCCAGCGGGTCTGATCCGCGAACACCAACACACACGCCAGGCGGCCGGCCTGTTCGACGTGTCGCACATGGGGCAATTGCGTCTGGTCGGCCCAGAGGCCGCCGCCGCATTGGAGAGCCTGATCCCCATGGATGTGATCGGACTCGCTCCACACCGGCAGCGCTATGGGCTGCTGCTGGCCGATGACGGCGGCATCCTGGATGATCTGATGTTCGTCAACCGGGATTGGGCCCACGGCGGGGACCTCTTCCTCATCGTCAACGGTGCGTGCAAGCAGGCCGACATCGTCCATATGCAAACCCGCATCGGGCAGCGCTGCCAGGTGGAACCCCTGCCCCAGCAGGCCCTGTTGGCGCTGCAAGGCCCGCAGGCCGCCACCGCCCTGGTCCGCCTGCTGCCGGGGGTGGAAGGGCTGGTATTCATGACGGGCAACGCCTTCGACTGGCAAGGGGTGCCGTTATACGTCACCCGCAGCGGCTACACAGGGGAGGATGGCTTCGAAATCTCGCTGCCTGGCGAGGCGGCCGTCGCCTTTGCGCAGGCGTTGCTGGCCCAGCCAGAGGTCCAGCCGATCGGCCTGGGGGCCCGCAACTCCCTGCGGCTGGAAGCCGGGCTGGGCCTGTATGGCTACGACATCGATGCCGGCACCACGCCAGTGGAGGCCGCGCTGACCTGGGCCATCCAGAAGGTGCGCCGCAGCGGCGGCGCGCGTGCCGGGGGCTTTCCGGGCGCGGCGCGCGTGCTGGCGCAACTGGACGGCGCACAACCCGTGGCGCGCATGCGCGTCGGCCTGCAGGCACTGGAGCGCGTGCCCGTGCGCGAGCCGGCACCGCTGCAAACCCCCGATGGCACCCCAGTCGGCCAGGTGACCAGCGGCCTGCTGTCGCCGACGCTGGACCGCCCGATTGCCATGGGCTATGTGGCCCGCGAACACGCCGCCGCCGGCACCCGGCTGCAGGCGTTGGTGCGCGGCAAGCCGGTGCCGATGGAAGTGACCGCCCTGCCCTTTCTGCCCCCGCGCTACCACCGCGGCTGACCCGTTTTCCTCCCTTGATCCCCAGGAGCCTGCCATGACCCTGAAATACACCCCCGACCATGAATGGATTCGCGTCGAAGGCGACATTGCCACCGTTGGCATCACCCACCACGCCCAGGACGCGCTGGGCGATGTGGTGTTCGTGGAACTGCCCGAGGTGGGCAAGACCCTGGCGCAAAAGGACGTCGCGGGCGTCGTCGAGTCCGTCAAAGCCGCAGCCGATGTGTACATGCCCGTCAGCGGCGAGGTGATCGAAGTCAACGAGGCGCTGCGCGCCGACCCCTCGTTGGCCAACAGCGACCCGCTGGGCGCGGGCTGGTTCTTCAAAGTGCGGCTGAGCGCGCCCGCTGAGATCGACACCCTGCTCGACGAGACGGCCTACGGCCAACTGACCCATTGAGCGGAGCGGCCCCATGACGACCTCCACCCCGCTGTCGGCGCTGGAAAACGCTGCTGAATTCGTCGATCGCCACGTCGGCATCGGCCCGACGGACGAGCAGCGCATGCTCGCTGCGATCGGCGAAGCCAGCCGCCGCGCCCTGACCGACAGCATCGTGCCGCGCGCCATTGCCCGCGTGCGGGCGATGAACCTGCCCGCCCCGCTGCCCGAGGCGCAGGCACTGGCCGAACTCAAGGCCATCGCCCAGAAAAACCGCATTCTGCGCAGCTTCATCGGGCAGGGCTACTACGGCACCCATACGCCCGGCGTCATCCTGCGCAACATCCTCGAAAACCCCGCTTGGTACACCGCCTACACACCGTATCAAGCCGAAATTTCGCAGGGTCGCCTCGAGGCGCTGGTCAACTTCCAGACCATGGTGACCGATCTGACGGGCATGGACATCGCCAACGCCTCCATGCTAGACGAGGCCACCGCCGCGGCCGAAGCCATGACGCTGGCGCGCCGCTCGGTCAAGGCCACGGGCAATGCCATCGTCGTCTCGGGCGACTGCCATCCACAAACCATCGAAGTGGTGCAAACGCGCGCCCGCCCGCTGGGCCTGCAGGTGATCGTCACCCATTCGGCCGATACCTGGCAGCACGCCCTGCGCGGTGATGGATATTTTGCCGTACTGATGCAGTATCCCGCCACCCATGGCCGCATCGACGATCTGCGCGCCGATGTGGAGGCAGCCCACGCCAAAGGCGCGGCGGTCATCGTCGCCACAGACCTGCTGGCGCTGACGCTGCTGAGGCCCCCCGGCGAATGGGGTGCGGACATCGTGGTGGGCAGCAGCCAGCGCTTCGGCATGCCCATGGGCGCCGGCGGCCCGCATGCCGGCTTCATGGCCTGCCGCGACGCCTACAAGCGCTCGCTGCCCGGGCGCCTGGTCGGCGTCAGCGTGGATGCGCACGGTCAGCCCGCCTATCGTCTGGCGCTGCAGACGCGCGAGCAGCACATCCGGCGCGAAAAGGCCACCTCCAACATCTGTACCGCGCAGGTGCTGCCCGCCGTCGTGGCCAGCATGTACGCCGTCTACCACGGCCCGCAGGGGCTGCGCCGCATCGCCGAGCGCGTGGCCAGCTACACCGCCATCCTGGCGCGCGGACTGACCGCCCTGGGACACGCCCCGGCCAACGGCAGCGCCTTCGATACCCTGTGCCTGCACACCGGCAACGCCACCGCGTCGCTGCTGGCCAGCGCGCGCGAACGCGGTATGAACCTGCGCGATCTGGGACACGGCAACCTGGGCATCTCGCTGGACGAGACGACCACGCGCGCCGACATCGAGGCCCTGTGGGCCGTGTTCGCCGCACCGGGGCAGGCGCTGCCTTCGTTTGCCGACTTCGAGGCCGGCATCGAGCCGCTGATCCCCGCCGCGCTGCGCCGCACCAGCGCCTACCTCACGCACCCGGTGTTCAACACCTACCACAGCGAAACTGGCATGCTGCGCTATATCCGCAGCCTGTCAGACAAGGATCTGGCGCTGGACCGCACCATGATCCCGCTGGGTTCGTGCACCATGAAACTCAACGCAACCAGCGAGATGATCCCCATCACCTGGCCCGAGTTCGCGCAGGTGCACCCCTTCGCGCCGGCGGACCAGTTGGAGGGCTACCGCCTGCTCGACGAGCAGCTACGCGCCTGGCTGTGCCAGGCCACCGGCTACGTCGCCATCAGCCTGCAGCCCAATGCCGGCTCGCAGGGCGAGTACGCCGGCCTGCTGGCCATCCAGGCCTACCACGCCGCCCGGGGTGAGTCTCACCGCGACATTTGCCTCATTCCGCAGTCCGCGCACGGAACCAACCCGGCCAGCGCCCAAATGGCGGGGTTGCAGGTGGTGGTCGTCGCCTGCGATGACCAGGGCAATGTCGATCTAGACGATCTGCGCGCCAAATGCGAGCAGTACAGCCAGCGCCTGTCGTGCGCGATGATCACCTACCCCAGCACGCACGGAGTGTTCGAGACCGGCGTCAAAGCCCTGTGCGAGCTGGTGCACCAGCACGGGGGGCGGGTGTACATCGACGGGGCCAACATGAACGCCTTGGTCGGCACCGCCGCGCCGGGCGAGTTCGGTGGCGACGTCAGCCACCTGAATCTGCACAAAACCTTCTGCATCCCGCACGGCGGCGGCGGCCCTGGCGTGGGTCCGGTGTGCGTGGTGGCGGATCTGGCTCCCTACCTGCCGGGACACGCCACGGCCCATGCGGCGGGCGCCTATGCCGGTGGTGCACGAGCGGATGCAGCGGTCGGCGCGGTATCGGCCGCGCCGCTGGGCAATGCCGCCGTGCTGCCCATCTCGTGGATGTACATCCGCATGATGGGGGCCGACGGTCTACAGCGCGCGACCGAGACGGCCATCCTGGCGGCCAACTACGTCAGTGCTCGCCTGCGCGAGCACTACCCGACGCTCTACGCCAGCGCCAACGGCCATGTGGCGCACGAGTGCATCCTGGACTGCCGCAGCTTCAAAGATACCTGCGCCGTGATGGCCGAGGACATCGCCAAGCGGTTGATGGACTATGGCTTCCACGCGCCGACGCTGTCCTTCCCCGTCGCCAATACGCTGATGGTGGAGCCGACCGAAAGCGAGACGCTGCAGGAGCTGGACCGCTTCATCGACGCGATGATCGCCATTCGTGAGGAGATCCGCGCCGTGGAGCTGGGCGTCTGGCCGCGGGAGGACAACCCGCTCAAAAACGCCCCGCACACCGCCAGCCGTTGTTTGGCGGAGGAGTGGCCCCACCCCTATGCCCGCGAGCTGGGCGCAGCCCTGCCCTTCCACCGGGGCCACGGCCGCGCAGGCACCAAGTACTGGCCCCCGGTGGGGCGCGTGGACAACGTGTACGGCGACCGCAACCTGTTTTGTAGCTGTGTGCCAATGGCTGAATTGGCCACCGCGCAGGGCTAGGTGCAGCGCGCCGCCGGCATCGCTGGCCAGGCGGCACTGCCATCCATCGCAGCGCCGCCTGGGGGCAGCGCCGCCTGGAGGATTTGGAGTCACATCATCCCAAGGGTGCGTGGCAGCCAGGTGCTCAGCGGCGGCCAGTAGGTCACCAGCGCCAGGAACACCAGCATGGCGAGCAGCCACGGCCACACCGCCTTGGTGCATTCGGTCATGCCCATTTTGCTGATGCCACTGGCCACATAGAGGTTCAGGCCCACGGGCGGCGTGATCATGCCGATTTCCATGTTCACGGTCACCATGACGCCAAAGTGGATCGGGTCGATGCCCAGCTTCATGGCGATGGGAAAGAGGATCGGCGCGGTGATCAGGATGATGGAAGACGGCTCCATGAAGTTGCCCATGACCAACAGCAGCACATTGACCGCCAACAGAAAGCCGACCACGCCGATCCCCGAGTCGAGCAGCCAGGCGGCGATGTTCTGTGGAATCTGCTCGTTGGTCAGGATAAAGCTGAACAACACGGCATTGGTGATGATGTAGAGCAGCATCGCGCTCATATTGGCCGAGGTCAACAGCACCCGCGGCACATCCTTGAGCGAGAGGTCCTTGTAGACGAAGACGGCCACGAAGAACGCGTAGACCGCACTCATGGCAGCCGCCTCGGTGGGCGTAAAGGCGCCGCTGTAGATACCCCCAATGACGACGACGATCAGCAGCAGGCCCCAGATCGACTCGCGAAATGCCCGCCAGCGCTGCCGCCATGATTGTCTGGGCTCGCGCGGATACTGCCCTTTGGCGGCCTGGTACCAGGTTGTCAGCCCCAGAAACAAGGCCAGCACGAAACCCGGCACCACGCCGGCTATGAACAACGCGCCGATGGAACTGTTCGTGCTGACGGCATACATCACCATGACGATGGAGGGCGGAATGAGGATGCCCAGGCCGCCGGCCGAGGCCACCACGCCGACGCCGAAGGATTTCGGATAGCCCGCCTTGACCATGGCCGGCAACATGATGGAGCCGATGGCCACGACGGTGGCCGGGCTGGAGCCGGAGACGGCGGCGAACAGGGCGCAGGCCAGCACCGAACTCATCCCCAAGCCACCCCGGAAGTGGCCCACCATGCTCGAGGCAAAGCTGATCATGCGCCGCGCCACGCCGCCGTGGGTGAGGAAGTTGCCGGCCAGGATGAAGAACGGAATCGCCATGATCTCGAACTTCTCGATCCCGGTAAACAGCTTGAGCGCCACCGATTCGAGCGGCACCTCGGTGAAGCCGAAAAGGAAGGTCAGAACGGTCAGGCCCAGTGCAATCGACACCGGCATGCCGGTGAGCATCAGCAGTGCCAGCAGCGCAAAAATGATCAATCCGCTCATGACTGGTCTCCCTGCTTCCGCAATGCGGTGTCTGCCGTGGCCCGCGTGCGGGGGTGCAGGTCATCGTCGAGGCTGTAGGGATTGGCGTCGACGGGCAGCGGGTGCGCTTCATCGATGCCGTCCACATGGCCGTGGTCATGGTGCGGCAATTCGCCCGTGCGGCGAAAGCTCAGCAGCACCTGCAGGAATCGAAAACACATCAGGCCCGAACCCAGCGGGATGGCCGAGTAAACCACCCAGGTCGGCCACTCCAGATCAGGCGTCGTCGGCCCCTCAAAGAGCTCACCCAACTCGAGTCCGAGAAACTTGAAAATGGCGTAATGCGCGCCGTTTTGCCACACGAAATGGGCGCCGAGCACGGCAATGATGCCCGTAAACAGCGCACCGGCGAGCAAACCCAGCATGATGAATTGGCGACGCACCGGCCATGCCAGACGGTTGATGAGGACATCCACCCCCACATGGATGCCGGTGCGCACCCCATAGGCTGCGCCAAACTTGGCCATCCACACGAACATAATGATGGTGAGTTCCTGCGCCCAGGAGAAGTCGCGCGCAATCAGCCAGTCCTGCACGCCTGGAATGGCCAGGCCCGCAGCATAGCGGTGCAACACCGCGATAAAAATGATGAGGGTGGCTGCCCCCATGAGGAAGGCAATGACCCACTCTTCCAAATGGTCAAGGAATTTCATGATGTTCACCGCCGTCAAAAAAACGGGGGGACTCGCCCCCCGCCTCACGCGATGATAGCCACGCCGGCCATCAGAATTTTTTGGGGTCGAAGCCGGTTTCTTTGTAGACCTGCTGAATCAGGTCTTTGCCGATGCGATCGGCCATCTGGTCGTGCACCTTGAGCATGGCCTTTTTCCAGGCTTTTTTCTGCTCGGGGGTCAGCGTGATGATTTCACTCTTGCCCGACTTTCTCACCGCCTCCAGGGCCTGATCGTTCTCGACCTTGGCAATCTGGTTGGCGTAGCGCGTGGCTTGCTCCATCGCGTCCTCGAGCGGCTTGCGGATATCGGCGGGCAGCCCCTCCCAGAATTTCTTGTTCACGATCACGGCGTAACCCAAGTAACCGTGGTCGGAGAGCGTCACATACTTTTGCACCTCATGCATCTTTTGGGTGTACAGGTTCGACGGCGGGTTCTCCGTTCCGTCCACCACCCCGGTCTGCAGCGCCTGATAAACCTCCGAGAACGCCATCTTCTGCGGCAATGCCCCTACCGCACGCATCTGCGCATCGAGCACATTGGACGACTGGATGCGCATCTTCAGACCCTTCATGTCCTCCGGGTTGCGCAAGGGCTTGTTGGCACTCATCACCTTGAAGCCGTTGTCCCAGTAGGCCAACCCAATGATGCCCTTGGATTCCAGCTTCTTGAAAAGCGACTTGCCCACCGGGCCGTTGGTGACCTTGTGCAGTTGATCATAGTCGTCGAACAGGTAGGGCAGGTCGAACAGTTCGAATTCCTTGGCGCCAAGGGGACCAAACTTCGCCAGCGAAGGCGCCAACATCTGCACCGCACCCAGTTGGAGCGCTTCCATTTCCTCCTTGTCCTTGTACAGTGTGCTGTTCGGATAGACCTCGACCTTCACCCGGCCTTTGGTCAGTTCCTCGGCTTTTTGCTTGAAGAAATCGGCTGCCTTGCCCTTGGGTGTGTCCTGCGCCACCACGTGGCTGAACTTGATGACGATGGGCGACTGGGCCAGCGCAGGCACCGACAGCGACAGCGCAGCAGCCGAGGCGAGCGCCAGTACGGAACGACGAGCAAGACGGGTCATGGTGGTTATCTCCTGTGGATCATGGGTTTGAAACTGCCTGCCGAGTATCCAATGTCCCGGTCCGCTTGGCGATTGTGGGAATCCACATTCACACGCGGGCAGCCTAGGGTTTTCCCTTAGTCGCTGCGCTCTAGACTTTCGGTATGCGTGCCCCTGAGCCCTTTGCCACTTCAGCGGCCAAACCACAGCCCAAGCGCCCGCTCATGCGCGCCGTCTGGTGGCTACCGCTGGCGGCCTCGGTGGTGTTCGTCGCCGCGGTGGCGGCGCTGGCGCAATACTGGTTCAACAAAGAGGCGCAAGAGCGGCGCCAGACATTGATTGCCGACGCGCTCAACGTCAGCGCGCAGCTGCGCGCCCAGCTCGACATGGAACGCTCGCGCACCCGCACGCTGGCCGAGCAGTTGCGCAAAACGCCGCACACCGAACAAGCCCTGTCTGAAAACCCCGAGGTCATCGCCGGTCTGCGCCGGCTCTGGCTGAGTGTGACCTGGCTCGACGCCAACCACCGCGTCATTGCCGAGGCGCCCTCGCCCCAAGGCCGCCGCACCGAGAGCCACACCGGCGAGCGCTTTCCCGGCCTCTCGGCCCACCTGAGCGCGAGCTATCCAACGGCTGCAATCGCGGCAGACCACCTCGGCACAGTCGCCCCGCCAGCGCCCGAGGGCACGGTGGTGGTGCGTTACGCCCTGCCGGTGCTGCTCAAGAACGCGGCGCCCTGGTGGCTCACCCGCAAGTACGAGGTGCAGTTGCTCGACAGCGCCGAGCAGCTCATCGCCTCGGTGGACGACGTGGCCGTGCCCGTCGTCGCGGGCGACCATGAAACCTACCGCCTGCCCATCGACGAAGAGATCCCCGGCGCCCTGCTCGAACTCAGCGCGCGCGAGCGCGCACCGCGGCTGTGGACACCCGTGCCGCTGGTGCTGATGGCGGGCTTTCTTGCGTTCATGTCCATGGCCACCTGGCTGCTGCGGCGTCAGGTGCAGCAGGCCACGCGGGCCGAGTCCGCCTGGCGCAACGAGGCCACCTGGCGCAGCGCGATGCAAGACAGCGCCCTGGTGGGCCTGCGCGCACGCGATGCCGAGGGCACGCTGCTGTATGTGAACCGCACCTTCTGCGAGCTCGTCGGCTACCCCCCCGAACAGCTGCTGGGCCGCAAACCGCCTATGCCCTACTGGCCGCCGGAGGCACTGGAAGAGGTGATGACCCGCAGCCGGCGCAACCTGCAGGGTCATGCGCCGCGCGAGGGTTTCGAGGCCGTGTGGCGTCGTGCCGACGGGCAGCCGATCACGGTCATGGTGTACGAGTCGCCGCTGATCGACGCCAGCGGCCGCCAAATCGGCTGGATGGGCTCCATCATCGACATCACCGCCAAAAAGCTGCTCGAGGAGCGCGAGCGCCGCCAGCTCGAGGCACTGGCGCGGCAGGCGCGGCTGTCGAGTTTTGGCGAAATCGCCTCGGCGCTGGCGCACCAGCTCAACCAGCCGCTGGCCGCCATTGCCAGCTACAACGCCGGCGTGCTGCAGCGGCTGCGCCAGCAGGGATCGACGGACGCCCTAACGCTGCAGGCCCTGGAGCGGCAGGCCGAGCAGACCCGCGAAGCGGGGCGCATCGTGCAGCGCATGCGCGAGTTCCTCACCCGGCGCCAGCCGCAGCGCGAGCGGCTCGATCTCGCGGCCGTCATTGGCCGCGTGCATGCCTTGCTGCGCCACGAATTGCTGCGCCAGCACATCGACGTGAGCTGGCGCGCCGACACGCCCCTGCCGCCGGTGCTGGCCGACGAGGTGCTGATCGAACAGCTGCTCATCAACCTGCTGCGCAACGCCGCCGACGCGCTGGAGGGCTGCACCATGCGACGCATTGAGATCCGCGCCGTGTGCACCGACTACCGCTTTGCCCAGGTGCACGTCGAAGACAGCGGGCCGGGACTGCAGGGGCGCAGCTTTGAGGAGTTGTCTACCCCGTTTCATACCACCAAGCCCGACGGCCTGGGCCTGGGGCTGGCGATCTGCCGCTCGGTGGTGGAGGCCCACGGCGGCGCCTTCGATTGCGGCGTCTCGCGCTGGGGCGGCGCGCGCATGAGTTTTACGCTGCCGCTGTTCACCGCAGAATCCGGCTACGGCCGCACCGCCACCACCGACGCCACCGCCAGCTGACTCCAATGAACGCCCCGATCGCCCCACTGCCCGCGGACGGCACCGTATACCTTGCCGACGATGAGGCCGCCCTGCGCGACGCCCTGGGCTTTTTGTTCGCATCGCATGGCCTGCAGGTGCAGGCGTTCGCCGACGGCCGCTCGCTGCTCGACGCGCTGGCCAGCGCGAGCGTGGCGCTGCCCGCCTGCATTCTGCTCGACGTGCGTATGGACCCGATATCGGGCCTGCAGGTATTTGACGAACTGCGCCGCCGCGACAACCCGCTGCCGGTGATCTTTCTCAGCGGCCACGGCGACATCGCGATGGCGGTGGATGCGCTCAAGCGCGGCGCCTTCGACTTCATCGAAAAACCGTTCCACGATGCCGTGCTCATCGAGCGCGTGTACAAGGCGCTCGTGGCCTGCCGCGAGGCGATGGCACACCAATCCAGCGCACGCGCCCTGCAGTCACGCATCGAGGGCCTGAGCGAGCGCGAGCGCGAGCTGATGCACCACGTGGCCGCCGGCAAACCCAACAAGGTCATCGCCGACGAGATGCACATCGCCGTGCGCACGGTGGAGGTGCACCGCTCGCGCGTGTTCGCCAAGCTCGGTGTGCGCTCGGCGGCAGAATTGGCGAGCCTGCTGGCCCGAAACGGGCTTCTCTGAACGCAAGCGCTTGCGATGCCAGCGATATCCCGCCAAGGATCGGCGACAATGTCCGCATGGATCGCTATGCCGTCATCGGCCATCCCATCGGCCACAGCCAATCACCATTGATCCACACGCTCTTCGCGCACGCCACCGGCCAAACGCTGGAATACACCGCCATCGAAGCCCCGCTGGACGGCTTTGCCGCCACGGCGGATGCCTTCCGCGCCGCGGGGGGGCTGGGTCTGAACGTGACGCTGCCGTTCAAGGTCGAGGCCTGCGCTTACGCCACCGAGGTCAGCGAGCGCGCCCGTATCGCCGGCGCAGCCAACGCCCTGACTTTCGACGGCCCCCACTGTCGCGCCGACAATTTCGATGGCATCGGGCTGCTGCGCGACATCACCACCAACCTCAATCAACCCGTGGCCGGTCGGCGTGTGCTGGTGCTGGGAGCGGGGGGTGCTGCACGCGGCGCGTTGCAGCCGCTGCTGGCGGCGGATCCCGAGCGGCTGTTCGTCGCCAACCGCAACGCCGCCAAGGCACTCGATTTGGTGCAGTCCTTCCATGCCCTTGGTCTGGGCCAGGGCGTGCTGGCTGCAGGCGGCTGGGCCGAGCTGGCGACGATGGGCGCTTTCGACATCGTCATCAATGCCACATCGGCCAGCCTGACTGCCGATGCGTTACCCCTGCCGCCTGGCGTGTTTGCGCCCGACGGCTTGGCCTACGACATGGTGTACGGCAAGGGGCTGACACCTTTCCTGCGTCAAGCTCGCGCGGCCGGCACGGCCCTTCTGGCCGACGGTGTGGGCATGCTGGTCGAGCAAGCCGCCGAGGCTTTTGCCTGGTGGCGCGGCGTGCGGCCGGATACCCGGCCGGTGATCGATCAATTGACCGTTCCCCTGACCTGACCCCGCGCACTGCCCTCCCCCTGCACGGCACCATGAACCAACTCGACGCGCTCAAGCGCCACACCACCGTCGTTGCCGACACCGGCGACTTTCTGCAGATCGCACAATTCCAGCCGCGCGACGCCACCACCAATCCGTCGCTGATTCTGAAGGCTGCGCTCAAGCCCGAGTACGCACCGATGGTGCACGCGGTGCTGTCGCACCACCGTGGCCGCCCGCTCGACGAACGCGTGGACCGGCTGCTGGTGCGCTTTGGCTGCGAAATCCTGCGCATCGTGCCGGGCCGCGTCTCCACCGAGGTCGACGCACGCCTGAGTTTCGATGCTGCCGCCACCGTGGCGCGCGCGCGCCGGCTGATCGCGCTCTACGAAGCCGAGGGCATGCCGCGCGAGCGCGTGCTGATCAAGATCGCCGCCACCTGGGAAGGCATCCGCGCCGCCGAGCAGTTGGAGCGCGACGGCATCCACACCAACCTTACCCTGCTGTTCAGCTTCTGCCAGGCGGTGGCCTGCGCCGATGCCGGCGTGCGGCTGATCTCGCCGTTCGTCGGCCGCATCTACGACTGGTACAAGGCGCGCGCCGGCGCGCAGTGGGACGAAGCCGCGATGGCCGGGCCGAATGACCCCGGCGTGCAGTCGGTGGCGCGCATCTGGCGCCACTACCGACACTTCGACATCCGAACCGAAGTGATGGGGGCGAGCTTTCGCCACACCGGGCAGATTCTGGCGCTGGCGGGCTGCGACCTGCTGACCATCAGCCCGGAGCTGCTGGCGCGACTGGCCGCAACACCGGGTGAGGTGCCGCGCGCACTGGACGAGGATGAAGCCCGCCGCACCGACTTGCCGGAGCTGCACTACCGCGCCGGCGACGAAGCGGCGTTTCGCCTCGCGCTCAACGACGATGCCATGGCCACGGAGAAGCTGGCCGAAGGCATTCGCCTGTTCTGCGCCGACGCACAGCGGCTGGATGCGCTGGCGACCGAGCACTGAAAAACCGCCTGTACTGCCATTGCGCTAGAGTTTTGGATTTGCTGTCATTCGCCCACCATGTCCAGCAACGACGCGCTGCCCCCCATTCCGCCCAAGCGCTACTTCACCATCGGCGAGGTCAGCGAGCTGTGCGGCGTCAAGCCGCATGTGCTGCGCTACTGGGAGCAGGAATTCACCCAGCTTCGCCCCATGAAGCGCCGTGGCAACCGACGCTACTACCAGCACCACGAGGTGCTGATGATCCGCCGCATCCGCGAACTGCTGTATGACCAGGGCTTCACCATCCATGGTGCGCGCAACCGGCTGGCTGAGCTGACTCAGCAGGAACGCGACCAGCGCAAAGCCGGGGCGGACGCGCCCTGTGCCCCCCCTCAAGCGCTGCAGACGGCGACCGAAAACCCGCCGACGGCTTTGCCTCCGAGCAGCGACCGCGAGCAATCGCGGCATGCCCTGCTCGCCGAGCTGCGTGCGATTCGCGCTTTGCTCGACCCGACGCCAACGGGGCCCTCCCCCGGGCCACAGAAGGCCGCACAAAACACCGTATAATCCGCAGCCTCGGCGTGTAGCGCAGCCTGGTAGCGCACTTGCATGGGGTGCAAGGGGTCGCGAGTTCGAATCCCGCCACGCCGACCATTCAAAACAAAGGGCTGGCGTGAGTGTTCGCGCCAGCCCTTTCGTTTGCCCCCCATATCAAAAGCTTTTCTACGTCGGGCCGACCACCCCGGCAAAACGCCTCGACCTGTTGCAGTCCTGCTTGCACGGCCGTGTCCCAGCACGCGCATCGAGGCACAGGTCAGCTCGCGCTGCGCCCAGTGCACGGTCGCGTTTTCGCGCAAGTTCGTCAGCAGTTCCGTATGACCTTGCCCCTGGAATCCGTACCCCATAACCGAGTCACGAATTGACTTGCCAGGCGATAACTTCGTCCTTGGCCTGGCACCGCGTCACCAAGCGTTGGCCGTACAGCCGCTCCACCTTCATCGGCCCGAACCACGTCTGGCTGCAGGCGTTGTCCCAACAGTTACCGCACCGGCTCCTTGAGGGCGTGATGCCGTATGCCCTCAGCACGTCCCCGAAGTCCTGGCTGGCGCGGTGCATGAGCCTGCTGTGGTTCCAGCACAAGCCACTGCCGACCGACTGGATGGCGCAGCGGGAGGTGGTGGCTACGTTCAATGTCTGACCGGGCTACGAGCCCTCGATCACCCGTGCCCCGTCACCGTGGCATTCGGCGCGTTGCCCCACCAGCAGCAAGTCGCCGGCCTTGATGGTTGCGTTGAAATTGGTGATCGTTGTTTCGTGACGGCAGTGGCTGCACCGGACGTTGGAGAGCAGCCGCCGGCAAATGTCGGCAGGGATGGAATCCCAGCGCTGGCGGGCCAGCGTGGTAAAAGTGGGCAGTGATTCGATGGTCATGGTTCAGCGGACCCAGCGACGGGCATCTTTCAAGAGCAGCAGCCATTGCTGCTCGCGCAGCGGTGACGCGATGAACCCGAACCGGGTGTAGAACCTCGCCGCTTCTTCATCGATGGGGTGGGTCAGCACGGCACGGATGCCGGCCTGTTCGGCAATCCGCATCGTGCGGCGAATCGCATCCTGCAGCAGGCCACAGCCGATGCCTCGCCCTTGGTCCGCCACCGTGACAGCAAGCCTCGCCAGGATCACCACTGTCAACGAATATTGCCCCATCCCTTTGCGAATGCGCTTCGGTGCTTCCAGCGTGTCAACCTGGCTCACGGTTAGACTGAAGTAGCCCGCCACATGGCCATCATCCTCAGCCGCGACGAAGGTCTTGGCCGAGCCCCCGCCCTGCGCCTGGCGGGCATGGCGCAACAGCCAGTCGTTCAGCGCGGGCTTGCCGCAATCAAAACCTTCCAGCCGATGCTGCGCGGCCAGAGGCTCCGGTGCGCGCAACGTCACTTCGTGTCCCAGGGCGCCTTGCGGGCAAACAGGTCACGCAAACCCGCATTGGCCTGTTCGGGGCGATCCAGCAGATCCATCAGGGCCTGGTACTGGCTGCCCGAGACCATGAACAAGCGTTGGTTCAGCAGGGTCTGTTCGGCGGCCAGGCACGCGCTGTCGAGGATGAAGTCGGTCAGCGATTTATGGGCCACCTCGGCGGCACGGCGCAGCACCGCCTCTTGTTCGGGGGTGGCGCGCAGCCCAAGTCGGGCGGTGCGGGCGGAAGGCGACGATGCAACAGCAGTCATGGCAGCCCCTCTCTTTTGTCAGATCAACTGCCGAAACGTTAGTACAGTCGACATACAGTGTCTGGTTGCACTGAAGACCGCTGGGCTTGGTTGGCGGTGAACCGGCGCGCCTACGTCTTTGATTTTGCTAGACCGCCATCTGCACCGACCCGCAAGCGAATCGGAGAACAGAGACGGCTCTGGCCGAGAAAGTGGCCGATTCCGGGCGTTTCGGCCGATGGGTCACCCGCAGCACAGGTGGCCGCACTCCTGCGTGGCGCGGGGATTTCAGGCAAGAAAAAGGGCCCGGAGATCACCCGCGCCCGCCATCTGAACAGCAGTCCGTCCGCAAGTCTCCAGTCCCGGATTTGGATCATTTGGCCGTTTCCGTGGACATTCGTCCGAACTAGAACAACCCCGGAGAGCAGGTTTTGAAGCGCCGCACTGGCTACCAGTCGGCAC
>NZ_JARJMT020000162.1 GCF_029335975.1 Tepidimonas sp.
CCTCCAGTGCGGCCCGCGCAGGCGGCTGCCACGTCATGTCTGGCGTGGGCTGAATGTGCGGATGTCCCGCCCAGCGTTGCAATGCGGCCGCTTCCTGCAGGGGGTCGGCCAGACCCACGTCCACGATGTAGTCGGCGCGGAGCTGCGCACCCCGTGCATCGAATGCGCGCTTGCACACATTGAAGGGGGTGGTGGCGTTGGCTGGCACGTCCAGCGCCTGGGCGGCCAGCGCCCGCAGCGCGGCGATGGGGTGCGGGGGCGGTACGCGATCGGCGGCGGTTTCGGGCGGGGCATCGGCGGCGCGACGGGTTTCGACAGGCAAAGCCTGCAGCGGCAGCTTCAGTTCGGCAAGGCGGATCATGCAGTGGGTCCTGAGGGCCCGTGGTGATCGGGCATGGCGCGGATGATACGCAGGCCGACGCTGCCGGCCAAGCACCCGGCGGGCGCAGCAGCGATAATAGTCGGGTGAAGTCTGCCAGACCGTCGCTGGCGCATGGCCCGCAAGGGCGCGCTGGAGGAACGTCCGGACTGCGCAGGGCAGCGTAGGAGGTAACACCTCTCCACCGCGAGGTGCGGATCAGAGCCACAGAGACGAGCCGGTTCAGACCGGGGTGAAACGCGGCAATCTCTACGCGCAGCAACACCAAGTAGGCCAGCCAGGGGGCAACCCCGACCCGTGGCCCGCGGGCCGTGCTGGCGGGTAGGTGGCATCGAGCCGTTTGGGTGACCAGCGGCCCAGAGGAATGGCGGTCACATGGGGCTCTCGGGCCCCGTGCACAGAATCCGGCGTACCGGCAGACTTCACTTTTTGACCTGGTGCGACGCAGCCAGGGTGCTCAGCGCGCGCCGGCTGCGATCCAGCGCACCAGCCTGGGCTGGGCCACGGCTGGGGCCAAGGTGAGGTGTTCACGGTCAATCCTCGATCCAGCGGCCGAAACGCGCCCGGTCCAGGCGCAGCAGATGGGCCAGCAGTGAGCGGCGAGCCACCGGCCACAATTGGGACGGTACGTCATCATAAGCGTGGCGTACCCAGATCGCCAGATCACCGTCGGGGTGTTCGGCCAGCACGCGGGCAATTTTTGCCTCGCGCTGCAATCGGTGGGTCAGCAGCCGTTCGATGGCGCGCGGGGCATTGCCCAGCACATGGCCGTGGGCCGGCAGGATGTAGCGGATGTCGTACTCGTCGCAAGCCGCCCGCAGCCGCTGCAGCGAGGCCAGGTAGGCATCCATGTCGCCATCGGGCGGGTCGATGACCGTGGTGCTGCCATTGAGGATATGGTCGCCGCTGAACAGCAAGCCGTCTTCCTCCAGCACCAAGCAGAGGTGGTTGGCGGCGTGGCCGGGCGTGTGCAGCACGCGCAGGGTATGACGGGGGTCGCCATCGGTGGCCGACAACACCAGCTGCTCGCCGTCTGCCAGCGCCCGCTCGGGGCGGAAGTGGCTGTGCGCCCGCGCCGTTGGCGCGCTGGGTAGGCCCAGCACGGGGGGGGTGTCGCGGCCAGCGCTGCGGCACAGCGTCTGCAGTGGGTAGGCGCCCGGCGAGTGGTCGGGGTGCGAGTGGGTGCAGACGATGGCGCGCAGGTCGCCGCCCGCCGCCTCGAACAGCCGTTGCAGGTGGTCGGCGTCGCTGGGCCCAGGGTCGATGGCGATATAGCCGGTCTCGGACTCGCCCACCAGATAGCTGTTGGTGCCGGGGCCGGTCATGGTCCCCGCGTTGGGGGCGGTCAGACGCTGCACATGGCGGGTCAAGGCCACCGGCGCGTCATGCCGCCAGTCCAGGTGGTGTTCCAGTTGCCCGTCGGGGCAGGTCAGCTCCAGTTCGCCGAAAGGCGGCTCGTGTTCCATGAAGCGCGCTTCCTGCCCTCCGAGCCAGCCCGCGCGGGGGCAGCTGACCCACTGTGGGCCCTGGCGGGCCGCGCAGTCGTCCAGCAGGGCTGCGCTGTCGGGGTAGCGCTGCAGATACGCCAAGGTGCGCACGGTCGGGTAGACCATGGGAAAGTGCCCCGCCGCGTGGCGGCGCAATGCCTCGCTCGGGGCGACCCAGACGGGTTCGAACTGCTCGCGGTTGTCGGCCAGCGGCGTTTGCTGCGGCGGCATGCGGGCGATAAAAAATGGGACGTCGAAGCGTTTGGGCAGGTCGCGGTCCGTGATCCAGTGCGCCAGCCACCACAAGGCGTCCAACGCCAGCGTCAGGCCGTGCGCCCGGCACTGGGGCAGCAGTGGGCCATGCCGGTCCAGGGCAGCCACGGTGGCGGGGGCGACCCAGCGGCCGTGTGCGTCGCGGGCCAGCAGTATGCCCAGCTCCTCGAAGCTCTCGCGCACGGCGGCCAGCAGGGCCGGACGCAGGGCAGCATCCTGGTCCTGTCGCCAGGCCAGGGCTGGATCGTGGGCCGCGGCACGGTCCGCCTCGTCGATGGCCCCGCCAGGAAAGACGTAGGCCCCGGGTGCAAAGCTGGCGTGCGCCGAGCGCCGGGTCATCAGCACCTCCAGGCCGGCGTCGCCGTCGCGCACGAACAGCACGGTCGCCGCCGGTCGCGCGGGGGCAGGGGGTTGGGGCGGTCGCAGGCGCAGGTGGGGACGGACCATGATGTGTATCGGTTGTCACCGTGGGTAACAGCAGTGGCCGCGCAGTGGCTGGCCAGGCGGATCTGGATCACAATGGTAGCGATCCCGCGCCGTTGGGCGCATCACGCAGGAGTTTCGCCATGACACCGCTGGATTTCATCCCTTCCCAGAGACCGTCTCCAGGCCCTTCCCGCGGCCCGCTCCACACCGCTTGGCTTGCCGCGCTCGCCACCGCCGTGGCGCTGGGCGGTTGCGCCAACATGTCCGAAGCGCAACAGTCCGGCACCGCCAAGGGCGCCATGATCGGCGCGGCCGCCGGGGCCGTGCTGGGTGCGGTGACCGATGGCAGCAAGGGGGCGGTGCGTGGTGCAGCCATTGGGGCCGGGGCTGGGGCGCTCGGTGGCTATGTTTGGTCTAGCCGCATGGAGCAGCAAAAGCGCGAGATGGAGCAGGCCACCGCCGGCACCGGCGTGGCGGTGACGCAGACCGCCGACAACCGCCTCAAGCTCGAAATCCCGAGCGACATCTCTTTTGACGTGGGCCGAGCCGACATCAAGCCCCACTTCCGGTCGGTGCTCGACACCTTTGCCGCTGGCCTGAACCGCAATCCCGCGGCCCGTGTGACCATCGTCGGCCATACCGATAGCACCGGCAGCGACGCCATCAACAACCCACTGTCGCTGCAGCGCGCCGCAGCCGTGCGCGACTACCTGACCACGCGCGGTGTGGCGGTCGGGCGCATCGCGATCGACGGGCGTGGATCGCGTGAGCCCGTCGCCAGCAACGACACCGCCGAGGGGCGGGCACGCAACCGCCGGGTGGAGATCTTCGTGGCGGAGCAAGCGAGCTGATGCGGCTGTCGTTTACCAAGATGCAGGGCGCGGGCAACGACTTCATCGTGCTCGATGAGACGCGCCAGCGCTACGGTTTGACGGCTGCGCAGTATCGCTGGCTGGCTGACCGGCATTTCGGCGTCGGCGCAGACCAGGTCCTGACGGTGCGCCCGGCGCCGACGCCGGAGGTGGACTTCGAATACGTCATCCACAACGCCGATGGTGGGGAGGTGGAAAACTGCGGCAATGGGGCGCGCTGCTTCGTGCGCTATGTGCATGATGCAGGCTTGACGCCCAAGCGCTGTGTGCGGGTGCAGACGCGCGCCGGGGTGCTGACGCTGGCCCTGCAAGACGACGGGCGTGTGACCGTGGACATGGGCGCGCCGGTGTTCGATCTGGCGCGTGTGCCATTCGACTCCGCCGGCCTGCAGCCGATGCCCGAGGGCACCTGGGCGCGCTGGCCGCTGGCCGTCACGGCAGCAGGCCCCGCACCCGTGCCGGTGGCGGTGTTGTCCATGGGCAATCCGCACGCCGTGCTGCGTGTCGACGACGTGCAGGCCGCGCCGGTGGCGCAGTGGGGACCGGCCATCGAGTCGCACCCGCGCTTTCCGCGCCGGGTCAATGTGGGCTTTTTGCAGGTGCTCGGGCGCGACCGCGCCCGGCTGCGGGTTTACGAGCGTGGTGCCGGTGAGACGCTGGCCTGTGGCACGGGTGCCTGTGCGGCCGTGGTGGCGGGCATTCGGCTGGGTTGGTTCGACGAGCGCGTGGATGTGGATCTGCCGGGGGGGCGCCTGACCATCGAATGGCCCATGCAGCACGGCTGGCAATCCCCCGTGCGGATGACGGGGCCGGCCGAGCCGGTGTTCACGGGCGTGGTGGATGTACCGGACCTGCGCTGATGGCTGCGCGGCGGGGCTGTAGCCGTGCGTGCGCCGCCCATCCTGCGTCACAATCGGGGCTGCGCGCCTGCGGCGCATGTCGGAGACCCCGGAGACCCGCCCTTGAACCCCACCGCCCCACTGCAGCCCATCACCGAGGACGACATTGCCCAATTCCTGGTCAATACGCCCGGCTTTTTCGAGCGCCATGCCGAACTGCTGGCCTCCGTGCAACTGGCCAGCCCGCACGTCGGTCGTGCGGTCAGCTTGATGGAGCGGCAGGTCGAGATCCTGCGCGAGCGGCTGCGCCAGCTCGAGCTGCGGGCGGCCGAGATGATCCGCCATGGCCAGGAGAACAGCGGCCTGCTCGACCGCCTGCACCGCTGGACCTGCGAATTGCTGGCGGTCAACGACCCGGCCGCGCTGCCCGCCGCCGTCACGCACGGGTTGGCGGCGCGCTTCGATGTCCCGCAGGTTGCCCTCAAGCTGTGGGGGGTGGCCCCGCCGTGGGCGGATGCGCCGTTTGCCCAAGGCGCCAGCGACGATGCCCGGGCCTTTGCCACCTCCTTGCGCCAGCCGTTTTGCGGTGCCAACCCAGGGGTGGAGCCGGTGCAGTGGCTGGCCGAGCCCGACGCCGCGGTGTCGCTGGCGCTGCTGCCGCTGCGGCGCGCGCCGGACGCGCCCGCCTTTGGGCTGCTCGTGTTGGCCTCGCCCGATGTGCGCCGGTTCCAGGCCAGCGCGGGGACCGAGTTTCTGGCCCGCATCGGTGACCAGGCCGCTGCGGCGTTGAGCCGCCTGCTGCCGGCAACGGACTGACCGGGCCGGTGCCGCGCCGCAGCCCGCCATGGATGCGCTGACCGACGATCTGGCGCTGATCGCGGACTATCTGACCCATGTCCGGGTGGAAAAGCGGCTGGCCGCACGCACCCAGGCGCTGTATGCTGAACATCTGCGCGAGCTGTATCGCCGTGCGCAGGCCGAAGGCACCGACTTGAAGAGCGTGACCCCCGCCCAGGTGCGCCGCTGGATCGCGCAATTGCACGCGGCTGGCCGGCAGCCGCGCGGCATCGCCCTGGTGGTGTCGAGCTGGCGCGGGCTGTATGACTGGCTGGGGCGCACGGGGCGCAGCGACCGCCACCCCTTGCAGGGCGTGCGGCCACCCAAAGCGGGCAAGCCGCTGCCCAAAGCCCTGACGGTGGAAGAGGCCTTGCGACTCGCGCGCGGCCCGGCGCTGGCATCACCCGAGGACCGCACCGACCACTCGCTTGGGGAGGCGCAACGCCGCTGCGACCGGGCCATGGTCGAGCTGCTCTATGGCAGCGGTTTGCGCCTGGGGGAACTGCTCGGGCTGGACGTACAGCCCGGTCCCAACGCCCGGGGGTGGGTCGATGCCCAAGCGGGCGAAGCCCATGTGTGCGGCAAGGGGGGCAAATGGCGCACGGTGCCCGTCGGCGGCCCGGCCCTGACGGCGCTGGCCGATTGGTTGGCGGTGCGCGCGCAACGGCTGCGGATGCCGGACGAGCCAGCGCTTTTCCTTGGTGCCCGTGGCGAGCGGCTCACGCCGCAGGTGGCCCGCCGCCGCCTGGCGGCCTGGGCGGCCGAGGCTGGCGTGCCCGTGCATGTGCACCCCCATATGCTGCGGCACAGCTTTGCCAGCCATGTGCTGCAGTCCAGTGGCGACTTGCGTGGGGTGCAGGAGCTGCTGGGCCACGCCAGCATCGCCAGCACCCAGGTCTACACGCGGCTCGACTTTCAACACCTCAGCCGGGTGTACGAGGCCGCCCACCCGCGGGCGCGTCACGGCGCCGGGGCGGCGCCGGGCCCAGGCGGGGAGGGTTTTGTGTCGCCCACTGCTTTGCCCCCTTCTTCGGGTAATCCCGATGGACTCTCGGGTATCTCCGTGCGCGACAATGAACCGCGTGGCGAAGGGTGACGGGGAGTGACAACCCGTCCCTATCTCGCATTCTTCACATTGGCAGGAGACCGATCCATGATAGCCCTCTGGCGCACGCTGACACTGTTTTTTGCATCACTGGCCTTCGCTGCGGCGGCTCAGGCGGCCGACGCCATCAAGGTCGTCTACCATCTGAGCGAGGGGATCCCTCAGGCCTCGCGCGCGGTGCAGAACATCCGCAACCACCTGGCGGCCGACCCGTCGGCCAAAATCGTGGTCGTCACGCACGGCCTGGGCATCGACTTTCTGCTCGAAGGTGCCACCAACCAGATGGAGCAGCCCTTTGCCGGTGCGGTGGCCGATTTGTCCAACCGGGGTGTCGACTTTCGCGTCTGCAACAACACCTTGGTGGCGCGCAAGATCGATGCGGCCAAGCTGTTGCCGGAAGCGAAGATCGTGCCCTCGGGCGTGGCTGAGGTGGCTCGGCTGCAGGCGCGCGAGGGTTTCGTCTACTTGCGGCCCTGAGAGTCTGCCGCTCGGGGTGGGACAATCCACCCCTTATGAAGACGATCCGACTCAAGGCGGGCAAGGAACGCTCGCTGCTGCGCCGTCACCCCTGGGTATTCGATGGGGCCATCGACCGCGGTCGGGCCGATCCCGGCGAGACGGTGCGCGTGGAAAGTGCCGAGGGGCGCTTTTTGGCTTGGGGGGCCTATGCGCCCAGCTCCAAGCTTCGGGTGCGCGTCTGGAGCTTCGACGAGGCCGAGCGCATCGACGCGGCTTTTTTCGAGCGACGGCTGCATGCAGCCATCGCCCTACGTGCGCGCCTGTCCATCGACAGCGATGGCGTGCGGCTGGTGCACGGCGAGTCCGATGGCCTGCCGGGATTGGTGGTCGACCGGTATGGGGACGTTCTCGTGGCACAGTTTGGCAGCAGTGGCGCCGAGCGGCACAAAGCCTGGATTGCCGATGCGCTGCTGCGGGTGACGGGCCTGAGTCGCCTGTACGAACGATCGGACGCGAGCGTGCGCCAGCTCGAAGGCCTGCCGCCGGTGACCGGTTGGCTGCGCGGCGGCGGGCCCACGGAATGCGTGATCCACGAAAACGGCTGGCGTCTGAGCCTGGATGTGGCCGAGGGACACAAGACGGGCTACTATTTGGATCAGCGCGACAGCCGACGCGACTGCGCCGAGCGCACGCGGGGCTTTGGTTTTGGCGAGGTGCTCAACTGCTACAGCTACACCGGCGGCTTCACGGTGGCGGCACTTGCGGGCGGAGCGCGCCATGTGACGTCGATCGACTCTTCCGCCGCGGCGCTGGAGCGCGCGCGGCAAAATGTGGCGCTCAATGGCTTCGATGCGGCGCGCTGCACCTTTTTGGATGCCGATGTCAACGCCAGCCTGCGCGCCTTTTGGGCCGAGGGCCGTCGCTTTGACGCCATCGTGCTCGATCCGCCCAAATTGGCGCCGTCCGCCGCGCACCTGGAGCGTGCCGCGCGCGCCTACAAGGATGTCAACCGCTTGGGGCTGAAGCTCCTGGAGCCCGGCGGCGTTTTGTTCACCTACTCCTGTTCCGGCGCGGTCGGGGTGGAGCTGTTTCAGAAAATCGTCGCCAGTGCCGCGCAGGAGGCGGGTGTGGAGGCGACCATCCTGGCCCGCCACGGCGGTGCGCCCGATCACCCCACGGGGCTGGCCTTCCCTGAAGGCGAGTATCTCAAGGGCTTGGTGGTCTGGCGCCGGGCTTGACAGACCCCCTACACTGATGTCATGGCACTCATCCCTACAACCATCCTGACGGGCTTTCTGGGCTCGGGCAAGACCACGCTGCTCAAGCGCATCCTCACCGAAGCGCATGGCCAGCGCATCGCCGTCATCGAAAACGAGTTCGGCGAAGAAAACATCGACAACGACATCCTGGTGGCCGACACCGAGGAGCAAATCATCCAGATGAGCAACGGCTGCGTCTGCTGCACCATCCGCGAGGATCTGCGCAGCACGCTGTCGCAGTTGGCCGAGCAGCGGCGCCAAGGGAAATTGGCGTTCGACCGCGTGATCATCGAGACCACCGGCCTGGCGGACCCGGGGCCGGTGGCGCAGACCTTCTTCATGGACGACGAGGTGGCCGAGAGCTTTTTGCTCGACTCGATCGTGACGCTGGTGGATGCCAAGCACGCCCAGCAGCAGCTCGACGACCGGCAGGAGGCCCGCCGTCAGGTCGGCTTCGCGGACCAGATCTTCATCAGCAAGGCCGATCTGGTGTCGGCCGACGCACTCGAAGCGCTGATCCATCGCCTCAAGCACATGAACCCGCGCGCGCCCATCGAGACCGTGCACTTTGGCCAAGTGTCGCTGGCCAAAGTGCTGGATTTGCGGGGGTTCAACCTGAACGCCAAGCTCGACATCGATCCGGACTTCCTGAAAGCGGACACGCACGATCACCACGACCACAGCCACTGCGACCACGACCACGGGCACTGCGCGCACGACCACCATCACGAGCATGGGCACGGCCATGCCCGGCACCATCACCACGACGACGATGTCCAGAGTTTCGTTTGGCGCAGCGAGCGGCCGTTCGACCCGAACAAGCTGGAGGACTTTTTGGGTGCAGTGGTGCAGGTCTGGGGGCCTAAGCTGTTGCGCTACAAAGGGGTGCTGCATATGCAGGGCACCGATCGCAAGGTGATCTTCCAGGGGGTGCACCAGCTCATGGGCAGCGACCTGGGGCCGCAGTGGAAGCCCCACGAAAAGCGCGAGAGCAAGATGGTGTTCATCGGCATCGACCTGCCGCGTGACATCCTGACGCAGGGCCTGGAGCAATCCCTGGCGTAAGCGGCATGTGCCCGTGTTGCCGCGCGTGCAGCGGTGCGGACGATTGCGTTGAGATTGCGCTTACAATCGCCCCCCAATTTGCATGGGTGCGCCCGCGACAGTGCGGTTGCAGGGCCGCCGCAATGCGACAGCACCCGGCCAGCCAGAGGAGATGCGCCGTGAAGAACCGTCCGCCGCCGAGCACGTCCCCATCCCACGATGCCGGTTCCGAGCGCCCGTCCGAGGCGATCGGGGGCAACGAGATGGCGCGCGCGGCGCGCAAGCCTTCTGCGGCGGCCATGCGCCGTGCCGAGAAGGCGGCCATGCGCGCGCAGACCACCGAGGCCGTTGCGCCGACCCACCATCCCCATGCGGCCAAGGCCAGTTATTTACCCGAACCCGCCATGACCACGACCGCTACGCCCGCAGCCGCCGCGCTGCGCAAGGACCCCGCACGAGCCGACAACTGGAAGAAGCTGCCCCTCGAACAGCTCACGGATGCCGACATTCTGGCCATGCCGGACGCGGAATATATGAACGATGTCCAGCTGGCCTACTTTCGGCGCAAGCTGCAGGCGCTCAAGCAGGACATCCTGAACAACGCGGGCGAGACGACCGAGCACCTGCGCGAGGACACGGTGGTCGTGCCCGATCCGGCCGACCGCGCCACCATCGAGGAAGAGCATGCCCTGGAGCTGCGCACGCGCGACCGCGAGCGCAAGTTGCTCAAGAAGATCGAACAGTCGCTGGCGCGCATCGACAGCGGCGATTACGGCTATTGCGAAGAAACCGGCGAGCCGATCGGCGTGGCCCGTTTGTTGGCCCGGCCGACCGCCAGCCTGTCCATCGAGGCCCAACAGCGCCGCGAGCTCAAGCAAAAGCTGTTCGGCGACTGAGCCCCGCCGGCCCTGCGGGGCCGACACAGCCCCCTCACCTGCCATCATGTCTGCCCCGCACGATCCCCTGGACAGCGGCGGCTGGTGGAGCCGAATCTGGCGGCGGCTGCGCGCGGGGGCTTCGCCAGACAGTGCCGTGCGCGGTCTGGACGAGGAGCGACGGGCCCTGAAAGCGGCCATTCTGCGCAAGCGCCACAACGACCGGGTGCGCCACGAGGAGCTCAACGAGCTGCGGGCGTGGATCCACGCCCAGCGCGCCGCGGCCGGGCCCGCCGATGCGCCACCGGTCATGCTGCCCAGCCTGTCGGGCGCAGCTGGGGTACGCGGCGGTGGGGTACCGCCCGAGTCTGACCCGTCCCGTACCATCGAGCAGATCGCGCGTATCGAGGCGCAGATGGCTCGGCACTGGACGCCGCAGGCCACCGAGGGTTCGGGCCAGCGCATGCGTGTGCCTGCTCCCGCTGCCACCGAGGCAGCCGTGTGCTCGGCCCAGGGTCGGCAAGAGTAGGCGCCCCCACGCGCCCGCCGCCTGGCACACCTGGACTTGTCCGCCGCTGCTGGATGCGGCGGCAGTGACCGCGCCGGCTGCGACAATACGGGGCATGGAACGAGAATCCTCAGCCGGTGCCGTCTTTCACGGCACCACGATCCTTTGTGTGCGCCGCCCCGATCCCGCAGAGCCGGGGCGGTTTCAGGTCGCCATGGGCGGAGACGGCCAGGTCACGCTGGGCGCCATCGTCGTCAAGGCCAGTGCGCGCAAGATCCGCCGTCTGCACCGCGACCAGGTGCTGGCGGGCTTTGCCGGCGCCACGGCGGATGCCTTCACCCTGTTCGAGCGCTTCGAGGCCAAGCTGGACAAGCACCAGGGCCACCTGCTGCGCGCGGCTGTGGAGCTGACGCGCGACTGGCGCACCGACCGCGTGCTGCGCCGGCTGGAAGCGATGCTGGCGGTGGCCGACCGCACGGCGAGCCTCATCATCACCGGCAACGGCGATGTGCTGGAACCGGAGCACGGCATCGTTGCGATCGGCTCGGGCGGCGCGTACGCCCAGGCCGCTGCGCGCGCGCTGCTCGAGCACACGGCGCTTTCGGCCGAGACCGTGGTGCGCGAGGCGCTGCGCATCGCCGGGGATCTGTGCATCTACACCAACCAACACCACACCGTGGAGGTGCTGGCATGAGTGCTGCGATGACGCCGCAGGAGATCGTCTCCGAGCTCGACGCCCACATCATCGGCCAGCAAGCCGCCAAACGCGCAGTGGCCATTGCCTTGCGCAACCGCTGGCGGCGCCAGCAGGTGGACGCGAAGCTGCGGCCCGAGATCACACCAAAAAACATCTTGATGATCGGCCCGACCGGGGTTGGAAAAACCGAGATCGCGCGTCGCCTGGCCAAGCTCGCCCATGCACCGTTCATCAAAGTAGAAGCGACCAAGTTCACCGAGGTCGGCTATGTCGGCAAGGATGTGGACAGCATCATCCGGGATTTGGCCGATGTGGCTGTCAAGCTCACGCGCGAAGTGGCGCTGGCGCGCGTGCGCACACGTGCCGAGGACGCGGCCGAGGAGCGCATTCTGGACGCCTTGTTGCCGCCGCCGCGCGACGGCGACGCCGAGCGCGACGGACCGGCGCGACAGGTGTTTCGCAAAAAGCTGCGCGAGGGCCAGATCGATGACAGGGAAATCGAGATCGAGGTGGCCGCGCCGCAGCCGCAGCTGGAGGTGATGACGCCGGCCGGCATGGAGGAGATGGCCGAGCAACTGCGTGGCCTCTTTGGCCAGCTCAACCTCGGCCGACGCAAGACGCGCAGGCTGCGCATCGCCGAGGCGCGCCGGCTGCTGATCGAGGAGGAGGCGGCCAAGCTCATCAACGAGGAGGAGATCCGCGCCGAGGCGATCCAGAACCTGGAGCAAAACGGCATCGTCTTCATCGACGAGATCGACAAGGTCGCCTCGCGCAGCGATGTGGCCGGCGCCGACGTCTCGCGCCAGGGCGTGCAGCGCGACTTGCTGCCGCTGGTGGAGGGCACCACCGTCTCGACCAAGTACGGGCCGGTCAAGACCGATCACATCCTGTTCATCGCCAGCGGGGCCTTTCACCTCAGCAAGCCGAGCGACCTGATCCCGGAGCTGCAGGGGCGCTTTCCGATCCGGGTGGAGCTGCAGCCCCTGTCGGTGCAGGATTTCGAGGCCATCCTGACACAGACCCACGCCAGCCTGGTGCGCCAGTACCAGGCGCTGCTGGCCACCGAGGGCGTGACGCTGGCCTTCACCGACGACGGCATCCGCCGCATCGCCGCCATCGCCTGGGAGGTCAACGAGCGCACCGAAAACATCGGCGCGCGCCGACTGGCCACGGTGATGGAGCGGCTGCTCGACGAGGTCAGTTTCGACGCCGCGCGCTTGAGCGGTCAGACCGTCACGGTGGATGCCCCCTATGTCGAGGCGCGTCTGGGCGGACTGGCGCGCGACGAGGATCTGTCGCGCTTTGTCCTTTGAAGTCCGCGGACTGAATCCTCAGGCACTGCTTTCAAGTCGCTTTGCAAGCGCTTGATTTTTCCTGCTTTTTGAAGGCCGACTTGCGCTGCAAGTCGGCCTTAAGTCTTTGATTTCGCATGAAAAAACCCGGCGACTGGCTTGTGATGTGCGGGTTTTTGGTGCTACAGTGGGAGTTAGTGAAAAAATGTGGTGAAAAGTGGAATCCCATCTGCGGACCTGACCCGTGTTCCAAGGCGCCTCGTCTCTCAGTCTCGATGCCAAAGGTCGGCTCTCGGTGCCGACCCGGCATCGCGACGTCCTGAGCGCGACCGCGGCAGGCCAGCTCACCATCACCAAGCACCCACACGGCTGTCTGATGATCTTTCCCCGCCCGGAGTGGGAGGCGTTTCGCCAGCGCATCGCGCAGCTGCCGATGTCGGCCCAGTGGTGGAAGCGCATCTTTTTGGGCAATGCGCAGGACGTGGAGATGGACGCCCAGGGCCGTGTGCTCATCGCTCCCGAACTGCGCGCGGCTGCCGGCATCACCAAGGAGGCCATGCTGCTGGGCATGGGCAACCACTTCGAGCTGTGGGATGCGGCCACCTACGCGGCGCAGGAGGCCGAGGCGATGCAGGGCGAGATGCCCGAGGCCTTCCAGGATTTCTCTTTCTGAGGGCCAGGCGGTGCAGATGACCCACTCCCATCGCACCGTCTTGTTGAACGAAGCGGTCGAGGCCCTTCAGATCCAACCGGACGGACACTACATCGATGCCACTTTCGGTCGCGGCGGTCACAGCCGGGCGATCTTGGCGCGCTTGTCGCCGGCAGGGCGCCTGACGGTGTTCGACAAAGACCCCCAGGCCATCGCGCAGGCACGGGCGCTGGCGGCGCTGGACGCGCGCGTGGCCGTGCGGCACCAGGGTTTTTCGGCCCTGGCCACGCTGGCACCTGCCAGCGTGGACGGGCTGCTGTTGGATCTGGGGGTCAGCTCGCCGCAACTGGACGATGCGGCGCGCGGCTTTTCCTTTCGCCGCGACGGCCCGCTGGATATGCGCATGGATCCCACGCGCGGCCCGAGCGCCGCCGAGTGGCTGGCCACGGCCTCGGTGGCCGAGATGACGGAGGTGATTCGTGACTACGGCGAAGAGCGGTTTGCTGCATCGATTGCAAAGGCGATTGATCGTCGCCGACAGGAACGGGGGCCTGTTCGAACCACCGCCGAGCTGGCCGAAATCGTGGCTGGTGCGGTCAAAACCCGCGAGCCGGGCAAGGACCCTGCAACGCGCACATTTCAGGCTATTCGGATTCACATCAACGCCGAGCTTGAAGAGCTGCAACAAGCGCTCGACGCCAGCCTGAGCGTGCTGCGCCCGGGTGGGCGCTTGGTGGTGATCGGCTTCCATTCGCTGGAAGACCGGATGGTCAAGCAGTTCATGGCCCGGCATGCGCGGCCGGCCGTGGATCGGCGCGCCCCGATGGTCGAGCCCCCCCCGCCGCTGCTGGCGCACGTCTCGCGTACCATGCCCGACGCGGCCGAGGTGCAGGCCAACCCCCGTGCGCGCAGCGCCGTGATGCGCGCCGCGACCCGCACCGCTGCCCCGCGGGCGGCGCGCGCCGGGGGGAAGGTAGGGGCGACAGGGGGGCGGCGGGCATGACGCGCCTGAACCTCGTCCTGCTGTTGGCCTTGCTGGCCAGCAGCTTCTATATGGTGACGCTGCAGTACGAATCGCGGCGGCTGTATGCCGCCAACGAG
>NZ_JARJMT020000080.1 GCF_029335975.1 Tepidimonas sp.
GAGGCCAACCGCCGGGGCTTGCAGTCATCCTGGTCGGTGATGATCCCGCCAGCCAGGTCTATGTGCGCAACAAAGTCAAGGCCTGCGGCGAGGCCGGCTTGCATTCGGTGTTGGAGACCTATCCCGCCAACCTGACCGAGCCCGAGCTGCTGGCGCGCATCGCCGCGCTCAATACCGACCCCGCCATCCACGGCATCCTGGTGCAGCTGCCGCTGCCCGCGCACCTCAACGCCCAGCGCGTCATCGAGGCCATTGCGCCGGAAAAAGACGTCGACGGCTTTCACATCGCCAACGCTGGGGCGCTGCTGGTGGGTCAGCCGGCCTTTCGGCCTTGCACGCCCTATGGCTGCATGAAGATGCTGGAGCACATCGGGCGCACCGATCTGCGCGGCCAGCACGCCGTCGTGGTCGGTCGCAGCAACATCGTCGGCAAGCCGATGGCGCTGCTGCTGCTGCAGGCCGGCGCCACGGTGACGATCTGCCACAGCGGCACCGCGGACCTGGCCCACCATACGCGCCAGGCCGACATCCTGGTCGCCGCCGTCGGCAAGCCGCGCATGATCGGTGCCGACATGGTCAAGCCCGGTGCCGTCGTGCTCGACGTCGGCATCAACCGCTTGCCCGACGGCAAGCTGTGCGGCGATGTCGACTTCGACGCCGTGCGCGAGGTGGCCGGCTGGATTACCCCGGTGCCCGGCGGCGTGGGGCCGATGACGATTGCGATGTTGCTGCTCAACACGGTCGAGGCGGCGGAGCGCGCGGCTGGCTGACCAACCGGCGCTCGCTCGGCGGTCTTGGCTCAGCGACCGTCCGCCTCGACCGCGCGCGATGTCCGCCCCGCCAGCCACCACAGGCTGCGCAGCGCGCACAGCCACTGCAGCGCCACCAGCAGCGATCCCAGGCCGTGCCACAAGGCAAGATCGGCGCCCGTCTGGCGGGCGGTGAGAATGCGCTGGGCAACACCAAACTCCTGCACCAAGCCCGCCAGCGCCCCGAGCAACAACCAGGGCAGCAGTGCCCAGTCGGCGTCCCCTGCCTGCCCGCGGCCACGCTGTGCCCGCCCCCACAGCAGCAACACCAGAGCGGCAGCGACGCTCACCCACGACTGCACCTGAAACAACCGCGCGGCCATGCCGCCGGCCACCGCTGGGTTGTTGAAGTGCGCAAACAACAGCGGCACGGCGACGAAGCTCCAGGCCGTCACCGCGCCCCACCACAGTGCCGCCACCAGCAGCGGCCAGCGCTGCACCCAAGCTCGCCCCAAAGCCCGCACGGGTCGATCCCTCACTCGTAGCGCACGGCCACGATCTCGTAGCGGCGCACGCCATTGGGCGCCTGCACCTCGGCGATGTCGCCCTCCTCCTTGCCGATCAGTGCGCGCGCGATGGGACTCGAGACATTGATCAGCCCGAGCTTCAGGTCGGCTTCGTCCTCGCCAACGATCTGGTAGGTGACGGTCTCGCCGCTGGCCTCGTCCTCCAGCTCGACGGTGGCACCGAACACCACCTTGCCGCCGGCGTCGAGCTGTGCCGGGTCGATGATCTGGGCGGCGGCGAGCTTGCCCTCGATCTCCTTGATACGGCCTTCGATGAAGCCTTGCCGGTCCTTGGCCGCGTCGTACTCGGCGTTCTCGCTCAGGTCACCCTGGGCGCGTGCCTCGGCAATGGCCTGGATGACAGCGGGGCGCTCAACGGTCTTGAGGCGGTGCAGCTCTTCCTTGAGCTTGTCGGCACCGCGCTTGGTCAGCGGAATGGTGGGCATGGCAGCAATCCTCTTCGCACAAAAGCAAACCGCCGAGCGTTGCCGTTCGGCGGTATCGACTCGTGGGTAATGATAACCGGTTTAGCGCGCCAACGGCGACTGCACGCGCGGTTGGTCAAGGGTGCTCAGGCGCCTGCGTCACACCAGTTGTGTGTGCAATTCCGCCAGTGTATACACCGGCAGATCGTCCAACACCTTCATGCCTTCCACCGCCGCCTCGGCACCGAAGATCGTCGTAAAGGTGGTCACGCGGTTGGCCAGCGACGCGATCCGAATGTAGCGCGAATCGGCGATTGCATTGCGGCGCTCCTCCACCGTGTTGATGACCATGGCGATCTCGCCATTCTTGATCATGTCCACGATATTGGGGCGACCCTCGGCGACTTTGTTGACCACCGCGCACGGAATGCCAGCTGCAAGGATCGCGGCGGCGGTACCGCGCGTGGCCACCAGCTCAAAGCCCATCGCCGCCAGATCGCGCGCGATCGACACCGCGCGCGCCTTGTCGCCTGACTTGACCGACAGAAAAATCTTGCGCACCGCATCGGTGGGCCGTGGCAGACGCACACCCGCGCCGAGCTGGCTTTTGACGAACGCCTCGCCGAAACTGCGGCCCACGCCCATGACCTCGCCGGTGGACTTCATCTCCGGCCCCAGAATGGTGTCCACGCCCGGGAACTTGACGAAGGGAAATACCGCCTCCTTGACGCTGAAGTAGGGTGGCTTGACCTCGCGCGTGACGCCCTGTTCGGCCAGCGTGTGGCCCGCCATGCAACGCGCCGCCACCTTGGCCAGCGGAATGCCGGTGGCCTTGGAGACGAACGGCACGGTGCGGCTGGCGCGCGGGTTGACTTCCAGCACGTAAATGAGGTCACGCTTGGCGCCCCCCTCCTCCACTTCTTGGATCGCGAACTGGACGTTCATGAGACCCACGACCTGCAGCGCCTCGGCCAGCGCCGCCGTCTGGCGCTTGATTTCGGCCACGGTGGCCGCTGACAGGTAGTACGGCGGCAGCGAGCAAGCCGAGTCGCCGGAATGCACGCCCGCCTGCTCGATGTGCTCCATCACGCCACCAATCAACACCTGGCCGCTGGTGTCGCGGACGCAGTCCACGTCACACTCGATGGCGTCGTTGAGGAAGCGGTCCAGCAGCACCGGTGAGTCATTGCTGACCTTGACCGCCTCGCGCATGTAGCGCTCCAGGTCGCGCGGCTCGTGCACGATCTCCATCGCGCGCCCGCCCAGCACGTAGCTCGGCCGCACCACGAGCGGATAGCCGAGCTCGGCGGCCTTGTCCATCGCCTCGGCTTCGGTGCGGGCGGTGGCGTTGGGCGGCTGCTTGAGTCCCAGCTGGTGCAGCATCTGCTGGAAGCGCTCCCGGTCCTCGGCGGCGTCGATCATGTCCGGCGTGGTGCCGATGATTGGCACACCGGCGCGCTCTAGCCCCAGCGCCAGCTTCAACGGCGTTTGGCCGCCGTACTGCACGATGACGCCCTCGGGTCTTTCCACCGCGACGATCTCCAGCACATCCTCCAGCGTCAGCGGCTCGAAGTAGAGCCGGTCGCTGGTGTCGTAGTCGGTCGAGACGGTCTCCGGGTTGCAGTTGACCATGATGGTCTCGAAGCCGTCCTCGCGCAGGGCCAGTGCCGCGTGCACACAGCAGTAGTCGAACTCGATACCCTGGCCAATGCGGTTGGGGCCGCCGCCGAGCACGATGATCTTGCGCCGGTTGCTCGGCGCCGCCTCGCACTCCTGCTCGTAGGTGGAGTACAGGTAGGCGGTGTGGCTGGCAAACTCGGCCGCGCAGGTGTCGACGCGCTTGTACACCGGTCGCACGCCCAGCGCATGGCGGCGTGCCCGCACCGCATGCTCGGTAGTGGCCAGCAGCTTGGCCAGCCGCCGGTCCGAAAAGCCCTTGCGCTTGAGCGTGCGCAGCGTTGCGGCATCCAGCGCCTCCAGCGCCCGCGCGCCATGCTGCGCCGTGTGGCGGTCCAGCGCCAGCTCGATCTGCACGATATCCTGGATCTGCGCCAGGAACCACCGATCGATCTTGGTGAAGTGGTGCACTTCCTCCAGGGACCAGCCAGCCGCGAACGCGTCGCCGACATACCAGATGCGCTCGGGGCCCGGCTCACCCAGCTCGCGCTCCAGCGTCTCACGGTCCTGGGTTTTTTCGTTCATGCCATCGACGCCGACTTCCAGTCCGCGCAGCGCCTTCTGGAAGCTTTCCTGGAAGGTGCGTCCGATGGCCATGACTTCGCCGACCGACTTCATCTGCGTGGTCAGGCGGTCATTGGCCTGCGGAAACTTCTCGAAGGCAAAGCGCGGGATCTTCGTGACGACATAGTCGATGGTCGGCTCGAACGAGGCGGGCGTGGCGCCGCCGGTGATGTCATTTTTCAGCTCATCGAGCGTGTAGCCGACCGCCAGCTTGGCCGCCACCTTGGCGATCGGAAAACCGGTGGCCTTGGATGCCAGCGCCGAGGAACGGCTCACGCGCGGATTCATCTCGATGACGATCATGCGCCCGTCGGCCGGATTGACGGCAAACTGTACGTTGGAGCCACCGGTGTCTACGCCGATCTCGCGCAGCACGGCGATCGAGGCGTCGCGCATGCGCTGGTATTCCTTGTCGGTCAGTGTCTGCGCCGGCGCCACGGTGATCGAGTCGCCAGTGTGCACCCCCATCGGGTCGAGGTTTTCGATCGAGCACACGATGATGCAGTTGTCGGCGCGGTCGCGCACCACCTCCATCTCGAACTCTTTCCAGCCGACCAGCGACTCCTCGATCAGCAGCTCCGAGGTGGGCGATGCCTCCAGCCCGCGTTTGCAGATGATCTCGAACTCCTCGGGGTTGTAGGCGATACCGCCGCCGGTACCCCCCAGCGTAAAACTGGGCCGAATCACCGCTGGAAAGCCCACCACACGCTGCACCGACCAGGCTTCCTCCATGCTGTGCGCGATGCCCGAGCGCGCTGACTCGAGCCCGATGCGCGTCATCGCCTCCTTGAACTTCTGGCGGTCCTCGGCTTTATCGATCGCCTCTGGACGTGCGCCGATCAGTTCGCAGCCGTAGCGCTTCAGCACGCCGTGGCGCCACAGGTCCAGGGCACAGTTGAGTGCGGTCTGGCCACCCATGGTCGGCAGGATGGCGTCGGGGCGCTCGCGGGTGATGATCTTCTCGACCGTCTGCCAGGTGATGGGCTCGATATAGACCGCATCCGCCGTGGCGGGGTCGGTCATGATGGTGGCCGGGTTGCTGTTGATCAGGATGACGCGGTAGCCCTCCTCGCGCAGGGCCTTGCAGGCCTGTACACCAGAGTAATCAAATTCACACGCTTGGCCGATGACGATCGGGCCGGCACCAATGATGAGGATGCTGTGGAGGTCTTGACGCTTGGGCATGGTGTCGAAAATCTCGCAAAACTGGCCGGCGGTCACACGGCACTGGCACGTGCCAGCCGCAGGCCGAAGCCGATGAACAGGGCGCCGACGGCGGCGTTGAGCCAAGCAGCCAGATGGCGCCGCGCGGAAAATGCGTGCGCCAGTCGGTCGCCGGCGAGGATGAGGGCGCTCAGATACAGCGCGCTGCAGACCTGCACGATCACACCCAGCGCCACGAAGCTCAGCGCTGGCCACGGATAGGCAGGATCGACGAACTGCACGAAAAACGAGATGAAAAAGAATATCGCTTTGGGGTTGAGCAAACTGATCGACAGCGCACGGCGGAATGGCTGCCAGCGGCCCGTGCGCCCGGCCGACCGCTCAGCCGACTGCTTGGGCGTGGCGGCGAGGCGCTGCGGCGGACCGCGGTGCCAACCCCGCCAGGCCGTGCGCAACAGATTGAGCCCGATCCAGCCGAGGTAGATCGCACCGGCATACTTGACAGCCATGAACAGCCACGGATGCGCCGCCAGCACCGAGGCTAGCCCCGCTGCCGACAGCGCCATCAGGATCGTGTCGCCGACAAAAACCCCGCAGGCAGCCTGGTAGCCGCGCAGCACGCCCTCGCGTGACGCCACGGACAGCACGTACATCGAGTTTGGCCCTGGCAGCAGCACGATGACGATCGTGCCGGCAACGAAGGTGGTCAGATCGGTAATGCCCAGCATGGTCGCAGGACGTCAAGCTCGCAAAGGGCGGCGGTGGACACGCGGCTCAAGCCCCGCGCCCCTGTTCCATGAGACCGACAAACCGATCGAACAGATAGCCGATGTCGTGCGGACCGGGGCTGGCCTCTGGGTGGCCCTGAAAACCAAACGCAGGGCGGTCGGTGCGCGCGATGCCCTGCAGCGTGCCGTCGAACAGACTGACATGCGTGGCGCGCAGCGTTGCGGGCAGACTGGTCTCGTCCACCGCGAAGCCGTGGTTCTGGCTGGTGATGCTGACCCGCCCGGTGTCCAGGTCCTTGACCGGGTGGTTGGCGCCGTGGTGGCCAAACTTCATCTTGAACGTGCGCGCGCCGCTGGCCAGCGCCATGATCTGATGCCCCAGGCAGATGCCAAACGTCGGCACCCCACGCGCGATGACGGTGGCCGCGGCCGCGATCGCGTAATCGCACGGCTCGGGGTCGCCAGGGCCATTGGAGAGGAACACACCGTCCGGCCGCAGCGCCAGCACGTCGGTGGCCGGGGTGCGCGCCGGTACCACGGTGACACGGCAGCCCCGCTCGGCCAGCATGCGCAGGATGTTGCGCTTGACGCCGAAATCGTAGGCGACGACGTGCAAGCGTGGCTGCGCCAGCCGCCCATAGCCGCGCGTACCATCCTCGCGCCGTAGCCGCCAGTCGGTCTCGGTCCACTCGTATGGGTCGGCGGCGCTGACCGTCTGCGCCAGATCCAGCCCGGCCATGCTGGGTGCGCTGCGCGCGGCGGCGACGGCTTCGGCGCGCACGGCGTCGGTGACCGCTTCGCCCTCGCGCAGCGCAACGATGGCGCCGTTTTGTGCGCCGTGCTCGCGCAGGCGGCGCGTCAACGCGCGCGTGTCCAGGCCTGCGATCGCCACGATGCCCTCGCGACGCAGGTACTCGCCAAGCGATCGATCGGCGCGGAAATTGGAATGGAGCTGGGGCAGGTCCTTGATGATCAGGCCAGCGGCTTGGATGGCGCCGGATTCGATGTCCTCACCGTTGACCCCGACGTTGCCGATGTGCGGATACGTGAGGGTCACGATCTGCTGGCGGTAGCTGGGGTCGGTGAGGATTTCCTGATAACCGGTGAGGGCGGTGTTGAACACCACCTCACCCACAGTCTGGCCGGTCGAACCGATGGCCACACCTTCAAAGACCGTGCCGTCTGCGAGCGCGAGGATGGCGGTGGCAAGGACGGGAAACACGGACACTCTCCAGGATGGTTTGGACGCACCCGCACCCACCTGGCCCCGTCCGCCGCAGCGCCCGGCGACCGCGACATGGCCGGGGAGCGCGCAAGACAGTCACCGCGTGGACACGGACGGTCTGGGTAAACCTTGGGATTATAGCCCGCCAAATACGGCCGCCGCGCTGGCATGCAGACAGATCGCGGCAGCGGCCGCCACATTGAGCGATTCTTCGCCACCGGGCTGGATGATGCGCACCGTGTGCGCGGCCTGTTCCATCAGGTCTGCGCGGACACCCTGCCCTTCGTGGCCCAGCAACCAGGCGCACGGCCAGGGCAAGCGGGCCTCGTGCAGCCAGTCCCCTTGGTGGGAACTGGTCGCAAGCAATGGCACCTGCAAATCGGCCAGGCAGGCAGCATCCACCGCCTCGACCAGTGTGAGGCCGAAATGGGCCCCCATGCCGGCACGCAACACCTTGGGCGACCACAGCGCGGCGGTGCCGCGCAGCGCCAGCACCTGTCGAAAGCCGAATGCCGCCGCACTGCGCAGCACGGAGCCGACATTGCCTGGGTCCTGCAGCCGGTCCAGCACCACGGTGGGCACGCCGGCCTGCACGGCCTGAGTGGGTGGCACGCGGACCAAGCAGCCCACATGGGCAGCCGACTCCAGCGGGCTGAGCTGCGCCATCAGCGCCTCGGTCAGCAGCCAGACGGGAACCTCGGGCGCCAGGGCCCCCGTCTGCTGCCACGTCTGCACCCACGCCAGGCCCACGGGGCTGGCCACCACCGCCTCGGGCCGCCAACCGCGGGCCAGCAGGGCGCGGCACAAATGGTCGCCTTCGACCCAGACAACGCCTTCGCGCCGGTAGGCACTGCCATCTTGCACCAAGCGTCGCAGGCGTTTGACGCGCGGGTTGTCGCGCGAAGCAATCGGCTCGGGTGGGCGCAGCGGGGTCATGCGGCAGCCCCCGCAGTCGATGCGCGCAGCGCCTCGGCCACCGGCGCGAAGCTGCGCCGATGCCATGGCGTGGGGCCGTGCTGGCGCAGGGCATGCAGATGCTGCGCCGTGCCATAGCCTCGGTGCCGGTCGAAACCGTAGGCTGGGTAAGCCGCATGCGCCTCATCCATGAGGCGGTCGCGCGTCACTTTGGCCACGATCGAGGCCGCGGCAATCGCCGCCACCGTGGCATCGCCGCGCACCACGGCTTCGGCACGCATGTCCAGCACCGGCAGCCGATTGCCATCCACCAGCACCAGCGCGGGCCGCAGCCGCAACCCAGCCACGGCCCGCTGCATCGCCAGCAGCGTCGCCTGCAGAATGTTCAGCTGGTCGATCTCTTCCACACTGGCGGTGCCGACCCCCAGGCACAGGGCCCGTGCCCGTATGGCGTCATAAAGCGCCTCGCGCCGGGCGGCACTCAGGGCCTTGGAGTCGGCGACCCCTTCGATCGGATCCCGATCATCCAGGATGACGGCAGCCGCCACGACCGGCCCGGCCAGCGGCCCCCGGCCGGCCTCGTCCACCCCGGCCACCAGGCCCCCGTCGCCCCAGTCGAAGGCGTATTGCTGGGCCGCAGCCTGGGCGTGGGCCAGCGACACCCGGGTGCGGCGGTCCGCACGGGCAGATGTCGGACGCGACGTCGGGCCCGCCTTCATAGCGCCCCCCCACGCTCAAGCAGCGGCTCAATTGCCTGCACCGCCAGCGTCGCGGTGTCGCGCCGCAGCTCGGCGTGCAGCGCCTCGAAGCGCGCCACCAGGCGCTCGCGCCGCGCGTGCGCTGGTGCATCGTCAGCCAGCCACGCCAGCGTCGCCTCCGCCAGCGCCTCCGGGGTGGCCGCCTCCTGCAGCAGCTCCGGCACGACGAATTCGCCGCACAGGATGTTGGGCAGCCCGGCCCATGGCTGGCGCATCTGGCGCCGCGTCAGCCACCACGACAGTGGGTGCATGTGGTAAGCGATCACCATCGGGCGCTTGAAGAGCGCCGCCTCCAAGGTGGCGGTACCGCTGGCCACCAGCGCAGCATCGCAGGCCGCCAACGCCGTGTGCGACTGCCCGCGCAGCACGGTGATGGCAGCCGCATGGGGGCTGGCGGCCACTTGGGCACGTATCGTCCCCTCCCATGCCGGCACCGCTGGCAGCACGAAGCGCAGTCTCGGTCGCTGGGCGCGCAAGATCGCCACCGCCGCGAGGAAGCGCGGCAACAGGTGATCGATTTCCGCACGGCGGCTGCCGGGCAGCAGCGCCAGCAGCGGCTGTGCGTCATCCATGCCGAGCAACGCGCGCGCGCCGACGCGGTCCGGCCGCAGCGGGATGAGGCTGGCCAGTGGGTGGCCGACGTAGCTGGCGGCGATCCCGTGTTGGGCCAGCAGCGCCGGCTCGAACGGAAAGATGCACAGCACATGGTCGCAGGCACGGCGGATCAGTTCGATGCGTTCGGGCCGCCAAGCCCAGATCGCCGGTGCGACGAAGTGCACCGTCGAAATGCCCGCCGCGCGCAGGTCGGCCTCCAGCGCCAGGTTGAAGTCCGGCGCATCGACGCCAATGAACAGCGCTGGACGCTCATCTACCAGCCGTGCGCGCAGGCGGCGGCGGATGCCGACGATCTCGCGGTAGTGGCGCAGCACCTCGACGTAGCCGCGCACGGCGAGTTTGTCGCTCGGCCACCAGGCCTCGAACCCCTGCGCCTG
>NZ_JARJMT020000181.1 GCF_029335975.1 Tepidimonas sp.
TGCGTGTGCTCGGCGACCGCCTCTACCAGCGCGTCGGTGGGCAGGCCCATCAGGCCATCCACCTGATCGGTGTGGTCCTGTGGCGGCAGGATCGGAACGGAGGCGCACAGCTCCAACATGCGCTCGTGACCCGCTGAGCCCTGGCCAAACCAGCGCTGGTACATGTGGTTGGCAAACAGCAGTTCGTGGCTGTGCAGCGGCGCGACCGAGATGGCCTCGTCCAGACTGTCCAGCACCGTTGCGAAGCGGTCATATGACGCGGTGAGTTCCTCGCGGATGCGCTTGGGCTCGGTGATGTCGGTCATCGACGTCATCCAGCCCGTCTGCTGTCCCTGCGCGTCCACCAGCGGCGAGACGTACATGCGCGCATAGAAAATACTGCCGTTTTTGCGCTTGACAGGCACCTCGAACCCGCCCGGGGCATTGCGGCCAGCGATTTCGTCTTGCAAGCGGGCCATCAGCGTGTCGTGTTCCCCCTCGGGCCAGTAGGGGAAAGGGGCGGTGGTGCCAATCAGCTCGGCCTCGCTCCAGCCCGTCATGTCGCAAAAAGCGCGGTTGACATAGGTGATGCGGCCTTCCATGTCGAGGGCGCGCATCCCGGTCAGCATGGAGTTTTCCATGGCCCGACGGAAGTTGGTCTCCGCCACCAATGCCCGCTGGGCCTGCAAGCGCCGCCGTGTGTGGCGCATATTGCCCAGCAGCATCCAGATCGTTGCCACGCTCATTGCACCGACGATCCAGAAAAACGCCTCGCTGCCCGCATCGCGGACGGCGCGCAGACCTTCGGCGCGTACCAGCAGGCTATTGCCGATGGGGGAAATCGGCAGCTCGTGTCGCTGTGCTTGCGCGGCCCAGGGCAGACGGGATAGCGGGGTTTTGATGGGTTTGAGCGGCATGCCCGCATGCAGGCTGCCGTCTTCGCCGACGAATGTTACAGCGTAGCGCGCCAGCACCTCAGACGGTACACCGTAGCGCAGCAGTCCTTCGACGGAATACTCTGCCATCACCGCGCCGCCAAAGCGGCGATGGTCTTCGAATGGCAACAACAGCACGACGGTGCTGCCCCCGTCGGGCCAGCGCAGTGGTCGCGAGTAAATCGGTTGGTGCAGGTCGCGCGCCAGTTCGAACGCACCGCCGATGCTTTGGGACGGCAGCAGCTCGCCGGCACGACGCAGCGCGTGCGCTGGCGCACTGGGCGCGGTGTAGCCCGTCACCACCTCCCGCGACGGGCCGATCCAGTGCACTGCAAGCAGTTCGGGGTTCTGGATGACCAGCGCCTCGGCCTGAAAGACGAATTCGGTCTCTTCGATCGATCGGTTGGCGATGTCACGCGCCAGGCGCATGAGCTGCTCTTGCCGCTCGAGCAGCCGCAAGCGCAGGCGCTGTTGCGCGTATTCGGTGTCGCGCATCACCGCTTCCTGCTCGCGATTGACCTCTTGATGGGTGAAGTAGGCCAAGGCCGAAAAGATGGCCGTCAGGAAAAGCAGGACGGACAAGAGCGGTCCAAGCACGGCAAGCTGGTCCTGCCGGCTCGGCGGCAGCCGGTCCCACCAGTGTTGCCACCAGCGGCGCGGCGCCGCCCACCAGCGGGGCGTGCGCGCAGCGTGGACGTCGAGCGTTGGTCGGGCCATGCCATCAGTTTAGGGCAAACCCGCAATGATGCCGATCGGTCTGCTCGAAAAAATTCACTATATGAAATGTATAACCGTATTTTGGAAATAGTAGGATTTCATGCGAAACTTCGTGGACACGAAGACGCCTTCGCCGTACCCTTTTCCACGCCAACGAGGAGACGACACCATGTCCCAACCCGCTCAACCGATTTCCCCACTCCTGGCCCCCGACACCGATCCGCAGGAGACGCGCGAATGGCTCGAGGCCCTGGATAGCGTCATCGAACGCGCTGGCCCCGAGCGTGCCCATTTTCTGTTGGAGCAGCTGCTGGAAGAGGCGCGCGAGCACAGCATCGACCTGCCGTTTTCGGCCACCACCGGCTATGTCAACACCATCGAGCCCGATGAGGAGGAGCGCAGCCCTGGCAATCTGGAAATCGAAGGCCGCCTGCGCGCCTACATGCGCTGGAACGCAATGGCCATGGTGGTCAAGGCCAACCGGCTCAACCCGCCCGATGGCGGCGACCTGGGCGGGCATATCAGCTCCTTTCAGTCGCTGGCGCACATGTTTGCCTGCGGCTTCAACCACTTCTGGCATGCCGACGACACCGATCAGGGCGGCACGCACGGCGGTGATCTGATCTATATCCAGGGCCACAGCGCCCCGGGTATCTACGCCCGCGCCTTCCTGGAAGGACGGCTGACCGAGGAGCAGTTGCTCCATTTCCGGCAGGAGGTGGACGGCAAGGGGCTGTCCAGCTATCCGCATCCCAAGCTGATGCCGGACTTTTGGCAGTTCCCCACCGTGTCGATGGGCTTGGGGCCGCTGATGGGCATCTATCAGGCGCGTTTTCTGAAGTATCTGCACGCGCGCGGCATTGCCGACACCCGCCAGCGCAAGGTGTGGGTGTTCTGTGGCGATGGCGAAATGGACGAGCCCGAGAGCCTGGGCGCCATCGGACTGGCCGCGCGCGAGGGGTTGGACAACCTGATTTTCGTCATCAACTGCAACCTGCAACGGCTCGACGGTCCGGTGCGCGGAAACGGCAAAATCATCCAGGAGCTGGAGGGCGAGTTTCGCGGCGCCGGCTGGAACGTGATCAAGCTGCTGTGGGGCAGCAACTGGGACCCGCTGCTGGCGCGGGACAAGGACGGCGCGCTGCGCAAGATCATGCTCGACACGCTCGATGGCGACTACCAGGCCTTCAAGGCCAACGATGGGGCCTTCGTGCGCAAGCATTTCTTTGGCCGCGATCCGAAAGCCCTGGAACTGGTGGCCAAGATGAGCGACGAGGACATCTGGGCGCTGCGCCGCGGCGGCCACGATGCGCAGAAGGTGTATGCCGCCTTCCACCGCGCGCACCACAACACCACCGGCCAGCCGACGGTGCTGCTGGTCAAGACGGTCAAGGGCTACGGCATGGGCCGCGCGGGCGAAGGCAAAAACACCGCACACCAGACCAAGAAGCTCACCGACGAGGACATCCGCTACTTCCGCGACCGGTTCAACATCCCCATCCCCGACAGCGAACTGCCCAAAATCCCGTTCTACAAGCCGGCTGATGACACGCCGGAGATGAAATACCTGCATGAGCGGCGCAAGGCGTTGGGCGGCTATCTGCCCAAGCGCCGGGTCAAGAGCGACGAGCAGTTCACCGTGCCGTCGCTCGAAACCTTCAAGGCCGTGCTGGAGCCCACGGCGCAAGGGCGCGAAATCTCCACCACCCAGGCCTATGTGCGGTTCCTCACGCAA
>NZ_JARJMT020000184.1 GCF_029335975.1 Tepidimonas sp.
TCGGCCGCATCGCCGATGCGCGGCGCGAGATCGAGCGCCATGCCTTCGACCTGGTGATCTGCAGTGACGCCTTCCCGCGCAGCGGCTCGGGCCAGGCCCTGCTGGACGATCTGCGCCGCAGCGGGCTGCTGCCCTTTGGTACGGTATTCATCCTCATCACCGACGAGGCCACCTACCTGAAGGTGGCTGAGGCGGCCGAATCGTCGGTGGACAGCTACATCGTGCGCCCCTACCCCGTCGGCAGTCTGTACGATCGCATCGAACAGGCGCAACGGCGCAAGGCTGCGCTGTGGGACATTCACCGCGCCATGGAAGAAGGCCGCTACGACGACGCTGTCGATCTGTGCCTGCAGCGCTTTGCCGCGCGGGGGCCGCAGTGGTTGTCCGCTGCGCGCTGGGGCGCGGAGATCCTGTTGCGCCTGGGCCGCTTTGGCCAAGCGCAGGCCCTCTTTCAGTCCATCTGGGACACCGAGCCCCACCTATGGGCCCTGCTGGGCGTGGCGCGCTGCCAGCTCGAAAGCGGAGCCCCTGGCGCAGCCATGGACACCCTGCGGCAGTTGATCGAGGCCGCCCCCGACTATCCCGATGCCTACGATGTGCTTGGGCGGGTGCAAATGGAGTTGGGGCAGTTCGAGGACGCGCTCGACAGCCTGGGCAAGGCGCTGGAATTCACCCCCATGGCCATTGGCCGCCAGCAGCGGCTGGGCATGCTGGCGTTCTTTCTGGGCAACCGGGACAAGGCGATCGAACTCCTGCAGCGTGCCACCTACCTGGGGCTCGACTCCAAGATGTTCGACGCCGAAAGCCTGGTGCTGCTGGCCATCGCCGCCTTCGAGCGCGGCGACCCCGCGGAGTTGGAACGGCACCACGGCGAGCTGCGCAAGCGCGCGCTGGCCAATCCCGAAGATGTGCGCCTGCAGCGCTTTTTGCAGCTAATCGACCTATTGGCCCATGCCTGCGAGCGCCGCGCGGATGCCCTCGCGCCAGCCCTGGCCGACCTCGGCGAGACCGCCGTCGCGCCCAACTTCGACATGGAGGCGGCCTGTAACCTGCTGGCCGTTTTGGCCGCCTTGGCTCGGCACACGACGCTGCCCGACCAAGACGCCCTGGTCAACCGGCTGGGCCAGCGCTTCGCCATCTCCAAGGCCATGAGCGAGCTGCTGGCCCATGCAGCCAGCCATCACACCCGGTACGCCGAGCGCCTGCGCGAATGCGAGGCCACCCTGGTGCAAGGCATCGAGCAAGCGCTGCGCCGCGCCAGTCAGGGGGAGCCGGTGCTGGCCTTGGCACAGCTGTACACCTTGGCGCAAGACAGCCTCAACGCCCGCGCGGTGGAGACGGCCTGGCTGATGCTGCAGCGCTACGGCAGTGACATCCCAAACGCCGACAGCTGGCGTACCCGGGTGGCCGCCTTGCGCCGGGCCTACGGAACGGCACACAACCGGCCCGCCTTGGGCGACCCACGGCTTCGTCCTTCGGGAGGTATCCACCTGGGGCCCATGGACCGCGCCGCGCCCTTGACACAGGCGACACAGGCCGATAATCCCGCGCCATGAGTCTGATGGATTTGTTCGGGGCCACGGCGTTGGTCATCGACGGCAATCCCACCTCGCGCTCTATTCTGGTGTCGCAACTGCGTGACATGGGGGCCCAGACGGTGGCACAAAGCCCACGCATCGCCGATGCGCGCCGCCAGCTCGAGTACCGGACCTTCGACGTCGTCGTGTGCGAGCAGGAGTTTCCCAACGACTCGGCCACGGGCCAGGCGTTGCTGGACGATTTGCGTCGCGCTGGGCTGCTGCCTTTTTCGACCGTGTTCATCATGGTCACGGCCGAAGCGGCATACTCCAAGGTGGCAGAGGCAGCCGAGTCGGCGCTCGACTCCTACCTGCTCAAGCCTTTCACCGCCAACCAGCTGGCGCTACGCATCGGACAAGCGCGGCACCGCAAAACGGTGCTCAAGGATATTTTCGAGGCCGTCGAGGGCAGGCAGTACGAGCGCGCGGCCGAGCTGTGCCTGAGCCGCTTTCAGCAGCGAGGCGACTATTGGCTGTATGCGGCGCGGGTAGGCGCTGAGCTGCTGCTGCGGCTGGAGCGCTACGACGAGGCCCAGCGCCTGTACGAAGCGGTAGTCGAGGCCAAGGCCTTGCCCTGGGCCCGGCTGGGCGTGGCGCGCGCTCAGCTCGAAGCCGGGCAGTCGCAAAAAGCGAGCCAAACCCTGCAGAGCCTGATCGACACGGAAGCCAGCTACGCCGACGCCTACGACGTGATGGGGCGCGCCCAGATCGAACTGGGCAACTTTGACGCCGCTTTAGCCGCCTACCGCATGGCCACCGATTTGACGCCCTCATCCATCAGCCGGCTGCAGCGTCACGGCATGTTGGCCCACTATTGCGGTCAGAGCGCGCTGGCCGAGGAACTGCTGGCACGATCGGTGCGCCTGGGGCTGGACTCCAAGATGTTCGATGCGCAGTCACTGGTGCTCCTGGGCTTCATGCGCTTCGAGGCGGGGGACCGCAAGGGCCTGCAGCGCTACCTGGACGATGCCTTGCGCATGGTGGAGCGCCACCCCAAATCGCAGCGGCTGCGGCGGCTGGCCGAAGTGCTGGAAATCACCCTGCTGCTGCACGATGCGCAGGTGGCCCGGGTGCTCAGCCAGGTGCGCGCAATGATGGGCGCCATCACCGAGGCGGACTTCGACTTCGAGGCCGCCTGCAACCTGACCACCTTGCTGGCCTATCTGGCCCAACGCGCCATCCAGATCGACGAAGTCGAAGAACGCCTGACCGTGCTGGGGCGGCGTTTTTGCACCTCCAAAGCCCTCACGGCGCTGCTGGCACAGGCGGCCAATGCCCACCCCCCCTATGCCGAGCGGCTGTCTGCCCTGCACAACGAGGTGCTGGGCATCGTGGAACACGCCATGCGCCAAAGCTTGGCGGGCAATCCTCGCGCTGCGGTGCTGGAACTGATCGACCAGGGGCGCGCTACCTGCAACGCCAAAATCATCGAGTCCGCCTGGGGCGTACTCAAACGCTATGAATCGCGCATCGACGACGCCAAGGCGCTGGCCGACATCATCCAGCCGCTGCGCGAGCGCTACCAGTCCTACGCCAACAAACCTGTGATCGGCGACAAGGCCGCCCGACAAGCCGGCGGGGTAAGCCTGCGCGTCATGGATGTCAAAACGGTGGAAGCCTGAGGCCGCATCGCCAAACACCGCCTGCCGCGCGATGACCCTCTGCGAGGGCGGACCATCGGCCATGCAGTGCTTGCCGCTGGCTCACCTGCAAACGCTGGACACTTCGCTATAATATTGGGCTATGGGCCGATAGCTCAGCTGGGAGAGCGCTGCGTTCGCAATGCAGAGGTCGGGAGTTCGATCCTCCTTCGGTCCACCAAAGTCGGGTTCTTAGCTCAGTTGGTAGAGCAGCGGACTCTTAATCCGTAGGTCGTAGGTTCGAATCCTACAGGACCCACCAGACTGCCCAGCGGCACTCTCCTCCTCGGCCGCCAGCGGCGTATAGGTTCAGTGCCCAGAGTGTGAGGATGCCTTGACCAAGAGCATCGAACCCTCCCGGGGCATTTCGGACAGCGCAACCAGCCCACCGCCGTCCAATGCAAGCTGCAAGACCAAAGATGAGCGCGTAGCGCGCACCAAATTGGCAAGCCTGAACGAGACGGTGTCGTCGGCTGGCCTGTTTGAACGGGGTGTGCAACATACCGCAGGTGTGCGTCCAGAACGCACTACGCTGCATGTCGCAGAAGCGCGGGGGCCGGTTTGGCGTCGTCGCCGCCGCCGCACCTTTTCACAAGCGCTGTATCCACGGCGGCGATGGGGAGGCAGCCGCGGAAATCGCCCCACCCCACTGTAACAGCGGCCAGATGGGCTGGCTTGGTGGCGCTTCAGGGATTCGAACCCCGGACCTGCGGATTATGATTCCGTCGCTCTAACCGGCTGAGCTAAAGCGCCATCGGTTTAATGATTATAGCCAAACTCGGCACCCACCGGGCGCCGGGCGCCGACGCTGGTAAAGCCAGCGTCAGGCATGAGCGGGCCCCGGCTGTTCAGCGATGCCGAAAGTTCGGTGTGCGCTTGTCCAAGAAGGCGGCCATCCCTTCCTTCTGGTCCTCGGTGGCAAACATGGCGTGGAACAGCCGGCGCTCGTACATCAGACCGTCGGCCAGTGGGCCTTCGAAAGCACGGTTGACGGCCTCTTTCGCAGCCAACACCGCCAGCCGGGGCAGCGCTGCGATGGACAGCGCAATAGCCAACGCCTCGTCCATGAGCTTGTCCAGCGGCACCACCCGGCTGACCAGGCCGGCACGCTCGGCCTCGGCCGCATCCATCATGCGACCGGTCAGCACCATGTCCATGGCCTTGGCTTTGCCTATGGCACGTGGCAGCCGTTGGGTGCCGCCCGCGCCGGGGATGACACCGATCTTCACCTCCGGTTGGCCAAACTTGGCATTGTCGGCCGCGATGACGATGTCGCACATCATCGCCACCTCGCAGCCGCCGCCCAGCGCAAAGCCGGCTACGGCTGCGACGACGGGCTTGCGCACATGGCGCAGCGCCTCCCAGTTGCGCGTAATGTATTCGGTGCGGTAAACCTCCGAAAAGGTGTAGCGCGCCATCGCCGCGATGTCGGCACCGGCGGCAAAAGCCTTCTCGTTGCCCGTCAGTACGATGCAACCGATTCCGTCATCGGCGTCGAAGGCCTCGAGGGCAGCGCCCAGCTCGTTCATGAGCTGATCGTTTAGGGCATTGAGCTGTTTGGGCCGGTTCAGCGCGATGATGCCCACCGGCCCTTCGGTGCGGGTGAGCAGGGTTTCATACAGGGGGGATGTCTCGCTCATGCAGGTTTCCTCGGTCAGGCGTCCAGAATAAGGCTCAGGCGTTCATGACGAACGCCGACTATAGCGCCCCTGCAGGGCCGTACTGGCTGCGGCTGGCGGAGGGGTCGTGGCAGCGTTTGGGCGGGTTACGATTCGCGCATCGCGGCCGGCCTGGCCGCTCATTCCAGAGCCAGAGGAGACTTCCGATGTCCCAGCAACCAGCGGCAACACCGGCAGCCAACGAGATTGTGTTCGAGCGCCGCGGTGCAGTTGCCGTGCTCACGCTCAATCGCCCCCATACGCTCAACAGCTTTACCCGCACCATGCACCAGGCGTTTCAGCGCGCGCTGGCTGACGTGGAGGCCGACCGCGACATTCGCGCCCTGGTGCTGACCGGCGCCGGACGCGGGTTTTGCGCTGGGCTGGACCTGTCGGAGTTGGACTTCGCGCCCGGCCCTGACCTATGGGAACGCGCCAACCCCGGACCCGTGCTCGAGACTGGCTTCAACCCCAGCGCGCGAGCGCTGATGAATCTGCGTGTGCCCACCGTGGCGGCGGTCAACGGGGTGGCAGCCGGCGCCGGCGTGTCGCTGGCGCTAACCTGCGACATCACCATCGCTGCGCCCGGCGCCAGCTTCGTTCAAGCCTTCAGCAAAATCGGGCTCATTCCCGATGCCGGCGGCAGCTGGCTAACCGTGGAGCGGTTGGGACTGGCCCGCGCCATGGCGTTGGCGATGCTGGGCGACAAATTACCGGCCGAGCAGGCCCGCGACTGGGGGCTGATCTGGGCGCTGGCCGATGACCCCCTGGCCGCTGCGCTGACCTTGGCCGAACGCCTGGCCGCGATGCCCACCCGCGCGCTGGTGAGCACCCGGCACCTGATGCGCGGTGCACTGCAGCGTTCGTTCGAACAACAGCTCGAGGTGGAGCGCGAATACCAGGCCGCGCTGGGCCGCAGCCACGACTATATGGAGGGCGTCACCGCCTTCTTGCAGAAGCGGGCGCCACAGTTTCGCGGGGAGTGAGGTCAGCCCCCAACTCGGTGGGGGCGGGCTGTAGCTGCACATGGATGGCTGGCGCTGGCCACTGGAGCGGGCAACGCAGCACGCGGCCGTCGCGAGCCACCCAGCACACCAGGGATTCGTCCGGAGACAGCCTGCGCGCATGCACGGCCACATCGTCCAGCCGCCGCACGCGCCAGACCTCCCCCGCACGTTCCACGGCCAGCCATTCATCGCCAGCGGCCAGACCCGCCCGCTCGGCCGCACCGCCCCGCAGCACATTGCGCAGGCGGATGCCGTTGGCTTCGTCCACGCGCAGGCCAAGCTGCTGCGCCAGGGGCGCGCGCTCCTCGATCCAGCGCACGCCATGCCGCTCCAGCAGGGGGCGCAGCGGCAGCTCATCGGTGCCATGCACCCAGGCGTCGAGCTCAGCGTCCATGTCGCGGCCAGCCAGGCGGCGCAGGACGGCACGCAGGTCAGCCTCACGCATAGGCCCACCAGCGCAGCGCTGCCACAGTGCACGCATCACATCGTCCAGGGTGGTTCGTCCCTCGCAACGCAGTGTCAGATCCAGGCACAGGGCCACCAGCGCGCCTTTGGCGTAGTAGCTGACCGTCGCGTTGGGGGTGTTTTCTTGGACTCGGTAGTACTTGATCCAGGCGTCCCAACTGGCCTGCGCCACACTCTGCACCTGTCGCCCTGGGGTCTGCAGCACATGGTTGATGGACTTGGCCAGCAACTGCAAATAGGTGGCTTGATCGATCAGCCCGGCGCGCAGCAGCAGCAGATCGTCGCAGTAGCTGGTAAAGCCCTCGAAGAACCACAGCAGCTCCGTCAGATTCTCGCGGTCGTAGTCGTAGCGGGTGAATTCCCGCGGGCGCAGCCGCTTGACGTTCCAGGTATGGAAATATTCGTGGCTGATGAGCCCCAGCAGCGTCGTGTAGCCGTCGCCCGCGCGCAGCGGAGCAGACGCCTGCTCCGATGTCCCCAGACTGGGCAGCGGCTGCAGTGGAAGGTCGGTGCGGGCGCAAACTAGGGCACTGGAGTGGCGATGCTCCAATCCGCCGTAACCATCCTGCGTGGCGTTGAGCAAAAACAGATAGCGGTCGATGGGAGGGGAGCCGTCCGGGCCATGCCAAAAAGTCATGGCAGCCTCGCACACCCGGGCGGTGTCGCGCAGCAGCCGCTCAGAATCCCAGCCGACCATGGCCCCGCTGACGACCAAACGGTGAGGCACGCCGCGCACCACGAAGTCGGCGCACCAAAACTCCCCCATTTCCACAGGACTGTCGGCCAACTCGTCGTAGTCGGCGGCCAGATAGGTGCCAAAGCCGTCACCGCAGGCCCAGCGCCAGCCACTTGCCCCCTGCGAACCATCATCAGAAGCGGCAGCCCATGGGCGCAAGGCCGTGGCCACGCGCCAGCCACGGGTGGCCTCGCCGCCAAGCAGGGTCAGGGCGTGCGGTTCGTTTTCGCGCCCGTGCACGCGCAGACACAGGCTGGTGGGGTTGAAAAAGCCCCGCCGCGCATCCAGGTAAGCGGCACGCACCGAAGGATCGAAGGCGTAAACCTCATAGCGCAAGGTCAGCGTGGCACTGGGGGCCTCGTCCCCTACATCGGCTTGCCAAGTATTTTTGTCCACAGCCCGCAGCGGCACCGGATGTCCATCGAGCGCTGCTTGCAGGCGCTGCAGATGCTGGGCGAACTCCCGCACCAGGTAACTGCCCGGAATCCACACCGGCAGGCTGACACGCTGCCGAGGCGCGGGGCGGTCGATCGCCAAGGTGACCCGCCACAGGTGGGCATGGGCGTCAGCCACCTCGACGGTGTAACGCAAGGCCGCCGGCTGAACCGCTTGGCGGGCCGGGACGCTGCGGCGAGAAGTCATGGGGTGCTGCCGCTTTGGGCCAGCAGCGGCTCCAAACGGTCCAGCCCCACCGCACCTGGCAGACGTATCCCGTTGGCCAGGATGGTGGTAGGGGTGCCGCTGATGCGGTACTTCTGTCCAAAGGCAATATTGCGCTCCAAGGCCGCGGTGTCGCACTTGGCGCCGGCCTTGGGCTCGGGCGGCGTCACGCCGCGCAGCATCCAGTCGTCCCAGGCTTTGTTGCGGTCGGGCGCGCACCAAATCGCGCGGGATTTTTGCTCGGAGTCCTTGCCCAGCACGGGGTAGAGGAAGGTGTGGATGGTGACATTGTCTAGCTTGGCCAAGTCGCGCTCGAAGCGTTTGCAAAATCCACAGTTGGGATCGGCAAAGACCGCCAGCTTGCGCTGCCCGTTGCCACGCACCACCGTGAAGGCATCTTTGAGCGGCAGTTCGTCAAAAGCGATGGCGGTGAGCTTCTCCAGCCGTTCCTCGGTCAGATTGACGCGGGCCTTGGTGTCGATGAGGGCGCCCTGGATCAGGTAGTTGCCCTCGGCATCGGTGTAGAGGATGTCCGTGCCGTTGATGCGGATCTCGAACAAGCCCCGCATCGGGGTGGGCCGTACCTCCTCGATGCGAGGCAGGTTGGGCAAGCGTTCGCTCAGGTTTTTGCGGATGACGGTCTCGTTGGCATGTGCTGAAGTCATCACCAGCAGCACAGCCCCCACCGCGCCCAGCGTGGGTTGACGCAGCACGGGCAGGGAAAACAGAGCAAAACGGGTCATGTGCAATCTTTGCAATGAAAAAGAAGGGAGGTGGGCCCGATGGGACCATTACGGCCGGGGAACGACGGGCTTGCCCGCTGCCTGTTGGATGAACCAGTGTTTGATCGGTTCCAGCCGGTCCACCGCGCGCAGCCCCCAGCGCCGCAGCGCGACCAGCCGTTCATCGCGGCCGCCAAACAACCCGTACAGGGCATCGGTAGCGGTTTGCATGGCGGCCACGGGGGCGGCACGGGCGCGCTCATAGCGGCGCAGCAGGCGCAGATCGCCCAAGGGGCGCCAGTACTCGCGCTCGCGCAGCACGCGCGCCAGCTCGGCGGCGTCCCCCAGGCCGACGTTGAGGCCCTGGCCGGCCAACGGATGCATGGCATGGGCGGCATCCCCCGCGAGTGCTAGCCCCGGGCGCACCCAGGGGCGGGCGATCGACAGCTCCAGCGGCCAGCTTGCAGGCTGGCCCAGGGTGCGCATCTCGCCCAGGGCGGCCCCACACGCCTGTTGTACCGAGAGGGCAAATGCGTCAGACGGCAGCGCCAGCAGAGCGTCCGCACGGGCATGGGGCACTGACCAAACCAAGGCGACGGATTGCCCCTCTTCCCCCCCCAACGGTAGCAGCGCCAAGATGCTGTCGCCGCAAAACCACTGCCGGGCCACCGCGCCGTGGGGGCGCTCGCAGTGCAGCCGTGCCGCGATAGCAGTATGGGGGTAGGGGCGTGTGTCGTAGATCAATCCTTCTGCCGCCCGGGTAGCACTGCGGCGCCCTTCGCAAATCACGGTGAGGCCGGCCTTCGGCCGTGCTCCCGCGTCGTCGATGAGCCGGTCGATACCGGCCTGAAAGGCCACCGCCTGCCCCAGCGCCGCTTCCAGCGCCGGCACATCGACGATCCATGCCAGCGGGTCGGACGGCGCC